>CAZDEW010000119.1:0-8069 GCA_964504585.1 uncultured Pseudomonadales bacterium | reverse complement strand
TGTTTAGTGCTCTGTTTAAGCCAGTTTGCGGTTTAGCCAGGGTAGTCCCTGTTCTTGCTGCCCAGGTAAAGCTGGCGAGGTCGGCCGATCTTGAACGGCGCAGAGTGCATTTCGTGCCAGTGCGCTATCCAACCGGGTGTGCGACCGACGGCAAACATTACTGTAAACATGCTCGTGGGTATACCCAAAGCTTTGAGAATAATGCCGGAGTAGAAGTCGACATTTGGGTAGAGCTTTTTCTCAACGAAGTACGGGTCTTCCAGAGCGATTTTTTCGAGGCGTTTAGCGATCTTCAGCAAAGGATCGTCTTCTAGGCCAAGCTCCGCTAAGACTTCATCGGCAGTTTCCTTCATAACCTTGGCTCTGGGGTCGAAATTCTTGTAAACGCGGTGCCCAAAGCCCATCAAGCGGAAAGGATCTGCCTTGTCTTTGGCTTTGGCTACAAACTCATCGATGCGCGATTCGTCGCCAATTTCCTCGAGCATATCCAGCACAGCTTCATTGGCGCCGCCGTGCGAGGGGCCCCACAGTGCAGCGATGCCAGCCGCGATACAGGCGAAGGGGTTGGCTCCTGAAGAGCCAGTCAGTCGCACTGCAGACGTCGAGGCATTTTGCTCATGGTCGGCGTGCAACAGGAAAATTTTGTCAATGGCGCGTGCAAGCACGGGGTTAACCACGAAATCTTCACAGGGGTTGCCAAACATCATGTAGAGGAAATTCTCGGCGTAGTTCAGATCATTGCGCGGGTACATGAACGGTTGGCCGATGCTGTACTTGTAGCTCATCGCTGCCAGCGTTGGCATCTTGGCGATCAGGCGGAACGCTGCAATTTCCCGGTGTCTGGAGTCAGAAACATCGAGAGAGTCGTGATAGAACGCCGAGAGCGCGCCCACGACGCCACACAGAATGGCCATGGGGTGCGCATCGCGCCGGAAGCCGGTGAAAAACGTGCGTAGCTGCTCGTGCACCATGGTGTGTTTGGTGATCAGGGCTTCAAACTCTTCTTTTTGCGCAGGGTTCGGCAGCTCGCCGTAAAGCAGCAGATAGCAGGTCTCGAGATAACTTGATTTCTCGGCGAGCTGCTCGATGGGATAACCGCGGTGCAGTAGAACGCCCTTGCCACCGTCAATAAAGGTGATTTCGGATTCGCATGATGCCGTCGAAACAAAACCCGGGTCGTAGGTAAAGCAGCCCGACTTGGTGAGCGCGCCTACGTCAATGACGTCCTGACCGAGGGTGCCGCTATAAATGGGCAATTCAAGTTTGGTGCCATCTGGCAAGGTCATTACAGCGGACTTGGTCGATTCTGGTGGCATAGTTCAATCTCAATGTTTGTTTGTCGGCCTGAAAACTGTCTCTCTACAACAATCGTATAAAAAACAGGTTCAAGATGAAAGAGCTGGCGTGGCCTTGAGCTGCGTGTCCGCCGCTATACCTGCTCGAAATCTGCTTAATGGCTGCTTGCCTGCCATTCTAAGTCGGCAGCTGCCAGCCTCACACTGCTATGATCGGGCTCAAACCTGGGCGTTCTTCGCTCGCGCGAGTTCGTCTTGGGCTGGTCGCGTACTTGCCAACGCGTACTTGCCAGTAAGTGGTTTGAGGTAATTGACGTGTCCTTCGCAATCTGGACCGCACATGATCTGCAAGAATCATGGCCTGCAACAATTTATGCTGCTTATGCTGCAACAAATATAGGCCTCATATGGGCCACAAAAGCAGGCTTGACCGGCGTCAAAAACAGGCTTGACCGGGCCTCTAAAGTAGGCCTGATACTTCGCTTTTCTGTTCTGGCTGCCCTGGATGTTCTGGCTCGGCCGATTTCGAGCTAGCAGAGGCCTCTGGTGTCGACGCTGCCTAAGCCGACTGTGTAGCTATGGCAGCCTCATTCTTTGATCAATCGCAAGGCTGCATGTCAGAAATCGAGCTTGAAGCTCAATTTTGACAGCGCCTCAAATAACCGGCACAACTATATAGCGAACGATTGTTTTGTCAAATCCCGTGCGCCCAACTCGCCATCCCGTTCAGGGTCGCCCAAGGCCGGCTTTTCACGTGAGCGATAGAGAATCAGGTGGTATTTCGTCAACAGCTGAGTTTTATTTAAGTGAGTCGTGCCCTATAATCCTGCGCGCCCAACTCAACGTATTTACACCGTTTTTGGGTTTTTCACGCAGCGCAGTTCAACGTTCATTGACCAACTCAGGTGGTCCATGACCAAAGCGGGCGCTGCTGCGTTGCCACAGCTTATCCCGCGCTACGTCACTTGCGTTTGCTAGAGATAGAGATACGCAAGCGAGGCGCTACAGCGACAGTTGAAGCTGCAGCGGCGAGAGTGGTGCGTTTCAGTGTCCCTTTTGCCTGACAAAGGCCCATCAGAAACAACTGAGTATAAAGAATGACCAAACTTAGAACACTTGAATATGACGGCGTAATCGTAGGTGGCGGTGGTGCGGGAATGCGCGCGGCCTTCCAGCTTGCCCAGTCCGGTTATAAAACCGCTGTAATAACCAAAGTGTTTCCGACCCGTTCGCACACGGTGTCGGCGCAGGGTGGCATCACTTGCTCAATTGCCAGTGCCGACCCCAACGATGATTGGCGTTGGCACATGTACGATACCGTCAGGGGCTCAGACTATATCGGCGATCAGGATGCTATCGAATATATGTGCAGCGTTGGTCCCGAGGCTATCTTTGAGCTCGAACACATGGGCTTGCCTTTTAGTCGTACCGAGAATGGACGTATTTACCAGCGACCTTTCGGGGGGCAATCAAAAGAATTTGGCACCGGTGGTCAGGCTGCGCGAACCTGCGCTGCGGCGGATCGAACGGGCCACGCCTTGCTGCACACGCTGTATCAGGCGAATATCAAAAACAACACGGTCTTCCTGAACGAATGGTTTGCCGTCGACCTGGTCAAAAATCAGGATGGCGTGATTGTCGGCGTTATCGCGATCTGTATTGAGACCGGCGAAACCGTTTACGTGAAATCCAAAGCGACCGTATTTGCCACTGGTGGCGCCGGGCGAATCTACGCTTCAACGACCAACGCGCACATCAACACCGGCGATGGTGTTGGCATGGCGCTGCGTGCCAGCGTTCCCGTTCAGGACATGGAGATGTGGCAGTTCCACCCCACCGGTATTTATGGTGCGGGCACGCTGGTGACCGAGGGTTGCCGCGGTGAAGGTGGCTACCTGATCAATAAAGATGGCGAGCGGTTTATGGAGCGCTATGCGCCTAATGCCAAGGATCTTGCCGGGCGTGATGTTGTAGCGCGCTCGATGGTACTCGAGATTCTGGAAGGCCGTGGCTGCGGTCCCGAAGGCGATCACGTATTCCTGAAGCTCGACCACCTCGGTCAGGAAGTGTTGCACTCCCGTCTCCCGGGTATTTGTGAGCTGTCGGAGACGTTTGCACATGTTGATCCCGTCTATGCACCGATCCCTGTGGTGCCAACCTGCCACTACATGATGGGTGGAATACCGACCAATGTTCATGGACAGGCCATTGACCATGTTGAGGGGCAGGACAAGATTGTTGAAGGACTGTATGCCTGCGGAGAGATAGCCTGCGTCTCGGTGCACGGGGCCAACCGACTCGGCGGAAACTCTCTGCTCGATCTGGTGGTGTTTGGCCGCGCATCTGGCCTGTTTATTGAGGATGCACTTGGCCAGGGTATTGAGCACCGCGAGGCGAGTGAATCAGATATCGAAGCGGCTCTCAGTCGTATTAACCGGCTTGATCAGGGGCCCGGCAACGGCGAGAAGGTTGCGGCGCTGCGCAAAGAGATGCAGAACTGTATGCAGCTATACTTTGGTGTATTCCGCACCGGCGACAAGATGGATGAGGGTGTGAAACAACTCGCAGACATGCGCGAGCGCATCGAGAATGTGTCGCTGGAAGACAAGAGCATGGCCTTCAATACCGCGCGTATTGAAGCGCTTGAGCTGCAGAATCTATTTGAAGTTGCCGAGGCAACCGCTATCTCGGCTAACGTGCGTAAAGAGAGTCGCGGTGCTCATGCGCGCGATGATTTCCAGGAGCGCGATGATGAAAACTGGCTGTGCCACTCGATTTATTCGGCACAGACCAAGCAGGTCGGCAAGCGTGGCGTTAACTTCAAGCCACTAACGGTCGATACCTTCGAGCCCAAGGTGCGAGTCTACTAAGGCTGCCGGGCTTTTACTGCAATGGTTGTTTAATTCAGGAATTAGTTAAAACCTTCGATATTAAGCGTGGGTAATGAGGTCTAGAGTATGTTGAATGTCAGCGTTTATCGTTACGATCCTGCGGTTGATTCTGCGCCTTACATGAAAGACTACCAGGTCGATACGGGTGGTAAAGATCTGATGGTGCTCGACGTGCTTGAGTTGCTCAAGGCGGAAGATCCTTCTTTGGCCTACCGTCGTTCTTGCCGCGAAGGCGTGTGCGGCTCGGATGGCATGAATATGAACGGGAAGAACGGTCTGGCCTGTATCAAACCGCTTTCTGAAGTGGTCAAGAAAAACAAGCTCGTGCTGAGACCTTTGCCGGGTCTGCCGGTGATTCGCGATCTGGTTATTGATATGAGCCAGTTCTACGCGCAATACGAGAAGGTTAAGCCCTATCTGCAGGCAGATGTGCCCGAATCCGGTATTGAGCGATTTCAGTCGCCTGAAGATCGTGAAAAACTGGACGGCCTCTACGAATGCATACTCTGCGCATGTTGTTCGACCAGTTGCCCCTCGTTTTGGTGGAATCCAGACAAGTTTATTGGCCCTGCCGGGCTGCTCCAAGCCTACCGCTTCCTTGCCGATAGCCGCGACACTGAAAAAGAGGAGCGCCTCGAGAGCCTGTCAGATCCGTTTAGCGTTTTTCGCTGCCACGGTATTCAGAATTGCGTCTCGGTCTGCCCCAAAGGCCTCAACCCCACTAAGGCTATCGGTCATATCCGCTCGATGTTAGTCAGCCGCTAGCGTTCGCAGCCGCTTTCCCTCACCCTCTTTATTGTCTTCAATCAGCTCAGCACGGGTTTATTCCCGTGCTGAGCCCTGTAGTGGTGCAATTCCCCGGTTTTTCTCTGCGCGCCCGCCACTGAAGGCTTTAGTGGCTGCTTGCTCTGGTCGCGAGGCTTGTATTTGCGAATGTCTGCAGTCGCCGAGAGCAAAAAATTGCTTTCCCATTAGCAACTTAGATCAACAAATAACCGCTTAAGCTGCAATATCAAAATATTTTGATATTGCAGCTATAAAAACAGTGTTGTGTTGCTATGATCGCGAATTTGTAGCTTGTGACTGCTTAGTAGCTGTTTAAACTCAATGAGTAAGCACGAGCACTGGAAGGCAAACCCTTACGTTTTTATTGAATGGCCGCCGGCGCTTATGGACCTTTTGAATTTTGGCAAGGCGCGGATTTTATGGCTCGTTCAGGTGCAAAAATCGTCGATATGGCGCAATGGTGGCGCTCCTCTCATCTGTCTGGTGGTAACGCCGACTATGTTGAGGCGATGTACGAATCTTATCTTGAGTCCCCCAACGATATACCTCCCGAGTGGCGCGACGTCTTTGACCAACTGCCGCGGCTAGAGAGCAATATACTCCCCGATGTGCCTCACGGCACCATTCGCGCGCATTTTCGCGAGCTCGCATTTCAAAAGAGTGGAACCGTCAGCGCCACGGTTGCCGACAGTTTTGCCTCCGACCACGAGAAGAAGCAGGTTGCCGTTGTTCGACTGATCAGCTCCTATCGCCAGCGAGGCCACCAGAAGGCCCACCTTGACCCCCTCAACCTCGCGCCCAGAGAAGAGGTTCCCGATCTTGAGCTCGCCTACCACGGCTTGAGCGGTGCTGATCTGGACACCGAATTCCAGACTGGTATTTTCTATATTGGTAAAGAGCGCGCGACGCTTAAAGAGATCGTCGCTGCGCTGGAAGCGACCTACTGCGGTTCGGTAGGGGCTGAGTTTATGCACATCGTCGACACCGAGCAGCGACAGTGGATCCAGCTGCGAATGGATGGTGTGCGTTCAAAGCCGGAATTCAGTGTGGATACCAAAATCCACCTTCTGGAACGACTAACCGCCGCCGAGGGCCTGGAAAAATATCTGGGTTCACGCTATCCCGGTACTAAGCGCTTTGGGCTTGAGGGCGGCGAAAGTCTGATACCCATGGTCGACGAGTTGATTCAACGCGCTGGCTCCTGCGAGGCCAAAGAAGTGGTGCTGGGCATGGCCCACCGCGGCAGACTCAATGTGTTAGTCAATACCTTGGGCAAACTGCCAGCTGAACTTTTTGACGAGTTTGACGGTAAAACCAAGTTCACTTCCTCTGGCGACGTAAAGTACCACTCCGGGTTCAGCTCCAATGTCATGACGTCCGGCGGTGAGTTACACCTCGCGCTAACCTTTAACCCCTCGCATCTGGAAATCGCTTCTCCGGTTGTAGAGGGCTCTGTGCGCGCCCGTCAGGACCGACGCAAGAACTGGGATCGCGATCAGGTAGTTCCCATCGTAATGCACGGTGATGCTGCGTTCGCGGGTCAAGGTGTGGTCATGGAGACATTCCAGATGTCGCAGACCCGCGCCTACAATACCGGTGGCACCATTCATATCGTGATTAACAATCAGGTGGGATTCACCACATCCAAACCGGAGGATGCGCGCTCTACCGAGTACTGTACCGATATTGCAAAAATGGTGCAGGCGCCAATCTTTCACGTTAACGGTGACGATCCCGAGGCCGTTTTATTCGTGACGCAAATGGCGTTTGACTACCGTCAGCAGTTTAAGCGCGATGTGGTTATCGATCTGGTTTGCTATCGCCGCCGTGGCCACAACGAGGCCGATGAGCCCTCGGGCACACAGCCGCTCATGTATGCGGTGATTAAAAGTCTGGCGACTACGCGCACGCTTTACGCAAAACAGTTAGTTGCCGAGGGTGTGATCACAGAAGCGCAGGCCAAGCTGATCGAAGATGAATATCGCGACGCGCTGGAGCGAGGCGACCACGTGGTGAAGAGTTTGGTCAAAGAGCCCAACGAAGGTCTTTTTGTCGATTGGTCTCCCTATCTGGGGCATGACTGGCAAGTCAGAGGCGATACCAGCTATCCGCTCGACAAGCTGCAGGAGCTGGCGAATAAGGTTAACGAGATACCCGAGGGGTTTAGCGTACAGCGACAGGTCAGCAAAATTATCGAAGATCGTAAAAAAATGGCTGCGGGCGCGATGGCTGGGAACTGGGGTTTCGGAGAAACCATGGCCTATGCCACGCTACTCGAGCAGGGATATCCTGTACGTATTACCGGGCAGGATGTCGGGCGAGGTACGTTTTCTCACCGGCATGCGGTGCTGCATGACCAGAAGAATGCAGAGACCTATATTCCGCTCAAGCAAATTGGCGCTGATGAAGATTTCGAAATCTACGATTCACTGCTGTCAGAACTGGCGGTGCTGGGATTTGAATACGGTTATGCGACGACAAGCCCAAAAGGTCTGGTTATTTGGGAAGCCCAGTTTGGCGATTTTGCTAACGGTGCACAGATTGTTATCGATCAGTTTATTACTAGCGGTGAGCAAAAGTGGGGCCGACTCTGCGGCCTGACGATGCTCTTGCCGCACGGCTACGAAGGGCAGGGTCCCGAGCACTCGTCGGCGAGGCTGGAGCGCTTCCTGCAGCTCTGTGCTGAGCAGAATATGCAGGTTTGTGTGCCTTCGACGTCTGCCCAGATTTTCCATTTGCTGCGTCGTCAGGCTATACGCCCACTGCGTCGGCCGCTGGTTGTTATGTCGCCGAAGAGCCTGCTCAGGCACAAGCATGCCGAGTCTTCGCTGGAGGAGCTGGCAGACGGCTCTTTCCACAACGTGCTCGCTGAAACCGACGAATTGAAAGCGGACAAAGTCAGTCGCGTTATTTTGTGTTCGGGCAAGATTTACTACGAGCTGCGCGACAAGCGACGTGAACTGGAGTTGCAGCATATTGCGATCGTTAGGATCGAGCAGCTGTATCCATTTCCTGACAGCGAGTTGCTCACAGTAATTCGGGATTACAGTAACCTCAAAGAAGTAATCTGGTGTCAGGAAGAGCCCCGCAATCAGGG
>CAZDEW010000118.1:0-8282 GCA_964504585.1 uncultured Pseudomonadales bacterium | reverse complement strand
ATACTCTCGACAATACTTCTCGTATCTTGGGCTCTGGTATAGCCGCTGGACCCCACGGAAAATTCCAGATCTACGATATCCGGAATGGACTGCAACAGCTGTAAGCTGACTGTTTGAATGGAATCGCGCCCGAAGGGCGTTAACTCTCTAAGACGATCCCCGCCGCTGGCAAATCTCTCAGCCTCGCCATGACGCATTAAGATCAGTTTATTCACGGTTATCGCTTGAATACCACTGCCTTGCCAGCAAGCCCCTTGCGCGCAAAAGAAAAAGCCCTCAGTCGCTCACCGTTGAGGGCTCTAAAAGACAAGGATTGCGGCATATCCTTAATTGGAGAGTTCTAGTAGCAACTTGTTTAGCCGACTCACGAAACTCGCGGGATCCTCGAGTGCATCGCCGGCTGCGAGTGATGCCTGGTCGAAAAGTAAAGAGCTGAGGTCCGCAAAACGCTCTTCGTCTGCCTCCTGATCCAACTTTTGAATCAGTGGATGCTCGGGATTCAACTCGAGAATCGGCTTGGAGTCGGGAACAGCCTGCCCCGCGGCCTCCATAATCCTGCGCATCTGCGCGCCCATATCGTGGGTACCGACGACAAGACAGGCAGGCGATTCGGTGAGCCTGTTGGTCACTCGAACTTCGTCGACGCGCGACTCGAGAATAACTTTAACCCGATCGACCAGATCTTTATTGGCTTCACTAAGCTCTTCAACCTGCTTCTTGTCATCTTCGGAATCCAGTTCGCCCAGATCGAGCTCACCCTTGGCAACGTCCTGAAAAGGTGTGCCATCGAATTCCATCAGATGCCCCATCAGCCAATCGTCGATACGGTCATGCAAGAGCAGAACTTCAATGCCTTTCTTGCGGAAGACCTCGAGATAAGGACTATTTTTGGCCGTCGCAAAGTTTTCAGCGGCTACGAAGTAAATGTGTTTTTGACCTTCCTTCATGCGCGCCACGTAATCTTCCAGCGAGTGTTCCTGCTTCTCGTCATCACTATGGGTTGATGAAAAGCGGAACAGTCGTGCGATCTTCTCGCGGTTTGCAAAATCTTCTGCGGGCCCTTCTTTGAGAACATTGCCGAACTCTCCCCAGAATTCCGCGTAGGTCTCGGATTCGTTCTTGGCCATTTTTTCCAGCATATCAAGCACACGCTTGGTCAACGCACTGCGCATGCTCTCGGTTGTCGAGTCCTGCTGGAGGATCTCACGAGAAACGTTTAGTGGAAGGTCATTAGAATCTACAATACCTTTAACAAAACGTAGGTAAAGTGGCAGAAACTGCTCCGCTTCATCCATGATGAACGTACGTTGCACATAGAGCTTAAGCCCCTTATCCGCCTCCCGATTCCATAGATCAAAAGGTGCTTTGGAAGGGATGTAAAGCAAACTGGTGTACTCGAATTTGCCCTCAACCTTGTTGTGACTCCATTTGAGGGGATCCTGAAAATCGTGCGAAACGGAGCGATAAAACTCTTTGTACTCGTCGTCAGACACCTCGCTGCGAGCCCTTGTCCAAAGCGCTTTGGCCTCGTTGATGGCCTCAAATTCCGGCGCTGAATCGGCACCCTCCTGCTCACTGTCTTCTTCTGATGGCGTTGCCTGTTTTTCCATCTCGACCGGAATCGCTATGTGATCGGAGTACTTCTTGACGATCGAGCGCAGTCGCCAACCATCAGCGTACTCTTCGCTATCATCGCGCAGGTGTAGCACAATCTCCGTGCCGCGATTTTCTTTGACGATGTCTGCAATTTCGAAATCGGCGTCGCCGGTAGAGCTCCAGTAAACCGCCTGGTCTGCGCCGAGACCTGCTCGACGAGTTCGCACTTCGACTTTCTCGGCGACAATAAATGCCGAGTAAAAACCGACACCAAACTGCCCTATCAGCTGCGAGTCTTTAGCCTGATCACCTGTCATGTTGGAGAGGAACTCGGCCGTACCGGACTTTGCGATGGTGCCCAGATTTGCTATCACCTCGTCCCTGGACATACCAATTCCGTTGTCGCTGATGCTCAGCCGCTTTTGCTCACTGTCGAATTCGATCCGAATCTTTAGCTCACCGTCGCCCTCATAAAGCGCATCGTTCGATACGGCCTCAAAGCGAAGCTTGTCTGCTGCGTCGGAGGCGTTGGAGATTAGCTCGCGAAGAAAAATCTCTTTGTTACTGTACAGCGAGTGGATCATCAGCTGCAGTAACTGCTTTGCCTCTGTCTGGAAGCCAAAAGTCTGGGTTTGATCGGGGGCCTGAGTATCCACTGACGATGTTTTCTCCTCGGTTTTTTCTGTCACAGATTCCTGGTCGACTGTCGTTGTTTCACTGCTAGTCACGGTAAGTTAACTCCTTGGTCTATCGCTACTTGCTGCCAGTTGTTTTGGCGCCTGTGCAAACGGGCCCGCATATCGCGCCCTTGCAAGGGGACAACAGTGGGGGCTAGCTGCAGAAATTCAAGGCGCGAATAGTTACAGGCGAAAGCCCGAAAAACAACTCCTAGCTCCGCAAGAAATTACCCGACGACTGCAGGTCAAACAAACTTCGAATCAATTATAATAAACCGTTATAGATTGCTGTTTTATCAAGTTTTTTATCTTTATTCTAAGATGATTTCTAGGTATTGCAGGAGACGAATGTCGCAACGATTCTTCTCGCCCCGGCATCGATCCGGTGCTCTCCCAACCAAATACCCTGCCACAGCCCCAGCAGAAGCTGGCCTTCGCTGCCGACGGGGATCTGCAGGCTATTTCCTAGTAGGCTGGATTTAATGTGGGCTGTCATATCGTCTGGGCCTTCGAGCGTATGTTTGAAATAGCCTATATCATCTGCAACCGCTCGCGCGAAATAGCTCTCCATATCAGTGCGCACATCGGGATCTGCGTTCTCATTAAGTGTAAGTGAGGCGGATGTGTGCTGAAGAAAAAGGTGTAGCAGGCCAGGCGCTGACGGGATTGCAAGCTGGGAAGTGACTTCGTCGGTTATGAGGTGAAAGCCTCTTGCCCGGGGCTTGAGAGTCAATAGCTGCTGCATGGCTGCCTGCCTTCCTTAAAGCGACAGCGCTTTGTTTGCCAGAAGCACACCATCTTCATCCGCGTAAACAAATGCGCCTGTAACAAAAGTCGAGCTGGCAAAGTGGATATCTTCACCGACACTACCATCATCATTCTTTAAAGGCCGCCGGGGCGTAGCACCTAGCGCAACAACGCCGATATCCAGGTCATTAATTTCAGCACTGTCACGAATGTAACCGTTGATGATCACACCTCGCCATCCATTCTTAACCGCTATCGCTGCAACGTTGTCGCCCATCAGCGCGCGCCCATATGATGCGCCACCATCAACTACCAGAATACGGCCCTCTGCTGGCGTCTCAAGCAGTTTTTTTGCCCTGGTGTTGTCCTCAAAGCACCTGACTGTAATGATCTCGCCGCCAAATTCCTGCGAGCGCCCAAATCGCTTGAAAGCACTGACGTCGCAAATGTGCAGCGCATCCTCGTATTCATCCATTAGGTCAGTAGTTCTCATCGTCGCTCTCCACGTGGTATTGCTGCGTCTCAGCAAAATGCAAAGCGCTATTTTCGCATAAAAAGCTGCGCTAGCCAGCCGCAGGTGTTTTTATCCCTGCGCATTAGCTTGTATTATTCTATCCACTATTAAGCCGTCAAACGGCACGCACATTCTGAGGCGCCCCCTGAACCAGTTTATCGACATACTCAATGCCTGGTATCCACAGCGTGATGCACAGGCATGGACACTAGGAACCGTTTACCAGATCGAGGGTTCTGCCTATCG
The DNA here is from genome assembly GCA_964504585.1 of uncultured Pseudomonadales bacterium. Lineage (GTDB taxonomy): Bacteria > Pseudomonadota > Gammaproteobacteria > Pseudomonadales > UBA7434 > UBA7434. The sequence goes on along the minus strand of CAZDEW010000118.1, from coordinate 4,502 downwards.
CAAGCCGGGCGCTTTCATGCTGATCGGTGAAGACGGAATGACGCTGGGCATGCTCAGCGGCGGTTGCCTGGAGTCTGACCTCGTTCAGCGGGCCAGGCGCTTTAGAGCAAATGTCGACGAACAGGCCGATGCTGAAGTAAACCACGGAGCAGCGGTAATCGCAGAAACGGTACGCTACGATAGTCGCGACGAGGATGATTTCCTCCACGCTCTTGGTCTCGGCTGCGGTGGCGTCGTCGACATACTGCTTCAGCCCGTTACGGCCGACAATGACTATCTTGAGCTCGACAAAGCCCTTCAGTTGCTCGAAAGCGGACAGGCTGTCGCCTATCGTCAGCTTGTACAGCCGGTTGCAGAATCAGAGTCCGGTTCACGAATGTCGCCTTATCGAAACACCAGCAACAGCACAGCGCCTGCGACGCAATCTGGGCTCTCATCCGGCGTCAATTGGAACTACAGAGGGCCTGCCTTTGAACTGCGCTCCCAGGCAAAGCTGGAGACAGAGCCGCAGGCCAAGCAAACTCTTATTCACTCGCTGATCCCAAGAAGGGTCAAGCTCGGCGTTTTTGGGCTTGGGGCCGATGCAAAACCGCTTGTCCGGATGGCACTCGATATCGGCTGGCAAGTCACCATATACGATGCAAGGCCGGGCAATGCCATCAATCAGTTTGTCGCAACACTAACTGGCGCAGCGGTTACCGCGATCAACAAGCGCAGCGAGCAGCTATCGTCGGCGGAGCTGGACCTCGATGCGGCCGTCGTTATGCAGCATTCACTCGAGCTCGATGCTCAGGCGCTAAATCGACTTCAGCAACAACCGCTTGCGTACTGCGCGCTGCTTGGCCCGCGACATCGCAGAGACGAAGTTGTAGAAAAAGCCGGTTTGACGCACGATCAGATTCCCTGGCCATTTTTTGGTCCGGCCGGCTTCGACATCGGCGCGGAGTTACCGGAAACAATTGCACTCTCAATCCTGGCGGAGTGCCACGATACGCTCTTTGTTGATCGTGCATGACCGCCGATAGACGAATTGCAACTCTCCTCATGGCGGCGGGCCTATCAAGCCGTTTTGGCAGCCATAAGCTGCTGCACAGGACGGCGGACGGTAGGACCATTATTGAGCGAAGCCTCGCTTCCACATCCGGATTAGACCCCCGAGATCTCTGGATCGTAACCGGCTACCGCGCAGACAATCTTGCAGCCAGCCTGGAAAACTTTCAGCAACTGACAGTCAGCAATTACGATCTCGGCTTGGGGCACAGTATTGCCGGCGCAGTCAGCCAGCTGCTTGAAACCGAGCGACACTACGACGCATTGATGATCGTGCTAGCCGATCAAGTGGCACTCCGTCCAAACACGGTAGGAGACTTTACCGCAGAGTACCTTAGGGCTGAAGATTGGACCGCCGTACAATCTGCCTGCTATGAGTCGGCAAATGGACGCGTGAACGTCCCCCCCGTCATATTTCCACGCCGCGACTTCGCAGCCCTGCAAACACTCGAGGGAGACCGCGGCGGGTCGTCGCTGGTTAAGGCCGCAGCAGGCGAAGGCCGACTACGGACAATACTACTGCCAGAGGCTGCGATTGATATCGACACCCCTGCCGACCTCGAGACGCTTGATCCGAAGATCTAGATCAGGGCATTAAGCTAGTGAAAAACGGCTTGCGAGAGTCTGCGGTGCTGATACAGTATGCCGCTTGCAACGATCTAAAGGGCGTCAATGAACAAATTCAGCTCACAACTGCTTCTGCTTGGCCTTTTGCTGGCAATGCTTGTGGTTCAGAGCGCAGGCATGGATGTTCTCGAGTATCGACGAACAACTTTTCTAAGCGAGCCCTGGCAGGCGTTTAGCCACCTGCTGATTCACCTGAATTTTCAACACTTACTGCTGAATGCCGGCGCTCTGATCGCACTTTACTTTCTTTTTGACCAGGCCTTCGAGACGCCTTTCTGGTTTCTAACACTGCTGATCTCGGCAGCGTTCTCGAGTTTGGGTCTCTACTTTTTCAGCGACAGCATCGAATGGTGTCAGGGAATGTCGGGCGCTTTGCATGGTCTTTTCGTCTATGCCGCTATCAGATCCCGCGCGCACTGGCTGTGGATTGTGGCTTTGACGTTGAAGATTGTCGTTGAACAAACCCCAGGACTGTCGCAAGGCTTCGATTGGCAGTTTACGCAACAACTTATCGACGGTGATATTGTCGTTGATGCGCATATGTGGGGTGCTCTGGGAGGGCTTGTCGTCGTTGCACTTCGCGCATTATCAACGCTCAGTACCTACGCGGAAATCGGTAGCTACAAAGAAGATGGCAATAAATAGGCTCCCATAACCGTGCCCGTCTGACCATCCATTTGCAGGACGTTAAACTCATGTATTCGTTTTGAGCGTTTATAGCGCCACGCAATCGTTTAGACCATCACTGTAAAACACCATTTTAGAGCTCCACTGTAAAACACCACTCCGACATTTCAATCCTTAATTCGGCAGGCTGACGAGCCGGCCGGGTTTGAACTGTTCTGGCCAGTTAGGTTTAGCAGTCTGATTATGACACTTCGATAGCATGAGCAATCTCGCGACAACCCACAAAGCCCCCGGCACAAGCCCACTGCAGGGTGCTGAATGGCCGCGCCATGGAGAGCGTGCGCACTGGGGTGGTTTGCCCGGTATCGCCGGCGGAATCGCCGTACTCGAAGCGGCCAGAAAGCATGCGGGGCGCGTAGTAATCGTTGCGCCCACCGCTGCTGAAAGTGCTGAATGGATTCAGTATCTCAACTTTCTACAAGCTGGAGCTGACGATGCCATCCCGGTTTTTGAGCTTCCTGATAGAGAGACGCTGGCATTCGATCATTTTTCTCCCCACCCCGATATTGTTTCGGCTCGTCTATCGGCACTTTATCACCTGCGACACCAGACCCGATACATCAGCATCTGCACGCTCGGAACGTTCTGCACTCGATTAACCCCTGTTGATTACATTGACCAGAATACGCTGTTACTCGAGGTCGGCGGACAGCTGCAGGAGACCAGTTTTGTTAACAACCTTGTCGATAGCGGCTACCGACGCGTCGAAAGCGTTTTTGAGCACGGTGACTTCGCCGTGCGCGGAGGTCTGATCGATCTTTTTCCGATGGGAAGCGATCAACCCTACCGGATCGAGCTGTTTGATGACGAGATAGAAAGTTTACGCAGTTTCGATTGCGAGACGCAGAGGACAGTTGACACAGTCCCGCGCGTTATGATTCTGCCAGCCAATGAAGTTCGACTGGATAACGGCGGAATTAACAATTTTCGCGACCAGTGGCACCTCGAGTTCAAAGCAGACCCGGACCATTGCCCGATTTATCAGGACACCGTCGCTGGCGTTGCTAGTGCAGGAGTTGAAGCCTACCTGCCTATGTTCTTCGAGTCCTGTGCAACACTTTTTGACTACGTACAGAGCCCAGACGGCAGCTCCAAACACACCGTGTTTGTCCTGCCGCATAAATTTCAGGATCAGGTCGAGCAATTCTATCGAGAGGTGAGCAATCGCCATGAACTCAACGCGATAGACCCAACCAGACCATTGCTGTCTCCGGAAAAGCTTTATCTCACAGTTAACGAATGTCTGACTGAGATGAAACGCGCTGCCAGAGTCTCGCTGCTTCAGTCAGCAATCGAAAGTAATGCAGATCGAGGACAGATCAATTTCGGCGCTCAGCAGTGCCCGGATCTTGCTATCGATGCACACGCCGCTGAACCGCTCAGCAAGATTACGGATTTGCTGACGCAACATAGAAACGCAGAACCTCCCCAGTTAATTCTCTGCGTTGAATCGACCGGGCGGCGGGAAATGCTTCTTGAGCAATTGAGAGCTGCGTCCATCGAAGCGTTCAGTATGGATTCCAGTCCACTGGAAACGCTCGAACAGGCGAATCCAGAGCATTCCGGCTCCGCCGTCGCTGTTGCTATAGCGGGCTTCAATCGGGGGGCGAGTGTCCGCGATTACCCGCAATCAGGAAAGCAAACCCTGATTGTCTCGGAGTCCGATTTGTTTGGCATCACGCTAAAGCCACGCGCTAAAGAAAGCCGCGGCAAAAGCGTTATCGCCGAGGCCGCTATTCACAGCCTGCTTGAGCTTTCACCCGGTTCGCCTGTCGTGCACATTGACCATGGCGTAGGCCGTTACATGGGACTAGAGCACATGCCGGTGATGCTCGGTGACGAGCGAGTTGACGCGGAGTTTCTAGCGCTACACTATGCCAACGGAGACAAGCTCTATGTGCCCGTCACCAACCTGCATTTAATTGGCCGCTACATGGGGGGTGATGAGGACTCGGCCCCATTAGACCGGCTCGGCAGCGATAACTGGCAGAACACCAAGAAGAAAGCGCTGCAACAGGTTAAGGATACAGCCGCTGAACTGCTGGCGATCTACGCGAAGCGGGAGGCACTCGAGGGTTTTCAATGCACGTTACCTGAGCAGGAGTACAGGCAGTTCGCCGCCCAGTTTCCCTTTGAAG
>CAZDEW010000117.1:0-8376 GCA_964504585.1 uncultured Pseudomonadales bacterium | reverse complement strand
ACCCAGCTCATTGACTGTGTGTTGGCTTGGTTGACCGGCGGATAGCCCGAGACGGGCATGATATCCATTTGCTCGCCGAAGGCGCCGGGTGGAACAAATACCTTGGCATCTGTTGCTGCCGTGTTGGCGGGCATATCTTTTTCAAGAAAGCTACTGCTCTGACTGCGACTGGAAAATAAAACAGTAGCCATGGCATGCGGCTGAAGGCTTTCGGGGTTGATGAGATCCACTTGCAGATGGGTTACCGTTTTGCCTCCTCCCAGCAAGGACACTCGAATCTCAAGCGTTTTCGCCGAAGGCACTTTGCTGACATAATTGACCGTGATTGCAGAGACAAATCCGCTACTGCGGCCGTCTTCAATAGCCGCTTTTAGCAAAAGTGCGGCGGTCCAGCCTCCATACATTCCGTTACCTGACTCGTAATTTGGATCGGTAATCACCTGATAATGCCCCTCGCCTATCGGCTCTAGCGTAAAGGAGCGTTCAAGTTGACCGGGCTGAGTGCTTTGGCTGTTGTTCATTGATCTAATCGATATGGGTGCAGGAGTCTGGGATTTCCATCTGGCTCGAGATGGCCTTTGGGTACGGTTTTTCCATGGTTTTTTTACGATACGTACTGCCAGACGAGGTTCAACGCGTCGTGCTATAGCTATAGCACTTTTTGATAAACGGTGATGCGCTCTGTAAGCTAGTTTACTAAACGGCGGCGCTGTTGCTAGCGAGCGGCCTAGACAGAACCTGAACTGGCTCCTGGCTTACCGATATGCTCTTGCAAGTACGGATTGATCGTCCCCGTTTGTGCTTCAAAAAGTCCAATAAGCGATGGTTGCGGTCTTCAACACGTGACCATCCGATGTGCAAATCTTACCGCAGCACTTGCAAGACCATCACAGAGCACTGCCAATGACTGCTCTCGCAGCTCTTTGGCGCTATTTTTCTTTCAGGTCAGTTTTCAGGTCTACTCTCAGATTGACTTTCAGGCGCTGCTTGCCAGTCTTTCCACCGCGGCAGGAACGTGTTTGTGCCAGGGTGTGCCGGCTATGCTATCGCATTCCTTGCTTGAGGTGAGTTCGTTGGTTGCTACGCCAACTCGATGAGGTTTTTGCGTGTGCATGTCGTTGGTGATGCCGCCACCATTTGGAATTGACATATGGCCGGCTTGCATCCCATCGTGGACTTCCACGGTTGCCTCGCTTTTTCCATGCTGTGTTTTGAGCATCACAGTATCGCCGGTTTCAACACCAAGTGACTGTGCGTCCACAGGGCTGAGTCTTAAGGCACCCTGTTTGTCCTTGCGCCGCCAGTCCGCGTCGCGATACATGCCATTGGCCGTGTAGTCTCTTCGCTCGCCGCAAGAGAGGACGAAAGGAAAATCATGTGTCGTCGGCGACTGAAAGCCGTTGGCTAAGGCGTGAAGTTCAGGCAGCAGTTCCTCGAGGAAGAGATGAATCTTTCTGTCGCTGTGACCAAGACGTTTGAAGCTTGCCTCCTGAGGCTCTTTGCAAATGCTGACGCCAGAGGGCGAATTAATGAGTGCTTTGAAGAGATTGATGCCTAATTCTATGCCTTCCCCCTCGTGACCTGCGCCTCTTACGCCGTCCGGATTACGTCTTGCAAGATCCAGACAGGCTGGCAAAAACGCCGCGCCTGCGGCCAGACCTTCGCCGAGCGTTGGACCCAGAGTACGGTACAAAACAACTGTCGCAAGTTTGATTAACCCGGGGTGGGTCTTAAAGGCTTCCATCAGTTTTTGCCCATACACGTCCATGCCCTGTGCGGCGGCTTCGCGTAGCGACTGAACAAGTTCCGCTGGAATCACGCCTAGCTCTTCGCAAAGCCTTGCATGTATTTCGGGTTCTGGTAGCACAGTGGCAGGCGCCGTGAAAACGGGGTGCCGCAAGTGAGAATAGTTATGGGGAAAGTCAAAATTGAAGAAAGAGAACTCAGCTTTTTCGAACTGAGTTGGCGTTGGTAAAACGTAGTCTGCCTGCATGGCGGTCTCGGTCATAGCGATATCGAGCACAACCGTGATATCGGTTGCCCTTAGCGCTTCAGCCATTTCTTCAGTGCCCGCATAAGCGTGCACCGGGTTGCTGGCTTCCACCCAAACAGCACGTAGGCGCTCTGGGTGATTGCCCAGAATTTCCTGCGGTACCGCATTGCAGGGTATCAGGCCGCCGATAACGCGAGAGTTGGTGACTGGCGTTCGCCTGCTGTCATCGTATTTCGGACTGATCAGGGGGATCAGGGGTTCGGGGATATACTGCGTGCCGTCCTTGCCAAAATTGCCTGTGATAGTCAGCATAAGGTGATGAAAGTAGCTGACCAATGTCGAGTTGAGATTCATCTGAACGCCCAGATCTTCCCACACCGCAACGCTCTTTGCGCTTCCGATGCGCGCGGCAAGGTCGCGGAGCACATCTTCATCGATACCCGACTCCCGGCAATAGTCGCTAATAGGAATGGCAGCAAAATGTGGCGCGATGTCGCTGTAGCCAATTGTATGCTCCCGCATAAATTCATGATCGACCAGATCCTCCTGTACCAGAATGCCGATTAGCGCTGCCATCATCCACGCGTCAGTACCAGGCTTGACCTGCAGGTGAATATCAGCGAGTTCCGCACTTTCACTGCGTCGTGGGTCGACCACGACCATGGTATGGTTTTCATCTTTGGTCAGTTTTTGCAGGTGCTTGCGGCATTGGTGGTAGCCGTGACTTTGCCATGGATTTTTGCCGAGGAATATCGCGACTTCAGCGGTTTCACAGTTGCTTCTGACAATGCCGCTTGAGGGGTGAAACATTTTTGCGGCAACGAAAATCTCGCCGGTTTTCTCCTGGGCGATCGGATTAGATTTGTAGATTGCGCCGAGCGCGGCGCGAGTTGCCTGTCCGTAAAATGGTCCGAGGTGACTGCCCTGCCCGCCACTAAGATAGAGAATTTTGTCGCCACCGTATTGTTCTTTGACTGCGCTGAGTTTGGCAGCGATTTCTTTGAATGCCGTGTCCCACTCAATCTCTTCGAAGCTGCCATCGGCCTTGCGCCTAAGCGGTTGGGTTATCCGGTCGCGGCCGTTTTGATAGTAATTGAGTCGCCCGGCTTTGTTGCAAAGGTAGCCTTGAGACGCAGGATGATTCTTGTCGCCCTTGATCTTCGAAATCACACCGTTTTCGGTATCAGCTTCAATCTGAATCCCACAGATCAGCTCGCAAAGCATGCACGCTGAAGGTTTGACTTCTGTCATGGCGGATCTCCTGCCTGGTTGGCGGTTCTTGGTAGTCTGCTTAGGGCGCAAACTACATCATTGCAATTTAATGATTATGCTTGATATTGCTAAATCAGGAAGGACATTTTGGATTACAATGGCTCTTTTTACGAGAGCTGATGTACTTAATATCAATAAAAAACAACGAGTTAAAATAGGTTTAAGCGTGCAAAAGGGCTCATGAAAAAGCTAATCCACTGCCACAATGCGAGCATGCCGTGGGCGCATAATCCGCGCCAGATTTTCGAGTACGGGCTCAGTCTGGGTGTTGCGGCGAGCAAAATGCTGGATGCTGCCAACCTGGACGCCAGCGATTTAAAAAATGCCGAGCTCTCAATCTCGTGGCCGCAGTATCGGTCTCTGGTTGCCGAGGTCGATCGCAAGGCTCCGGATGCCTGGGGTTTTTTCCTCGGCGCTAGCTTACACGCGGCAAGTCATGGGATGTTGAGCCTGTTACTGCTCAACTGTATTTCCTGGAAGCAGATGATGGAGAGTGTTGGCCGCTATGGGTTATTGATATCACCGCTTGTGTATATGCGTAAGAGAGAGTCTGCGGAATACGTGTCGCTGACCGCCTATCCGGAGTTTGTTGACGGTGAGCTACTGCCGCAATTTTTGTTGATGTATCTCACGTCCGTTTATCAGACCATGGTGGAAGTTGGAGGCATTGATTTTCGCAACAATCCGGAGAAGATGTGTGTGCTCATGCCCGGTGAGCCGCCCGCGGCTGAGGCAGAGATGAGAAGTTTCTTCCATGAAAATGTTCGTTGGGGCAGCTATGGGTATCAATTGCGTATCCATAAGGATATTGTTAACAGCGACATCGATTCACCTGACCCCAGGGCTGCCAGCAGCACTTTGCAGATTCTTCACAGTCAGTTGGCGCAGTTACCGGGGCGCAAAGGCTATATGCGTGAGCTCGGTTCGTTATTTGCCAGGGGCTGCTATCGCCTCGAAGATTGTGCGAAAGCGCTACATTGCAGTGGGCCGACGTTAAAGCGCTATCTTCGACAGTCCAGTACAACTTTCAGCGCGCAGCTGCGTCGGTTCAGGCTTGATGAAGCCTGTTGGCAGCTACAGGAAACCGATGCGAGCACAGCGGAAATTGCCAATCAGTTAGGTTTTGAAGATACCGGGAGTTTTAGGCGGATGTTTCGCGAGGGTCTCGGGCTGTCTCCTCAGGAGTACAGGGCGCAGAGCGAGCGCTAAAAAGCGATTTCTTCAGTATATTGTTTCGATCTTTAACCCCGCTTGATTGAAACAGTGGGTGGGAATGGCTTCAGGAATATTTTTAACTCGTGCTGCGTGCGCTGTCAGCGAATCGTTTCATGCAACTCGATTAACTTTTAGATCGACGGGAAATTTGATGAATACACACTATCCAAAATTATTTGAGCCACTGGATCTTGGATTTACCACGCTAAAAAATCGAATCCTGATGGGGTCGATGCACACGGGCCTAGAGGACCGTTTCTATCACATGGACAAGTTGGCCGCTTACTTTGCAGAGCGGGCAAAGGGCGGGGTTGGTCTGATAGTTACCGGTGGCTACGCTCCGAATCGGCGCGGCGAGTTGTCGCCACTGGGTTCCAAAATGGATAGCAAGATCACTGCTCGTTTGCATCGCAAAGTGACCAGCGCTGTGCACAATGAGGGCGGCAAGATCGCCCTGCAAATTTTGCATGCCGGTCGTTATGGCTATACGCCATACAGTGTGTCTGCGAGTGCGCGCAAGGCGCCGATCAATCCCTTCAAACCCAGTGAGTTGAGCCACAGGCAGATTCTAAAAACCATCAATGACTACGCGCAAGCGGTATCGTTAGCCAAATACGCAGGCTATGACGGCGTCGAGATTATGGGGTCAGAGGGATATCTTATAAATCAGTTTATTGCAGAGCGGGTTAATCAGCGCAGTGACGAATGGGGCGGTAGTGCGGAGAATCGCATGCGCTTTCCGGTGGCTATTGTTAAACGAATCCGCGAAGAGGTCGGCGACGATTTCATCATCGTCTACCGGATGTCCGTTATGGATCTGGTTGAAGGTGGACAGAGCTGGGAAGAAATTGTTGCTTTGGCGAAAGCCCTCGAGCAAGCCGGCGTAACGATTATTAATACGGGCATTGGCTGGCATGAGGCGCGTATCCCAACCATTGTCACCTCGGTACCGCGCGCGGCGTTTGCCTTCGCGACGGGGAAGCTGCGAGAGGCGGTAACAATACCCGTTTGTGCGAGTAACAGGATCAATACGCCCGAGCTTGCTGAAGAAATCATTGCCAGCGGCGATGCCGATATGGTGTCAATGGCCAGACCCTTGCTCGCTGACCCTGAATTTGCAATCAAAGCAGAGCAAGGCAGGGCCGATGAAATCAATACCTGTATTGCCTGTAATCAGGCTTGCCTCGATCATACTTTTTCGATGAAGCGCTCCTCCTGTCTGGTGAACCCCAGAGCGTGTTACGAGACGGAATTAGTTTATCGCCCTGCAACTTCTCCGAGGAAAGTTGCTGTTATCGGCGCAGGCCCGGCAGGCATGGCGGCGTCGACCGTGTTGGCTGAGCGTGGGCATCAGGTCACTCTGTATGATGCGGAAGATAAGATCGGTGGCCAGTTTAATATCGCTGCACAGATTCCCGGTAAAGCAGACTTTCTGGAGACCATGCGCTACTTCCGTACGATGCTCGCCAAGCATCAGGTCGAGTTAAAGCTGGGGCAGCGCGCGTCTGCAGAGTCGCTGCTGCAGGCAAATTTCGATGACATCATCGTTGCAACGGGCATTCATCCGCGCACGCCACAAATAGAAGGTATCGACCATCCGAAAGTCATGTCTTATCTGGACGTGCTAAAACACCACAAGCCAGTGGGGAAAAGGGTTGCGATTATCGGAGCTGGTGGCATCGGTTTTGATGTTGGTGAGTTTCTTGTGCATGAGCACGGTTTGAGTGAGGAGCAGGCTAAGCAACGCTGGTACGAGGAGTGGGGTGTTGATACGAGCCTGAGCAGTCGGGGGGCGATGCGTGCGCCCGTGGTGGCAGCGCCAGAGCGTCAGGTTTTTCTGCTGCAGCGGAAGGAGACTTCGGTCGGTAAAGGATTGGGTAAGACCTCTGGCTGGGTACATCGAGCGGCTCTCAACATGAAAGGCGTCAAGATGATGCCTGGCTGTGAATACCAGCTTATCGATGATCGAGGGCTGCATATTCTGGTGAGTGGCAAGCCAGAGTTGCTTGAAGTCGATAACGTCGTCATCTGTGCAGGCCAGACGCCTAATCGTGATCTTGCGGATCAGCTGGAAGCCTCTGGCGCTTCCGAGAAAGGCGTGTCCGTGCATGTGATCGGCGGTGCCAACGTGGCGGCCGAGCTCGATGCCAAGCGAGCAATCAAGCAGGCCTCGGAGCTTGCCGCGGCGCTATAGCAGTGTAAATGTTGGTGTTTACGAGCGCGCGCCGCGATTCTTCCGCCCAATAAAAAAGCCGCCCTTCAGGGCGGCTTTTTTGTCTTGCGGTATGTAAGTGCTACTTACTTGCGCAGACGGCGCATTGCACCAAAGCCTGCAAGTGCAGTCATGAACAGTGGCAGAGCCGCTGGAACAGGAACCGCAGAAGGCAGAGTCAGCGCCGCTGCCAGAGCTGCTTCGCCAATAGTCTCGTGGCCAGCACCGGTAGGGTGCAGTGCATCCCAGAACAGGTACTCGTCAGGGTTTGCACAGAAAGTCGCAGAGACACCGTCCCAACAAGCATCGTCAACGTTGGTGAAGCCATTGCCTGGCGCGCCAGCAACAGCGGCTTGAGAAACCGCAAACGCGTCAAGGAAGGCAACGTTGGGTCCGATCAATGGAGCCATCGCTGCCGCAAGTGCATTGTTGAACAGATCAGTGATGAACAGCGTAGCGGCTTCGTTGCCATCGGCAATAGGCGCACCACTTAGATCAGGTACGTTAGATACGATGATGTTCTGTGCGCCTGCATTCAGCAGATCTTGCGTCAGTGTTGCGATCAGTGCCGCGTCAGCTGTCAGCTCAGCAGCGCCGTAGGTAACGCCGTCAAACGCATTCAGATCGTTACCACCGATCATGATGGTGAACAGTGCGTCGGGATCGGCCACACCGCCGACAGAAGCAAGGTATTGTCCAACCTGTGCTTGGGCAGAGGGTTGCGCCGAGCTACCGGGAAGAGAAGTACGTGAACCACCCCAGGCGAAGTTAGTGCCGCCGCCTAGTGAAGCCGTAGGCGCCGCAAGACCGAGGTCTGCCGCCAGGTTTTCGTTCCAGGTTGTGCCGTTGCTGAAACGGCCCGGCAGGTTTGGAGCGACAGGTGCAGCGCCGCCAGTGGCAATAAGAATGTTGCCCGTGTCAGAGAGGCTGTCGCCAAAGTTGATCATTTGTGAGAACGCAGCGTTAGCGGCATTGAATGGTGCAGCGACCACCAGTGCAGCAGCAGCTACAAAAGACGATAAGTTTTTCATTGCTATCTCCAAGTTATTTTATGGTGCTTCTTCTAAACAACGCTTAAAAAAGAGGGGGACCTTTTCTAATCATTAGTCAAAGCGCTCACGGCGAGACCGGTTTATTAAGAAATGACAACATCCAGTTTTTATGGCCGGTCAGGCCCGAAATTCTGCTTGAGTCCCAAAAATGTGCAGAAGGTCAAAAAACAGACTACAGTACTTGCGGGGGGAATTCAATACACTTGTTTATTAACCGCAAGACTCAGCTAACCGGCTTGCGGTGATTGCGCCGCGGAGGGGAGCGTCGAGCGAGCAGAATAGAGCCAAATAATATATATAAAACAAGCATTTACAGCTATCCTGCTGGATTGGGAGTCAAATTGCTGCGCCAACTGGGTATTTGGTTACGAATTCGAAAAAGCTGTTCTGTATTGATCGTGGCCTGTACGACGCATTCAGCGCTGATACCGGCGCTGGCCATAATGCGTCCCCAGGGGTCGACAATGAGTGAGTTGCCATAGCTTTGTGAGCCGTCATGGTGCCGGCTCGCCTGATTGGGCGCTAGCACGTAAGCAGCGTTTTCTATCGCCCTAGCCCGAAGCAGTGTCTGCCAGTGTGCTTTCCCCGTGCTGCGAGTGAAAGCCGAGGGTAGCAGCAGGATATTGGCGCCC
>CAZDEW010000116.1:0-8520 GCA_964504585.1 uncultured Pseudomonadales bacterium | reverse complement strand
GTCGTGACAACCGGAGGGCGAACGACAGAACATGCCGCGAGCCAACTCTAAAATCAGAGAGCATAATTTTTCCAGAATTTGACGCATAACGAAACAAGATATTGCACCTTGCCCGAAATAAATGCGACTTGGGGATCTAAGAAAGGCCGAAACGGGAGCCTTATAAAAGCGGGTTAGACCTCAATACGCTCAACAGCCAATAAGATCGTGAGCACCCTGACAGCCCTGATACTCGATTAAGCGCCAACCCCTCGGCATCGCACACTATCGCAAAATGGTGGGAAATGGCGCGCAGCAATGACCGGCGGCACTCACCCGTCACGCGTATAAATCTGTGCTGTTGCGGTGAGCCTCTTGCTACGAGTGGCGCTGGGAGAAAATTCCTTAACACAGGAAGAAAAGAATGCAGACACGTCTTAGTTCAGCGTGTTTTTAAATATCTTTCCGTCCTTCATAATCAAAGCGAGATTTTCCTCGGGTTTAGCAAGTATAGAAATATCGTCCAGAGGATTACCGTTAATGATCAAAAGGTCTGCATAGGCGCCCTCCTCTATAACCCCAAGCTTGCCGGGGTAAGGATTTCGCGGGCCGGATAACTCTAATACCTGAGCATTGATTGACGTCGCCTGCTGCAAAATTTCTACGTTAGAGAACCATTTCGTGCGCAGCACAAACTCAGAAACCTGCGCTTGCTTGGACTTCATCGAGGCGACCAAATCAGTACCGAACAGCACGTTTGCTCTGTGCTTTTTGCTCGCCTTCATCAGCTTATCCAAACCCTGCTTTGCCTTTTGCTGGCGCTGTACTTGAACAGGGGAAAAGCTGGGGGGAGCAGGATTCATAAACAGCGCTGTCTGCGCACTAATAAAGACACCTTTTTTGGCGGCCAACTTGACCGTCTCTTCGCTAATGAGATTGTTGTGTTCCAGTGACTTTGCGCCCGCTTCAATAGCCATGCGAGTAGCAGCGTCAGTGTAGGTATGTACGGCAACATAGGTATTCCAGCGCTCGGCTTCGCCGACTGCGGCCTTGATTTCCTCTGGCGAATACTCGGTAATATCGAGCGGGTCATACAAGCCTGAAACTGCACCGCCAACAAAAACCTTGAGGAAATGCGCTCCTTTGCGAAACTGCATGCGGCTTGCCGTCAACACCTGCGGAACACCATCAGCGAAAATGGTCATTCCCAACTGCTCGCCTTCTGTGCTGGCTGGCCCTCCCATCATGCGAGGCGCAGACAACGGCGTTCTGAAATCACCATGGCCGGTGGTCATACCAATAGTGGCACCCGATGAGTAGATGCGCGGCCCGGGGAAATAGCCCTCATCAATTGCTCGCTTGGTACCCAAAACCTGGCCGCCAGTATCCCTGATTGTTGTAAAACCACGCATGAGCGTATTCTCGGCCTCTACCAGGCTAAGCGCATGTTGATAATCGGGAGCACCATAGAGATGCTGGGCCAACCCCATGTTCCAGAACAAATGCGTATGGGCATCGATAAACCCGGGCGTCAGCACACGGCCACCGGCATCAATGATCCTGACGCCATCGACTTGATCGATGCTTTTGGCGATTTGCTTGATCTGATTATCTTCAATCAGAAGACTCATCTCGCCAGATAAGCCCTCACCTTTTCCGTCAAATATCAGTGCATTGACAATGAGCACCTTACTCGCCGGCTTTGCAACCTCCGCTATCGCAGGCAACATCAGCATAGATAGCAGAATCAAGGTAAAAGCCACGCTGCAATTTCTTATCATTGGGAAATCCATCCTGCGATTATTCGAAGTCAAACATTCCGCTAAAGAGACTACCGAGTGACGATCCACAGAGCATGCGCTACAGCCGGGACATAGAACAGAAAACAAAGCAGAATATTAATGACAAGGTCCTTACCGGCACCCTGCTTCAAGAAAACGGCGAGCGGCGCTAGCAAAACGGCTACTATTATTAAAACCAACTTATTATCCATGGCTATCTCCTATCAGTTTTTAGAAATTTCACTCTGAGCAAAGACAAAGCATATAATAACTGCGCTTTTCAGCTCTCCAGTGCTTTGGTTTGGACAAGAGTATCTAGAGCAATTACCGTTACGTTTTGGCAGATGATCGATACTGATAGACCGCGAATCCGACGGCCATCAGCGACCCCAACACCAGTGTACCAGTTGTTAACGAGTAAACTGCGAATCCAAATGCTGGATTCTCCGGAAGCGTATTCAGCCCTGTTTCAACAATGACTGGCTGCAGCGCATTCATCGCATGGATACAACCTAAATATCTCAGAATCAACGCGCACGAAGAAAAAAAGTAAAGCCCGCATCCCACCCAGGTGAGATGCACTGTGATCGACTTTCTCCCCGCGTGAAATGCTGCGATAAAGGCAAAAGTAATCGTAAGCCAGATTTGCCACAGCCCATTGACCGCATGAACGTACTCAAGATAGACCTGATAAATCTCGATTTGATTCATAATGCAAGGCCACGCAGCAATTTATAATGGAAGGTTATCCTTCATCATTTGAATTCCCATGGCATAGACCTTTCTGGTAAATTCGATGCAATCTTCCTCACTCATTCCGAGTGGCTCGAAATTTCCCTCCCACCGGAACAGGCTTCGACCCTCCGCAAGCGCATGCGCCGACATCGTCGCACTATATTTCTCGTAGGGTAACTCGCCAGTCACCACCGAATAACTGTAGCTAAACGCCGACATTGAATCCAGACGATCGACGATTACTCGCCCATCACCCACCGTTAACGTTCTCAGCGAACCAACGCCATCACCCTGTTGAACACAAGCATCTTTCGGCCTACCGGACCATTTTCCCGTATCTCCAAAGTCACCGATGTACGACCAAAGCTCTTCCTGAGTCAGCTCGAATTCCTGCTCTGCAACAACCTTCGCCATGGGTTTTTCCTAGTTTTTATGTGTATAGCTTATGCACCGTGGAGCATGATAGTACACCTTTAGCTACACTGCGCCTTATCCGGTCGCACTGGTTTACTTCTTATACGCGAGCTTAACGCCATACTCGGCGACATCGACAAGCGACAATGTGCGTAAGTCGTCGTAGTCAACCCAGGCAGCAAGGTCAGTGGTGCCAGAAAGCTCGCTGCGCAGCTTACCACCAAGCAGCCTGGTCCGATAAATGATTCGAATACCATGAAATTCTGTTGCCTTGGAGTCATCATGCAGTGAGTCGATCCCGGCAATCGACAAAGCGCTCACGGATAGCCCAGTCTCTTCGCTAACCTCTCTGATCATTGCGGCTTCTGGATCTTCACCAAAGTTCAGCCCACCGCCGGGAAGCGTCCATTGCCCCTGCCATTCTGGCAACTCATCTGATATGCGGCAGAGAAGGATTTTCCGATCATCGAGAATCAGACCGTAAGCTGCGACTCTTGTGCGTTGTGAAGGAGTGCCCATATCATAGACACCGTGCATACGAATACGAGAAGGCGTATTTGTGCGTACTCTGCGCGTTGTTATCAGCTTGCACAGATATTCTTGCGATCTTCAATTAGCGGCACCGACGCGGTTGCTTCTTCAGTTATTTGCTCGACCGCGACTTTGTAGCTTGTGACAAATGGACGCGATTCCGTTACTGTTATTTTATATTTCGAATTCGGCTCAATGTCGAACGAGTAGTAAGTCGCGCCCTTTAATCCGCCACCGGTTGCACCTACTGCGTGATAACCGATTAGCGCAACAATCTCTCCTGACGGAAGCTTGGAATATTGCGTTTTGTTTGACCTGGTGATCGTCACTTTGCTAATGATTGGAGGGTTCTCACCACCGCAAAAAGCTTGTTTTTCATATGTTTCAACGTATGCAAACCCAGCCATTAGTGGCGGCGCATGCATCGCTGAAAAGTTAGGCGACGTGAATATTAGATCACTGCTATCAGCAATGTATGCGTCATCAAAGGTGTTCTCTATTTGCTGATTAGATTGACATGCAGATAAAAATACCAACACAGTGATCAATAATCCAAATTGCCTTTTCATTCTTTGGTTCCTTCTCAGGTTAATGTGATATTGCTCATAACGCCTCGCACACGGACGCACGATAGTGCGTCCGACGGCGTACTTCGACTGGTTATGTGTTGTAAGCATTGATGAGCGTAAGGACCCCTATTGTTATGAATCCTAAACCAGCAGCGTAATGAAGATGTTTTTCATTAATGTATGCTGATAGCAACGATCCCGCCAGCACGCCTATAGCCGTAGCAACTATAAGTGCCGCTGATGCAGCAATAAACACCGTGTATCTGCTTACCTCTTTATCAGTAGCAAATAGCATTGAAGCGATTTGTGTTTTATCGCCTAATTCTGCAATAAACACTGCGCCAAAGATAAGTAGAAAAGCTTTCCAGTCCATCAGGGGAGCAATTAACCTATAGGCACATAACGCCTTTGGCACGGGCAAGCACGCAGTGCTTGTCCGGCCCAGTTCACTGGCCTCCTAGTGCCCAGCCTTGTTATGTGACTATCCATCTATCTTGAAGTCAACAAAGAGATTAGCTTCGTACTTAACCTCATCAAAAGAAGGAGTGCTTGATTGACTCCATCTCTTTGATTCAGGTGAGTACGAGCCTGAATGAACCCTCTCAGCTTCAACAATAACCTCTTCAATAACCGCTGCTCCACGCGTGGCTCGATGCTGAATATTTGAATCTCTAATACCGATCGGCGTAAGCTGTACGCCAAGGGATTTCTCATAGAATGCTTTTTGCTGCAAAACATTTTCAAGAGCTTTAGCTCTCACTAGATCGTTGTATTCTTCTTTTTTTGAGTGCTCGAACTCAGTATCAGATAGCTCTACTTCTTCATACTTGTCCGATAATACCGCTATCTCTCTAAGTTGCCCCTCATCTGTGATCGTTATCGCCATACGGTTCACAACTTTGAAGCTCGACGGCTTCTTTCCAAACCAGCCATACTGTGGAGATGATGAGAACTTTGAGCTTTTAATGGAATTTTGATCAAATTTAGATGCCACTAGCGACTGAGAAATTTCTTGTCGAACGACGCCATTTTTTGAGATGGCCGCCGAGAGCAATTTATCCTCTGTTGTAATAACTAGACTAATGATCGCTGTATCTGAATAAGCTTTTTGCTCTGCTTTGCCATATATAGACACCACCTTATCTTTCGGATATAAAAATCCTCTAAGGTCTTGCGGGCTTCCTTTTAGCTCAGGCGCTGAAATTGCTGAGCTGGAAATGAAAACTAACCATAAGACCAGAATTGCCTTTCTCATATATCTTCTTCCTCTATACGTTGCATTCACATAACGCCGCCAGCTTGGGCGAGCACGTAGTGCGAGTCCAGCGAACGCGGCTAGCCTGGCCTTGTTATGTTTTGATCTGAAGGTGTTTCGCATCATCCAGGCTTCTAAGCTCCCAGAACCATTGTAGATTCGATGCTACCTCATGGGGAACTTCGAAATCAAAACTTCTACCTTCACCCTCCACCTCACATCTAATACCGAGGTGGATTGTGTTTTCATTTTTATCTCCCATCGATCCGTCCCAAAAATAGCGATATTTCATACCTGGCATATCCGCCAGTGGACGAGAAGTAACGATTCTCTTAAGAGCAACATAGCCCTCCCTTGAAACACCAAATCGATATCGCGAATATTCGGAATCGATTGGAACCTCTATTGTTGAGAAATATTTTCCATCGCTTTCGAAAGCATCGAGTATCTTTATCAATCCCTCGCTATTATCGCGCACGATTTTGTCTCGAAACATAACGCCGCTGGCACGGGCGAGCACGCAGTGCTTGTCCGGCCCAGTTTACTGGGCTAGTGTGCCCAGCCTGGTTATATGTTGCGTATTTTATTAAGCAGTCCAATTTCGCGCTCCGTTTCCTTGGTACCCACCATAGATTCCCAACAAGCCTTGGGAGATTTTAGGATGCCATCGCTGTTTTTGTCAGCGTAAATTAAAACCTCCGCCATGCGTTTGATTAGTAGCGAGGGACATGTGTTTTGGCGCATTGTAATAATCTTTTCGTTGATGCCCTTGAACGATTGAAGCACCGTTATTCTAGCCTCAGAGACATGCTCATCTATTTGAACTATAGAGTCCACTCTACCGACGAAAACGACGCCTGAGCGCTCGAACTTAAAGTTTGCTATGTCCTCCGCGTCGATTTCATAAGGTAATAGAAGACAGCTACAGGCAACAACGTTAGCCGTAAAAAGCCAGCAAAGAATGCCTATAGCTGAGCCTCTCATGACATATAACGCCTTTAGCACCGGGCGCAGCTTACTGCGTCCGCGTGCCTAAACTGGTTATGTGTTTTTCTACAACCCACTGTACTCTGTTTTAGCACTGCATGACACCACGGTTTCTTGTTCGTTGAACTGGATAATCACAGAAATGGCTGTACTATAAATAAGCCTCCAGTTTCTAACCTCCCTATCTATTGCGTAGATGCGTTGCTCTACATCTACGTAGCTATGTTCAATATCATTTTCTATAAGGTGCTTGATGACACGTTCTTTAGTAGCACCTATGAAAAAATTGTTTTTACAAACCTCATTCCATTGTGAAAGCTTTTCTTCAGGCGAAGGCCCGACAACGCAGCCATTCAAAAATAGACAGGCCAATAAAAATCTAATATTCATCCTGACACATAACGCCTCGCACACGGGCGCACGATAGTGCGTCCGATTGCGTGCTGCGACTGGTTATGTTTCGTGGGACTCACTGATACGCACCAAGTAGAAGAGAGCTACAGCAAGCAGGCCTAAAACCAAACCAAATGCGCACCATGCCCAATTGCCCGCGTTGCTTTTACCGGCTACATGCCTTAGCCATAAAGCCGCAGCCAGATTTGGCATTGCGAATACAATTACTGAAGCCAACTCCCAATTTGCCTTTACGGTTGCCGGTAATTCAGTAGCGCCGAAGCTCCTCGCCAAGTAAACATCCCTGAGTAACGGAAATGCTGCCACGACGATAGACAAGATAATGAATAACCATATGTATCTTTGTATATCTTTCATGCCGGCTTAAGAAACATAACGCCTTTGGCACGGGCGTGCGATAGCACGTCCACCAAAGTGCCCTAACTTGTTATGTGTTTTACTCCTTTCTACTTGCATTGTACCCTTCAACAAGACTTATAGTAGATTCTGATTTCTCCGATATGCCGCGCTTTTTCCGAAGCTCTTCTAGCACAGCCAGTTCAACAGACTGGAACCCGAGTAAAGCCTCCTTCGCCTCCTTGGTATTGCCCTCATCAAGATACTTTAGAACCGCATAGTACTTCGCTGCGTCGGTGCTAGCGTAGTGCTCGAGTAACTCCCAATAGTCTTCGCTTTGTGCATTGACACTGAAAGAAACTACGAGTGAAACAATTAGAGACAAGGCTTTCATCATCGCTCTAAACACATAACGCCCGGCTAAACGGCGAGGCACGCAGTGCTGAGTCCAGTGGAGTGCCGAAGGCAAGGAACGGGGTTTAAGCCGCTTGTTAACTGCTTGCACATTCTGTTGGCTGGATTGTTATTATTGCGAATTGTTTCCCGTCTTTATCGAAGTAAGCATATGTAACAGGTACGTCATTAGTTACAAAGACCTTCATTTCTTCCGTAGTACAAACTCCATTTCTCACATAGGGTGACATTGCTTCTTTAAATGCGGGCACATCTATTTCGCTCTCTAAAAAATTAATCATCGTGTAGTTATACCTAAATTGCTTGTTTATTCCAACTGTGGAATCCAAGCGAGTCTCTGAATCAACCATCATGGGAAGATTTTTATTTAGTTCGCTGGCTGCGTGCATCAGAACAGAATTTAGTTGCGATTCATTTTTTCCATCAAAGAATCGCTCAGTCGTTGATTTTCCGACGATTTGGCCTACACCTCCAGCAAAAACAATAACTAAGACAACCCCTATTCCGCCCAATATCTGTAGTATTTTCTTCATGGAGTGAATTTCCTTTTTGCAGTTAACGCCGCGAGCAGGGGCACGCGACAGCGTGTCCAGCCCGAAGGGCGATTTGCCTTGCCTTGTTACATGCTGGACTAGACACTTTGCAAAACCTTTAATTCGGAGAACCTGACGTCAAGTCTTGGGATTCCGGCTATAGAAAGAACCTTACTCTTTAGCTTGACGGATATTGTTGCTGAAGCTGTCTCCTGCTGGATGTATGGACCTCCGGGAAGATCCCAGTCATAAACGTAAAACCCCAGCTTCGAGAAATCAGACCATACCTCGGAGCTACCCCAGTTTGGTGACTCTAAGGACTCCGATATCTCGTCATGACTAGTAAAGTTGGCCAGGACAGAGTCCGGAACAAATCCTTCGCCTGCGGTAGCGAAGAGCCCAATGTTTCCATCGAGGTCCTCGGCGTACCAGTCAAATTCTCGACCTACTATTTCTTCTTCGTAGCTAGTCACATTTAGTGCATGTAACGCCGCGAACACGGGCGCACGATAGTGTATCCGAGCGAAGCGGTAGTGCTTTGCCTGGTTAAGTGTTTGCGCTTTGCCATAACT
>CAZDEW010000115.1:0-8570 GCA_964504585.1 uncultured Pseudomonadales bacterium | reverse complement strand
AGTATTGTCGAGAGTATTTTACGGCCACAGAGTCGTCGCTGTAGCTCGATTCCAGACATCGAGCAGCTATCGCCTGAGGCAAGCAGTGAGGATCTGTTACCCATTTTGTCCAGTCTTTGCGAGACCCATGCAAACCTGTGGCTGGTGACTCATCAACCGCTCATTAGTCGGCTCATGAGCTGGCTACTCTACGGCAGCTGGGAATTTCAAGCCGATACGGCCATCATGCAACCGGGTAGTGCCTGCCTGCTCGAGGCTGAGGTGCATGGACAGGGTTGTTATTCGCTTCGCGCCGAAAGGCATCCGTCACCAATGCAGGCTAATCCATGATTGAACGCCAGGAAATTGAGCTCGCAGTTAATGACCTGCAAATGTCGTTGGTGCGCTGGCGTCCGAAAAATGCGGCGGTCACACAGCGCGTGCTTTGCATCCATGGCTGGCTGGACAATGCCGGCAGTTTTGAATTACTGGCCAGCGCATTAGCAGCGCAGGGGTATGAGCTTGTCGCGCCAGACCTCGCCGGGTGCGGAAGAACATCCCACCGTAGTTTGCACGGCTATTACAACCTCTGGGATGATCTCATCGACATTGAGTTTGTCGTGGAGCAACTCGGGTGGGAGAGTTATGTTGCAATGGGCCACTCGCGTGGTGCTGGCGTAGCGGCGCTGTATGCTTCCACAAGCCCAGTCGGCATGCGGGCGCTGATCCTGCTCGATGGAGTCGTCCCACCCGCTTATCCTGAAGAAACACTACCAGAGCAGTTGCGGGCGTTTATTGAAGAGCGCAAAGTCGCGCTGCAGAGAAATTTACGCCAAAGTGGCCCAGGCGCAAGCAGAGGCGCGCTTAATTCTCTTGAAGAGGCCTGGGAGAAGCGGCGCCGACTGTGCAATCTTGATTTTGAGGACATGCGGCCGCTGCTGGAACGAGCGCTGAAGCCTGCTGAAATTGATGGGAAATGGCAGTGGAGCCATGACCAGCGCCTGAATAGCCGCTCCATATACCGGCTTGCGGCAGCCGACAAAGAGGCAATGCTGGCGGCGTTAAGGCTTCCAGTTCTTTTACTTATCGCAGAAGAGGGGCGTATCAACGCGGTGGATCAAACCGCTATGCAATCATTGCTCGATCATGCACCGAATCTCACCACCAAGTTTCATGCGGGCGACCATCATTTTCATATGGAGAGCTCCCGCATTGACAGCGTTAGTTCGGTGATCATGACGTGGTTGAGCAACTGATTGTCTATCGCAGCTAATCTGGACTTAACGGTTTAACGCTTCAAAAATTACAAGAGTTGCTCGCCGGAATACAGGCGGTATGATGGCTTATGCCCAAGAGACGCAGAACAATTCGATGGCGCACAGCCATACTTGGCTTGATCGCCTTTATCGCAGTGATTTATGGATTGGCCGGGGTCTGGGAGGTACCGCTGCGCGACGTTTTGGCGGTTGTTCTCGCCGGTATTTTTATTGTTGCAGCCACAGCAGTTGCGGGCTTTTTGATGGGTGCCTTGTTGCACCTGCTGCGACGCATCATGAATAGAACGAAGTAATAGCGACCTTAATTTTGTAATCATAAGCCCCAGCCAGCAATTCGGGGCATCGATTTAGTTTGGATATGCCCAGTTTTAGCGAACGTTTTCTTGTTATTGAACACGCGGATCTTTCACCAGATGCGCTGCAGGGGCTGTTGGAAGAGTTTGTGAGCAGAGACGGCACCGACTACGGCCTGACCGAGCTCTCATTGGAGGAAAAATGCAATCGCCTGCAGTCGATCCTGGCAAACAATGAAGCGAAGATTGTCTTTGACACAGAGACACAGCAAGTCACGATCATAGACGCATCTGCACTGAACATGGGGTCGATACCTGCTCAACAGGATGGAGCCTAGCGTTTTGGATAAACCCTTTCCCGCGTACAGCGACCTTGCCCCGTCAATTTTAAGCCAGATCGATCGTGGTGATTACGCTTTATTAGAGGCTGAGGGTCTGATTTGTCCAGAGCCGGTAATGCTGCTGCACAAGCTCGTCAAACAGCTCGCGAGTGAGTCGCTTATCAAGGTTACAGCAGATGATGACTCAACGCTTCGCGATATTCCGCGATTCTGTGACTTTCTGCGCCACACCTTGCTCGCCGTAGACACTCGCCCTGCAGATGGCCAGAGTGAGTCGCGTATCCACACCTACTGGATTAGCACCAGGGCTTAGTTTTATCGCGGTCTGGGGCTACTGATCAGTCTTTTTTCAGGGCTTTACCACCGCGTGAATCACGCGATCATATTCAAAGTAGACAAAAAACTGCGCATATTCCCAACGGGTAATGGGAGGGTCGCCAACCGGCGCTGAACGCCCAATGGGCGAGCCAAAATCGCCCAGCACCTGCGTTTCGCTCGATCCAGTCACCGGCTTGATAACTGCAGCGCTGTTGCCTTGCTGCCCCAGCGGTATTCGAATTTCCTCGGCACTGGCAACTACGGGCAGGCACAGGGAAGCGCCTAAAGATACGGTGGCGGCGGCTAATGCTGCGCTGGCGCTCAATGGTTTCTTCATCGTCTTGTTGCTCCTGATCTGCTTAGCTATCCAGTACGGTTTTAAGAGCCGCAGCGTCGCGACGCATTTGTGCTTCGATAAGCATGATGTGCTTGCGCACTATTTGTTGATCAGTATCGGAAATACTCGAGAACATGGCAGAGATATGGTGACCACCGTTGATCGAGCGGTTACACGCCAAAACCTTGATATGTGCGCAGACACCGACATTGGTATTGTCGAACCACAGTTTGAGTTTGTGATAGCTTCCTTCGCTGAGACGCTCGCTGTAGTTGAAGCCAATCCCGCCAACGCTGAGATCAATTGACTGCAGCTCTTCCTTGCTATCGAACATGTCGTCGCAAAGGGTTTCGCCAATACTATTGATTTTCTTGTTAATGGCCTCGAGGCAAACGCCGAGCTCTGGTGCCTGAGACTTTAATGCTGACAGCGCAGAGCGACTTTGCATATCGATAGTTTGCAGCTCTCGCATCAGGTAAAACAGCTTATCGTCATCCTCATCTGACGATTCGTCCCACGCCAGTTGAGCATCCAGCTGGCCAGTCTGTAGATATTCGTTTTCAAGCTCAGCGTCCACTGTCTGTTGTTCGCTGATGGGCACGACGTTGGGAAGAGGAGAGAGTTCAATGATCGCCGTGCGCTCTACACGGATCAGCTGCCGTCTTTCTTCCTCAACGGGAATGGTATTTTCGTTTTCTTCGCTCATTGGCTAATCCACAGGAGAAAATTGATCAATCTGTTGTTGTCTATTTGTGACCCTCCGACTCTCCGGTATTTGCTGTCAAGCGGTGCGAAAAGCTGGCTTTAGTTGGATAAGTCACAGCAGGCGAACTGAATGCCCAATAATCAGTCTAGTATAATTCCGCTCGCTTACCGGTTCCGTTTATCGCGCGGGCTGACGGACGCGCTCATTTGGCGAGAACTGGTTCACACAAATTGACAGGCTCATCGAGGCCGGTGATTTTTCATCCAGTTAAGCAATCAGCGTAAAAGTGGAGTAGGGCAATTCTGTTTTTTGAACGACATATCGCAGTAAGAATGGCGATGCCAGGCAAGCGAAACGGCCTCTCCGGTTTGCTGTCGCTGATATCTCTGCTTGGGCTCTCACTATCGGTTTTTGGCCTGATAACCGTCATGAGCGTTATGAACGGTTTTGAGCGCGAGTTGCAAAATCGCATGTTGGCTCTGCTACCGCATGCAAAAGTGCTGGTTGGTGAACAACAAAGCCAGCAGTGGCCGAGATTAGTAGAGGCGCTTTCCTCGCAAGCCGATATTAATCAGGCTAGCCCTTTTATTGAAGGGCGAGTGGTGATGAAGAATGGCTCAGCGGTTGTGCCAGTCAAGTTGAATGCGATCGACACTCGTGTAATGGGTAGTCTAGAGACAGTCGACGACGCTATTTTCGCGGGCCAATTGAGCTCCCTGGATAAATTGCCTTTTAGTGTCGTTATTGGCGGACAGATGGCGCGCAAGCTGGATGTGTCGCTAGGTGACAGTATCACGGTGGTCATGCCGCGCGTTTACCTCAGTCCGCTGGGCCCGATAGTCCGCGAAAGGCAGTTAACGGTTGCAGGGCTTTTCGAAGTCGGCGCAGAGATAGACGCGACGCTTGCGCTGACTAGTCTGGATACCGGGCGTAAACTTCTTGGTCGGCGGCAGGCAATCGACGGAATCAGCTTGCAAGTTAAAGATCGCTTCAGAGTCGAGCAAATCGTCACCGATGCATTGGCTGCACTGGAGCCACAGCCAGCGGAACCCAACAGGGTAATTACCTGGAAAGAAGAGAACGCTGCACTCTATGCGGCGGTCGTTATGGAGCGACTGATGATATTTTTCCTGTTGCTCTGTGTGGTTGCGGTTGCATCCTTCAGTATCGTCGCCATTGTTCTGATGAACGTGCTGGAAAAGCAAACGCAAATTGCGATACTGCGCACAATGGGTGCTAGTCAGGGGCAGATCCGCTTATCATTTTTGTTTCAGGGACTGCTCATTGGCGTGTTCGGTGTTTTGCTCGGCGCATGCGCAGCGGTTTTGGTTGCGCTTAATCTCAGTAACACTATTAGCTGGCTTGAAACCTCTTTGGGTTGGCAATTGTTCGATCCCAACGTTTATTACATCGCTTATCTGCCCAGTGTTTTATTATGGCGTGACGTGCTGATTGTCAGCGCGGTCGCTGTCGCAATGAGTGTCCTCGTGTCCATTTTTCCAGCGGGCCGAGCGGCGAGGATTGATCCAGTCATCGCTTTGGCAGCAGCTCGAGCGTAGTGTCGGCACAGCCGTACACGCTTATCCACCCAACAAACATAATTTTCTATGAACCAAACAGTCATTCGATGCAATACAGTTTCTCGCTCTTATCGCCAGGGCAATAGTGAAATCGAGGTTATCAGACGATTGGATCTTGCACTGCAGAAAGGGCAGCGCTACGCGGTTGTTGGCGCCTCAGGCTCGGGTAAAAGCACCTTACTCTCCATACTGGGCGGGCTCGATCAGCCGAGCGGTGGTTTTGTCGAGATCGATGGGGCGAGGTTAGATCAACTTACCGATACGGAAATCAGCACCCTGAGAAACCAGAAGCTGGGTTTCGTCTATCAATTCCACCATCTGCTCCCTGAGTTTAGTGCGGTAGAAAATATCGAGATGCCCTTACTTATTGCCGGGGAGAGCTCACGCGTAGCGAGGGATGCCGCGGAGCAATGGTTGGCGAGGGTTTCGCTGGAGCACAGGGCGACACACCTTCCCTCTGAACTCTCGGGTGGCGAGCGGCAACGGGTCGCTATCGCCCGAGCGTTGGTAACGAGGCCGTCCTGTGTGCTGATGGACGAGCCCACTGGAAATCTGGATAGCGAAAGCTCCAGCGCTGTACTCGATACAATCGACAGTCTTTCACGCGATCTTGAAACGACCTTTGTGGTGGTTACGCATGATTCCGCGGTAGCCGATGTTATGGACACGGTCTATCGCCTCGAGCAGGGTGAGCTATCCAGTGTATAGCCCGCTCCCACTAACCAGAAAAACGCCCGTAAAACAGTTGACGCTACGTCGCTATGTCATTTGCGAATAGTTTTTTAATCTCCGGACAGCTCGCCCGACGGTTTTTGACTGGGCACGCGCGCGAGCCCCTGATTCGCTTTATTGGTCGAATCAGCATGGTGGGCATGGCGATCGCAGTAGCAATACTGATTCTTGTTTTGTCGGTCATGAATGGTTTTGAGCGCGAATTTACCCAGCGCATACTCGGCTTTGTTCCGCATGCCAGCCTGGAGCTTGTCGACAGTCAGAAGCAAGATTGGGAGAGTGCGGCCGGGCGCATGAGAAGCGCCAATGGTATTGCAGGGGTTGCCCCTTTTGTGCAGCTTGATGGCATGTTGATTCGCGGAAGTGCGGTTGAACCGGTTCTGCTATCGGGCCAATCGCCATCGGAAATAGAGCGCGTCTTCGGTCGATTTTTGTCTCAGCAAGACGCTAACCTGAGCGAGCGAGGCGTCTATTTAGGACACAGACTCGCCGAGTCCCTGGCTATTGAGGCAGGGGGTAGCATCCGCTTGTTGATAGCTGACGCGAAGCGACAGATAGATGATGGCGGTCCGCACAGCATCGGGGCTAATCGAATCGAGACGCTTACCGTACTAGGCACTCTGGATTCAGGCACGGAGCTCGACCGCTATCTCGCAGTCGGGCTGATAGAAGAAGTCGCCAAACTCAAATATGGCGTTAATTCTCACAAAACGATCGATGGGTTTCATTTGCGGGTTGAGGACCTCTTCAACTCGCGAACAACAGCGCACGCTGCGGCTATAAGTAGCGATGTTTACGGTTCCCTTAGCGATTGGAGCGCTCAATATGGCAATCTGTATCTCGCGATTCAGCTCTCAAGGCAAATGGTTGTGTTTCTGCTCGCCGCAATCGTAGCGATCGCAGCGTTTAATATTTTCGTAACGCTCGGCATGTCAGTCAGGCATCGTCAGAGCGAAATCGCGATCTTGAGAACTCTGGGGCTGAGGAAACCCAACGTCAGGATGACATTTGCGCTACAGGGGCTGTTTATTTTTCTGCCCGGTTTTTTCTGTGGCGCTTTACTGGGTATCTTGCTGTCTTTGGGTGTGCCCAACCTGGTACCAGTCATTGAAGCACTGTTCGGTGTTGAGTTTTTAGATCCAAGTGTCTATCCCATCGACTACCTGCCTGCGGAGATAAAGGCGCTTGATATCTTTCTGATATTTGCTGTCGCTCTGTTTGTATCACTACTTGCAACGCTGGTTCCTGCGTGGCGAGCATCTAATCTCGATCCGGCTTCTATCCTCAAGTAAGTCGCATTATTCCTAGATACGCACAGCAAGTCCGGACTGCTACCGAGCTGTGGTAGCATCGATCTTCTGTGTTTTAAAATCTCTTAGCGTTTCGCTTTCTCCTCCAACGCAGGCAAGGTATGACAAGGATCGTCATCGCGCTCAGTGGATTTCTACCACTGTTCTGGGCGCGGCAAACCAACATCGAATCTCTGCTGGAATCCCTTCTGGCGTTTTCTATTGCATATTTACTGTGTGCCCTAATCTTCGTCTTCTATGCGCGTGCTACGCGCGGTCACACAAGAGACTGTCTCTACCGACGCTTTGCAAGCGGCACCGGCAGATGCAACACGTCTCTGTTTCTTACAGGGGTTTCACATTTTCTAGTATTCACGCTGTCTGCCGCGTTTGCACTTGCAGGAGCGGAACGAGCGCTGGACAGGCGGCTGACTGTGGAGTGCGATGGCATAACCGTTGACGCCACGGCTCAGCTTGTCAGTCCTGTCGTTACGAGCGTCAGTACTCAATTCAGTTATGAGAAATTGATCAAGCACGAGTTTTATCTTGAGCTGATATCTGTCTCCGGGGTTGTGGAGCTGGCTAAACGCAATACGAAACGCGAAAACCATTGCCGTAAAGACAACATCAAATCGCCACTGAGAATAAAGGCACGACTCATTTACAACGCTTCCAGGCAAAACGATAACGAGTACGCTGACTCAATCACAGCTGCGAAACCGGGCGATCAGGTTTTTGCGAGGTTACGGCTGCTATCGCCAAGGGGTACCGCAACTCCGCTAGGATTCGATGCGGAACGTCATGCATTACTCAGAAATATCGATGCCTACGGCTCGGTAAAAGCACTGGCACTTGCCGCTGAGAAACCGATGACGATCCAGCACGATGACCTTAAGCTAGGACCGGCGAAATTTCGAAGCCATTTGATCGCGAGTGTTGATAAGCTGACCGCTCATATGGAACAGCGCCCGGTTATCAGAGCGCTAGTCTTTGCCGACCGAACACTGCTATCAGAGCAACAAAGAAAACTCTTTGAAAGTACCGGGACCTTTCATCTGATTGCAGTTTCAGGCCTACACCTTGGCGTCTGCATCGGATTTATCGCGTTTCTGCTCAATGTCATACTTCCGTCAGGGCAATTCCAGATACGACAGTGCGTGCTTGCGTTGGCCGCGATTGCAGGGGGTACGCTCTATTTAATGCTGGCTGCCTGGCCAATCTCGGGCCAGAGGGCCTTGCTTATGGCCGGTCTCGCGTCACTGGTACTTGCGGTTGGGCGTAAAACCGACTGGCTCAGGTTAATTCTCATCGCCGCTTTGATCGTGTTGTTGAACGACCCAATTGCGATATTAGACGGCGGGTTTTGGCTGTCATTCACAGCCGTGTTGACGCTTTATGTGAGCCGGCAATTTTATTTGACTGCAGGGAATCCGCAAGCAAGCGCAGCTGGGTTCACGGGTTCGGTTAGGCGGCTCTTTAGTGTGGCCTGGCGGCTGTTGCTCGCTCAGTTTTTGTTATTGACAGTCATGACTATCGTTCAAAAGCAGCTTGGGATATCAAGCTCTTTTTTGAGCATTCCGTCCAATATGATCGCTGTTCCACTTTACAGTGTGATCGTAGTGCCATTAGCGCTTTTAGCCACTTTGTTGATTGCTGTAAACGAATACCTAATGAGTTTCGGATTGCTTTCTGGTTCGGCGCAGAGCCTTCTGACCCTG
>CAZDEW010000114.1:0-8697 GCA_964504585.1 uncultured Pseudomonadales bacterium | reverse complement strand
CCGCGCAGGCAGCACCCCAAAACTGGCGTTGTCCACTCCTCAACCCTCAAGCCTATTGGTGGCGCGATTACGCAGCGGGGAATCAATACCGATAAGCAGGTGATTGAAGAAGTAACGCTTGAGGCTGCAACGCAGGAAGAGATAGACAACACCGTTGCGGTTATGGGGGGCGAAGACTGGCAGATGTGGATTGAAGCGCTGGATGAGGCGGGCGTATTAGCGAAGGGTGCGAAGACGACGGCTTACACCTATCTGGGTGAGAAGGTCACCTGGGACATCTATTGGCACGGCACGATAGGGCGCGCAAAGCAAGATCTGGATCAGCGCGTGCTTGCGCTGCGAGAGCGGTTGTCAGCCAGTGGGGGCGACGCCAGAGTCTCGGTACTCAAGGCAGTTGTGACTCAGGCCAGCGCCGCGATTCCGATTATGCCCTTGTATCTGTCATTGCTATTTAAGGTCATGAAGGAGCGGGGGAGCCACGAGGGTTGTATCCATCAGGTCTACAGACTCTTCCGTGACAGACTCTATGGTTCAGAGCCTGAACACGATGAGGAAGGCCGGTTGCGAGTTGATGAGCTTGAGCTTGAGCCAGACGTTCAGGCGGCAGTCGAATCGCTGTGGGAGCAAGTCAATGATGAAACCATTTCGACGCTGACTGATTTTGCCGGCTACAAGACGGAGTTCTTAAACTTATTTGGCTTCGAAGTTGAGGGTGTGGATTATGAGGCCGATGTAGACCCTCAGCGTCCTATCAATGCACTACTTGACTTAACGTAGCCTTGTTCTGGATCAAGCTCGGGGTTCACGATGACCTATGATGCGGCGATAGCGGGCGCGAAGCCGGTGCAACTGGCGGAACACGTCTTTCGTATAACGGCCCCCAATCCTGGCCAGATGACTGGACCTGGGACCAATACCTATGTCGTTGGAAGTGGTGATGATCAGTTGGTCATTGATCCGGGTCCGGCGATACCAGCTCATATCGAGGCAATCCAGAACCATGTTGGCGATAATCTCCAGGCCGTTGTGGTTACGCATACCCATAGCGATCACAGCCCTGCCGCAGCGGTTTTGAAATCCCGGTTAAATTGCGCCGTGTGGGGTTTGCCCTCCACGAGCCGACTGGAGATGCAGTTTCAGGATGCCACCTTTTCGGCAGACAGGGTTTTAAACGGCGGAGAGCGCATCGATACCTCGGCTGGCGTTCTGCGCGTCATCCACACCCCCGGCCATGTCAGTAACCACCTCTGTTTTCTTCTTGAGGAGAGCGGACTCCTGTTTGCTGGTGATCACATTATGCAAGGGTCTACGGTTGCCATTGTGCCGCCTCAAGGCAGTATGGGCGATTATCTACAATCGCTTGAGCTTCTAAAGGCGTGCGATGTCGAGGCAATCGCCCCCGCTCATGGCCTCGTTATCAAGGAGCCTCTTGCTGAGATAGATCGCCTGATCGAGCACCGGCTCTGGCGGGAGCGCAAGGTATTGAGTGGTCTTGATAGCGAAGCCCGGACGCTCGATGAGCTACTGCCTGTGGTCTACGATGATGTGCCAGAGAGTTTGCACTGGGCGGCCAAGTTCTCGCTGTTTGCCCATTTGCAGAAGCTTCAACAGGATCTGCGAGCCACCGCCAGTTTTGACGTGGTTCTTGAATCGCCCGAATCACTCACCGAGCTGAACAAGGTTCAATGGCGTTTGGCGTGAGCGATTGCTGGTCGGTCTATATTGTGCGAACCAAAGGCGATACGCTTTATACCGGCGTATCAACCGATGTTGCAAGACGATTTCAAGAGCACTGTTCGAACAATTCACGCAGCGCAAAAGCACTTCGGGGAAAAGGGCCTTTGCAGCTCGTCTTCTCGCAGAGTGTGGGTGATCGGGCACAAGCCCAGTCAATGGAGTGCAAAATAAAAAAGCTGGCGCGCTGCGACAAAGATCTCCTGATTAGCGGCGAAATAAATCTCTCGATGCTGTAGTGCTGGTGCAGACAACACGAGTTATTAGCCTTTAACGATTGGGAAAATTTCGTAGGCCGGATTTTCCAGAAGCCTTGCGCGCGCGCCGTCCCCATCGATCGGCAAACCAACAATAAACGTATTGAGTCGTCGATTGGGGTGAGATTTAGCGTAGTTCTGCGTCGCCCTGAACCACTCATCAAGGATCTGACGAATATCGTTCTCGGCGATAAAAGGATTGATGAGCACAAGATCCGTTTTTGCGTTAGTAATAAGGCGGCAAACCTCGCCGACATCATCGCCCTGGTGGCATTGCCAGGCCTCTGCCGAGAGCTCGATCTGGAGTCGCTCACCAATGTGTTGATGTTCCGGGCTTTGGTAGCCCGCGACCACAACTTGTCCCCTTCGGCCGACCGGGTTGAGTCTGCGCAAGCGTTGTATCAGCAGCGAGGGCTCGCCTCTTAATACTGTTTTCTCGAGCTGTTCTCCGAGTTCTTCATGAACGAACTGCAGCGGCGAAAGCTTGATTGCAGCACTGGAGGATGTCGATTTGTTGCCGGATTTTAGCTGCTTGTCGGTGACGATCTGGTGATAGGTGAGGGCAAGGTTGCAGCTGTTGTCGTTGTCGCCATGAAGAATAAGCAGGAGCTCTGACCAGGATTGAGTGAAGCTCTTGCGGGAGGACGCGTCAAGCTCGTGAATCAGGCCGGCAGCCTGCTGACTCTGCAGGCCGGGTAGCTGCCGCGACAAGTCTTCGATCGGCGAGAGTTCGTACTTCTCATGTTGAAAGCAGTGGGTGTACAGCAGGTTGGTAATTTCTTTACTGCAGCGGAGCAGTACGAGTGATTCCTCAGCGCCCTGCAATTCTGGTTCGCGGTGATCTTCGGGTAGATCGAGTTCTTGCTGGTTGCTGGTCGGTATTACCGTGGAAGCGCGCTTTTGCTGAACCGTCGTAGG
Organism: uncultured Pseudomonadales bacterium; assembly: GCA_964504585.1. GTDB lineage: Bacteria > Pseudomonadota > Gammaproteobacteria > Pseudomonadales > UBA7434 > UBA7434. The sequence continues at coordinate 5,788 of CAZDEW010000114.1, read as the reverse complement.
CAGTGTCACGATAAAGCTCGTGCCAACACCCTCAGCACTTTTTACATCGAGACTTCCCTGCATAAGCTCGGTGAACTCTCGGCAAATGGCCAGGCCCAGACCGGTGCCCCCATAGTTTTTACTGGTGCTCTGGTCAGCCTGAACGAAAGCCTCGAAAATATGTTCGAGTTGTTCTGGTGTCATGCCAATGCCGGTATCTTTGACCTCATAAACGAAATTGTTCTTGCGAGGGTCTAGCTTGGCTTTGACAATGATATCTCCGTCCCGGGTAAACTTGCAGGCGTTGCTTAGCAGGTTGATAAAGATCTGTCGGAACTTCACTGAATCCGAATAGATTGCTGGTAGCTCGCCCTCGGTGTCGATAACAATCCGATTATTGTTCTTGTTAGCCAGTGGCATCATCGTGCTAATCACTTCGTCTAACAGATCTATACTGCTGAAAGACTCATTAAAAATAGTCATGTTGCCGGACTCGATCTTTGCAAGATCGAGCACGTCGTTGATCAGCTGCAGAAGGTGGCGACCAGAATTCAGGATTCGCTGCAAATCTTCGATGGTTTGTGTCTGGTCGAGTTCATTCTCCTCCCTGAAAAACTCGATGTTCATTTCACTGTAGCCAATAATGGCATTCAATGGCGTGCGCAGTTCATGGCTCATATTCGCAAGAAAGTTGGTTTTCGCCCGGTTTGCCTGATCAGCTTTTTCCTTCGACTGTTGCACCTGCGCCATAGCGTTTCTCAGCTTGTCCGACATATCGTTAAACGCATGTGTCAGGTCGCCGATTTCGTCATTGCTGCGTACAGGTATGTGGTAGTCGAGGTTGCCGCGGCCGATACGCTCGGTGCCGATCTGCAGGTTCCTCAGCGAGCTGGTTGTGTACCGAATCAGTAGATAGCCGAGGCCAACCGTTAGCAGTATGGTGAAAAGATAAATGACAAGGGTGACGCGATCGGTAAATCGGGATAGCGCCTGCAGATCTGTCGTCTGTTTTTCAGCGGCAATCACTTCAAGCGACTCAAATGTGGCGAGGCGATTAAGGGTTTGCCGATAGACTTGTTCGACGGTGCTGGTGTCAGCCGTCTGCCCCTCAACGTCATCGCTGTAGAAGGTTTTCCACATTGATGCCAGCTGTGAAAAGCTTGATGAAAGTGAGTAATAAGCCTCTTCAGACTCTGGATAGGTGTAGCGATCCAGATCGGCGATTGACGCCTCGAGTGACTGAATGCGCATGAGACCGGCATTGATCTCATCTGCATCGAGTTCATCCTCGCCGGCCCCTCGCAATGCTTCGATAACGAGTATTTGCTTTTGCGCGTTGTCGAGCTCCTGTCGAATAGTTACCGACGATAGCTGCCCCTGTACAGCCTTCTGTAGATTGTCGAGGCGCTGATTGCGGTTGTCACCACTAATTTGATAGGTGATGTTGGTGAGCGTGAACAGGGAAACTATCGCGAAGATCGACAGAAACAGTCGAATTCTGAGGGAAAAGCGGGGGATTCTGAGCTGTCTAAGCGTTTCCCTGATGCTCATTGCTCGCCGCACCCTGGCAATATTCTTTGCATGGCAACAGAAACACTAGCGATGCGCGTGGCAAAAATCATGACGCTATGACTTGCGCGAAGAAACAGTTGGTTGAGAAGTTCTGGCCTTAGTCACGGTCGGACACCAGGCTGTCGATTTTCTGCAGCAGCACTTTGAAATCAACGGGTTTCGTTGCATAGTCATCGCAGCCAGCCTGCATGGCTTTCTCTCGATCACCGGTCATTGCGTGGGCCGTCAGGGCGATAATGGGTATTCTCTCGCCGGGGTGTTTTTCTCTGATCGCCCTTGAGGTTTCCCAGCCATCCATGACGGGTAAGTTCATATCCAGCAAGATCACTGCAGGAATGGATTTGTCGACCTCAGCCAGCGCCTGCTCGCCGTCCTCGGCATGACGCACGGAAAACCCCTTGCGTTCAAGCCTTCTTGAGAGCATGTCGCGATTGAGCTCATTGTCTTCAACCAGCAAGATGTCCATGGTCAGTTGTCCTCCAGACTGAGCACAGCGGTGATGCTTACCGTTTCAGAGATGCCTTTGGGCTGTAGCTCCAGCGCTCGCCCTGTCGCAACACCAATACCGGCAGCGTCGAGCGTCGACTGCGAGACCAGAACCTCGCCGGCAAGTGTTTGATCTTCGATGCGTGATGTGACATTGACCGCATGCCCGACAACGCCATACTTGGCTCGTTTCTTGGAGCCGATGTTGCCTGCGACCACTTCGCCAGTATTGATACCTATACCCATGGTCACTTCCGGCAAACCGAGTTCCACATTTCGGCGATTGACGCTCGCCATTTCAGCCTGCATTGCCAGCGCGCAGCGAATCGCATTTTCGGCATCTTCCGGATTGCTTACCGGCGCGCCAAATACCGCCAGAATGGCATCGCCAATAAATTCATCGACGGTGCCGCGGTGAGCCATAATGATGTCCGCCATCGCACCCAGATAATTGTTCAGCAGCTCAACCACACTTTGTGGCGCCAACTGTTCGCTGATCGTGGTGAATGAGCGTATGTCGGCCATCAGTATGGTGACGGTCTGGAGTTCGCCGCCCATATTCAGCCCATCGGGGCGATCGAGCAAATTGCTTACGATCTCACTGGAGAGGTAGCGACCGAATGTGTTCTTGATGAAATTCTGGTTCTTCTCGAGTTCAGCTGTAAGCAGGCGCTCCTTGTCGACCCAGCTCTTGCGATCCAGGCCGGCCAGCAGTCTGGCGCGGAGCAGGGTTTTATTGAACGGTTTTTGCAAATAGTCGTCGGCTCCCGCCTCAATACAGCGAATCACTTCTCCCTGATCACCCATGCCAGATATAACGATGACAGGGATAGCGCGCCACAAAGTCGAGGCCTTGAGGCGGGCGAGAACTTCATGGCCGCCCAGATCTGGCATCACCAGATCGAGAAGAATCAAATCGACTGGCTGGTTTTTGAGCGCCTGAAACGCCTCTTCGCCACTGCTACAGGTAATCGTATCCAGGCCAAGCTGGCGTATGTGCCGGCTGAGGATGTCGCGATTCGCTGGCTCGTCGTCGACGATCAAAATCGTGGCATCGAGCTGGTTGATATCGGGCGTTGCTGGCAGCGCCTCGGCAGCCCCATTGGTTCTGCCTGCTTTTGCGCTGAGCTCAAGCTGCGCCAGACTGCGGGCAGACCAGAGAATAATCTTGTCGAGGAGATTGCTAATCTTCGCGCTGCGCTGATTGTCGCCCTCTCGAATGAGCTCAGCATAACCCTGGCTTATTCCGATCAGATTGCGCAGATCATGGCGTAGGCCGGAGTCGGCTACATTGCTCAATTCGACGCCTTTCTCGGCTAAATTGGCGAATACCTGCTGGTTCTGGTCGAGCGCCTGCGACAGCTTTTCAAGATCGTCCCGCATCTCATCTGAAATGCGGCCCGTTTCAAGCAGTAGATGGGCTTTGTTTTGTAGACCTTGCAGGCGCTCGAGTTCTCTCATTTCGGATTCTTTTAATTAAATGCAAGCGCGTTGAGTTCGATCGATCGGGTCGGGCATTTGGAGCTGTTTCTGTACGTTCGCTCTGAGTCGGGCGACTTTCAACCCGGGTCGACAAGTATACTGGCTGTGTATGGGCTGTTCTAGGCGAACTAGTAATGGCCATTTCTCGTCAGCTAGCTTTAGCCGAGCCGCGATATGACCGCAAGTTGCTGACAATATCCCCAAAATAGCGAAATGCTCGACATCGGGGGCGTTCTCTTCGCCAAAAGGCCTTGTGAGGTCGACCAAACCGCGATCGGAGCTTGAAATAAACCCCTAAAATCGTTGAAAATGTGCGGCTCTGAGCTGGCGGGTCTACCGCGTGCGTTTGTGACTAGACGGGCGGCGTGGACGGGCTCAATAAATGGCAGGTAGCACTGGCAGGCAAGATTGGCTGGCAACATTCGCTGGAAACTTTTCTGGCGACTTTATCTGGCGACAACAGCAAGCAACCATAGCAATCAACAATAGGGTTGCTTAGTTTAATTAGTGGAGAACAAAAAGCGTGAGTGTTCTGAAAAACGTAGAGATTTTTGCGGGTCTGTCTGATGCAGAGCTCGCTGCACTCGAGGAGTCGAGTATCCGTCGAAGCTATCCAAAAAATACGGTGATCATCAACGAGAACGATGTCGCGGACTCTCTTTACGTTATCGAGTCTGGCAAGGTGAAGGTTTACTGCAGCGATAAAAACGGCAAAGAATTTATCATGAACACCTTGCTTGCTAACGATTACTTTGGCGAGCTTGCTTTGCTCGACGATGATCGTCGTTCCGCATCGGTGCGCACGATGGAAAAAGCCGATTTTTGTATCATCTACAAACAGGATTTCAATCGGGTCATGGATGAGCATCCAAATATCGCCAAGACCCTGATCAAGAATATTACGCGCCGCGTGAGAGCTCTCACCGAGAAGGTCAAAAGTCTGGCTCTGCAGGACGTTTATGGTCGTGTCACCAAGGTGCTCAACAGCCTCGCTACCGAGCGCAACGATGAGTTCTATGTCGAGGAGAAGCTAACTCAGCAGGACATCGCTGATCGGGTGGGCGCTTCTCGCGAAATGGTTGCGCGCATTCTCAAGGACTTGACGATCGGTGGCTACATCAGCTTTGAGAACCGACATATCGTGATCCACCGACGCTTGCCTGCCAATTACTAGTAGGCACATGCAAGCGTTATTAAAAAAGGAGCCGCACGGCTCCTTTTTTTCTTTCTGATTTCCGACTGCTGATTTCTGTTATCGCTATTCTTGGTTCTCGGTTCTCGGCGCTGTGCCCTTGCATTTATCTTCTTTGAATTCGTCCCGATTTTCTCGTTTTAGGCCTTTAATTGGTGCCTTTTCCGCTTTTTTTAAACTATTTTGCATCGCCCCGTGCGTCAAGCACTTTGCTTGTTACCGTGCCATCTGTAAATTTAGTCGTGATCAGTTGTTCGGATGTTACTTGCGAGATTGAGCTTAGGATCCGGCTGTTTTGATCGCTTGTCACGGTGTATCCCCGGCTCAGGGTGGCGAGGGGGCTGATTGCGTGCAGCTTTCCGGTCAGCGTCTGGAAGTGGTTCTGATTGTAGTTTAGCAGCTGTCTTGCGCCAGACTTTAAGGTGCTCAGGGATGCGCTCAATTGATGTTGGCGTTTCTGCAGTAAGGTCGAGGGGTTATTGCCCCTTAATGCAGTTGTCAGCTGCATTGTGTGACTGGCGCTGGCGCCAAATCTACGCTGCAAGTTGGCTAGCAGGCGAGCATCCAGATGGTCCAGACTTTGTGCCTGCTCTTGCAAGCGGTGCGAGGGTGAGCGAAGTCGATGTTGGAGATTTCGTAGCGCAGTGTGTGTGTCGGCAAGTCGCGCGCCGATCAGCCGATGGAGATGCTCTGCGTAGGCCTGCGCGTTTGCCAATAGCACCTTTCGGTCTTCGCTGAGTAGCTCTGCTGCAGCGGTCGGGGTAGGGGCCCGGAGGTCGGCAACGAGATCGGCAATCGTGAAATCTGTTTCGTGACCTACGGCTGAGACAACCGGAAGCTGGCTTTCAACGACTGCTCGGGCAAGGTTGCGTTCATTGAAAGCCCACAAATCTTCAAGCGACCCACCTCCACGCCCAATGATGATGGCATCGGGCTTAATTTCTGCGCCCTGTTGCTGCGATAACTGGTTCAATCGGGCGACGGCATTGGCAATTTCGGTGCTTGCGCCGGGTCCCTGCACGCTCACAGGAACAAGTAGCAGGGCGATTCCCGGGTTTCGTCGCGCGAAAGTGGTCT
>CAZDEW010000113.1:0-8905 GCA_964504585.1 uncultured Pseudomonadales bacterium | reverse complement strand
AGTCGATCATTGGAGCCTGTCACTGCAATGTTTCCGGGCTTGAAAACGTCAACGGTGTTTACCTGATCCTGATGATGGTAAATGCGTCGCGTGCCGCCATTTTTTAAATCGAACAGCTTGGCGGAATGGTCGGACAGACCCATTAACACGAACTCCGCGTCCCGCAACACGGCGATATCCAGTATCTCGCTGTAGGTACTCCAGAGTGCGTCGCCCTCGCCGGTCTCTGCGTTCCAGAGTACGAGATCTTGCGGGCCTGCTGTGACGACAAAGCCCTGGTCTTCCGAGAATCCGATCTGGGTTATCTGGCTGAATTCACCCTGGCGGTGGTTCCAGTTGTACAGGCGCTCCGAGTCGCGTGTCGACCAGAGACTGCCTCCGTGATTGATGGAGCCAATGACGAGTTTCTCGCCACCATTGGTCAACGCCGCAGCGTATACACCCTGACTTGCGTGCTCGTACTGTGATACCGGCGCCTCGTGGTCCGAACAGGCGCCGAGAGTCTGCAATAGAAAAAGTACAAGCATGCAGATGCGCGCCTGAGCTGCTAGTGCAGGCGGGTAGATAAGTTTTAATCTTTGGTTTGAACTAGCCGACGTCCTTGTCAGCATAGAGACTACCTCCCGTAGCCTTGGAATACTATGGTGCTATAGGTAGCGGCTTAGCTGCACGCTTAGCCGTTGATGAGGGCGTCCTGATGCGAGTAGTGGAGCTTATCGACCAGTTGGTCCTCTAACTCGAAACGCGTGACTAAGGACTCGCCGAGTTTAGACAGTTTGCGGGCTAGCTGTGGATCGTTCTGACCGCTTTGTCTCAATGCCTCAACCTGATCGTTAAAGGCGAGAGCGCTCTCTGTCGTCTTGCTTAGATCGGGATATATTCTCTTTGCCAGCTCTAGTGCTGAGCCGTCCTCGAAATCCTCGGCCTCCTGAATCAAGTGGTCGTAGACCTCGAAGTGGCCGGCCGATATGTAGTCCACCAGCAGCTCGCAGAAGTGTTGTAAACCTGCGCCGGGGTCTTCGTCGCTTTGAGTCACCAGCGCGTGTACGCCGCTCACGGTACAAAATTCAACAATCAGTTGTTGGCGCTGCTCTAACCACTTATCAACGATTTGTGAAACGCCGCCCCAACGCTCTTTAGCGTTCTTGCAATTCTCTAACATGGCTGAAACCCTTTTTTTTCTAAATTTGATCCGACGATACTTGGCTACCGGCCCGTGGTAGATCGCCGTCTACCTATTAAGCGTAGTTCAAATTTGTAGATCGCAAGACGAAACGAATGTGAATAAACGACAGGATTTTTAGCTAATGCCAGGGGTTGAGGGCTAGCTATGAGCATAAAAACTATAAATATCAGTTACTTGGAGAATTTGCTCAGTTGAATCAGCCATGCTGCTGCGAGTGCAATAAACCAGATCAATGCCCAGCCCGGCATGGTGATTCCAAGGAACACCCACATGACCTCCGCGCAGTTGCCGTCGCCGCGCATCAGTACATTGAGCGCCTCCATGACGGGGAAAGCTTCGAGGATATAGGAGAGGGATGGCCCACAGGCTGGGACCTGGTCTTCGGGCAGGGATTGTAGCCAGAGCTGGCGCCCCGCGAAAACGCCGCCAAGCAGGGCGAACAGCGCGCCAGATAGGCTGTAGATGACCGACCCTCGGCGTTGCGGTCGATGTATAAAAGCAATGAGTCCCAGTATGCCCGTCAAAAAGAAAAAGAAGCGTTGTGTAATACACAGCGGACAAGGCTCCAGACCATCCACGTACTGTGCGTAATAGCCGTACCCGAGTAAGCCGACAACACTGGCGAAAATACCCAGTCGCAAGTTGTTAAGTTGCAGTAAAAAGTACAGTAAGTTCATTGCCTGGAACGGTTATCCGAAAGATTTTTTTAAGATTGACTTTCCTTATTAGCCTAGACTTTATCCAGCGATTTTAAAGCCAACGTCAGAATTCTACCCTATACTCAAAGGGTAACGTTAGTTGGATGCCGCTCGGGGATAGTGGTTCCCCCGATTTGCTTCTGCTAGCACCGCGAAAGCCGTAAAAGGAGATTACTGTGTCGCACCGTCATCGGAAACCTTCTGTTCTTGTCAAAGCCGAGCCCCCCGTTTCAAACCACAGTTTGTTTTGGGCTTTTCTAGTTGCTGTGATAACTCTTGCAAGTTTTAGCGAGCCTGCGTTTTCCGAGGATGAGGAAGCCGAGGCAGAAGGGGAAATGATAACGGGCTCAAGCTACGTCAAAATCGACCCGGCCTTTGTTACCAATTATGGTGGCACAACCCGCCTTCGCTACCTGAAAGTCGACGTGACGCTCAAAGTTGCCAACGGTAAAGGCCCGGCTCAGGTGGCTCACCATATGCCTGCAATAAAAGATAAAATGTTGTCACTGTTTAGCCAGCAATCCAGCGAGGCCGTCGGCTCAGCGAGTGGCAAAGAGGCGCTTCGGCAAGAATCTTTGATTCAAATATCCGAGATTGTGGCAGCCGAAGACGGAGAGAGCTTTATACAAGAAGTTCTGTTCACAGATTTTGTGGCGCATACACTTTAACAGCTGCGGATTTGGACAGATAAGCTTCTCGCGAACAGCCTTACTACTGGTCGAAATAAGCGTTAAGAAACTCTGCAAAGGATAGTTCGTCAGACTCTTCGATAGCTCGTTGCTGATCCCATGATTCTGCCGCCGCTCGGCTCAAACCGTCTGCTAGCTTTGGTGGGATGGTTTGCTGGCGTAGTGCCATCCGGTAATCCTTTGCCTGTCCGAGCGTATGTTCCATAAAACTTTCATTGCTTGAGTCTAGCGACTCTAGAACTTTCCCCGAAGGGGTGAGCGCAGGGTCGAGGATTTTCCCTTTTGCCCTTCGCAGTGACTCTGTGAATGCGCTATCTTGATAGACAGCGTCCAGTATTGAGCCGGCAGCCTCCATGCCGTCCAAAAGTTCGATTGCCCAGTCACGCATCGAAACTTCAACCGACTGGCCATCGATCCGCTTCGTTAGAGTAAGATAAGGCTTTCTCCCCTGCTCCACCACTATTTTTTGATTCGCAGCGATTTTTTTAAACTCCACTTCATCGCAAAGAGGGCTGTCAGCAAACAGACAGCTCAGCAAGAAAGTATCGAGGAAGCTAATCGTGTCCAGCGTCAGTCCGCAGGCAGCATCTGGATCCAGATCGATACAGCGGACTTCAATGTACTCAATTCCACCCTCAGTTAAAGCGTTAGCAGGTGTCTGTCCAGAACGGGTGACTCTTTTGGGGCGGATTGGCGAATAGAATTCGTTCTCGATCTGTAGAATAGCGGTTGAAAGCTGTTGGTAAACGCCGTCTTTCTCGACGCCAAACTCTGCATAGGGTTGGTAGGGCGTTCTAATCGCGGACTTTAGCGTTGTGACGTAGGTGTCTAGCTGGTTGTAGCAAACAAAGAGCGATTCTTGAGCCTTGCTTTGATAACCCAGGTCACCCATGCGCAGTGATGTCGCGTAGGGGAGAAAGATATCGCCGGAGGAACCCCTGTTCTCTAATGCGTGGCTCCTGCCCTGCACGAAACTTTGATCCGCCACAGGCGAAGCGCCAAACAGATAAATAAGCAGCCAATAGTTGCGTCGAAAATTTCGAATCAAACCCAGATAGCGATAATCAATATACTCCCGTAGAGATTTTGACGACCATTCAGAGCTCGCAGCTTCTTTTTCCTGCTCCCAGAAGGTCATGGGTAGCGAAAAATTATAGTGAATACCTGCTACTGTCTGCATGGCCCTACCGTAGCGATGGCCAAGACCGCGCCTGTAGGCAGTCTTCATGGTGGCGCTATTAGAGCTTCCGTACTGCGCAAGAGGAATGCTTGCATCATCGGGCAAAATGCACGGCATACTCGAAGGCCACAGCAACTCATCGTCTGGTAGTTTCTGCGCTGTGAACTGATGAAGTGTTTCTAGATGTGCCAACACTTCGGCGGGGGAGTTGAAGGTTGGCGTCACGAATTCCAGCAGGGATTCGCTAAAGTCAGTAGTGAGCCAGCTATTGCATAGTGCCGATCCTAGCGGCTCAGGGTGCGGAGCAAGCGAGAGTCTTCCGTTGTCCGTGGCCCTTAAACTTTCTTTCTCAATGCCACGCTTGATATCTGCCAGTACATCGGAAGCCGCGCTCGCGGTATATCTCAGAACTGTTTGTTGAGAAATATTCATGGTCAAGTTTGATTAAGCGAGTTGCGTGCTTGCATCGACGCGACACATTGCTCGGGGATGATCCGTGACCTGAGTTTTTTGCTCGTCGCTATTGTTATGTTAAGGCCTTGAAGCCAATGTCCGTCCGAAAGTAGACGTCTTTCCAGCTAATTTTTGCCGCCAGTGCATATGCCTGATCTTTTGCCTCACTGATTGTGTCGCCTAATGCGGTTGCGCACAATACCCTGCCACCACTGGTGACAACCTTGTCATCTTCAAGCGCGGTGCCAGCGTGAAAAACCATGGCGTCCGATTGCTCAGCGGCATCCAGCCCCAAGATGACTTCGCCTTTTGCATAATCCTGCGGATAGCCGCCCGCCGCTAGCACAACACCTACAGCCGCCTGATCTGACCAGCGCGCCTGGTAACTGGCGAGGGTTCCGTCAAGCGTACGAACGCACAGCTCATATAAATCGGATTGCAGCCGCATCATAATAGGCTGTGTTTCCGGATCGCCAAAGCGACAGTTGTACTCGATCACACGTGGATTACCCGCACGATCAATCATCAGGCCCGCGTATAGGAAGCCGGTATACAGGTTGCCTTCGTTTCGCATGGCTTCAATAGTTGGATTAATGATTTCATCGAGTATGCGCTTCTCGACATCGTGCGTTACTACCGGAGCAGGCGAATAGGCGCCCATACCACCGGTATTTGGACCGGTATCGCCATTGCCCACACGTTTGTGGTCCTGACTTGTCGCCATGCTGACAAAATTGTGACCATCAGTGGCGACAATAAAACTGGCCTCTTCTCCCTCTAGAAATTCTTCAATAACAACGCGGTGGCCGGCTTCGCCAAATTGGTTCCCCTCGAGCATGCTTTCTATTGCATCTTCTGCCTCTGAAAGCGTTGTTGCTACAACCACTCCTTTTCCGGCTGCAAGACCATCGGCCTTGACGACAATAGGCGCACCTTTGCTTCTCACGTAAGACAGCGCAAGATTTTTGTCAGTAAAGGTTTCGTATTCAGCAGTAGGAATATTATTGCGAGCCAGGAAATCTTTGGTAAACGACTTGGAGCCCTCAAGTTGTGCGGCGGCGCGCGAGGGACCAAAGCACGCCAGATCACGATCGCGAAAGTAATCGACTACACCATCAACCAGCGGCGCTTCAGGTCCGACAATCGTCAGGCTGACTTGATTGGTTTGCGCGAAGTTAGCGAGAGACTCGAAGTCGCTGATTGATATATCGATGTTTGTGAGTTTGCCGCTGTTACTAGTGCCCGCGTTTCCCGGAGCTAGATAGACTTGAGAGACGGAAGCGCTCTGAGCGATTTTCCATGCCAAGGCATGTTCACGGCCACCGCCGCCCAAAATCAGCACATTATTAGACATGATATTTCTAACCTTTGTATTGTCGTGCGGACGGTCGTCGCTAGATCAGTGGCGGAAGTGACGCATACCAGTGAAGACCATTGCCATACCGTGCTCGTTAGCGGCCGCGATAACTTCTTCATCACGCATGGACCCGCCTGGTTGAATCACACAGCTAATGCCGACTTTGGCAGCATTATCGATGCCGTCTCTGAAAGGGAAAAAAGCATCGGATGCCATGCAGCTGCCCGCGACCTGTAAACCTGCATGCTCTGCTTTGATTGCGGCTATACGCGCTGAATTGACACGGCTCATTTGACCTGCGCCAATTCCGATGGTCCGCTTGTCCCGACCGTATACGATCGCATTTGATTTAACCATCTTGGCGACCTTCCAGGTGAACATCAGGTCAGAGATTTCTTCCGCGCTTGGTGCGCGCGAGGTCACCACCTTTAAATCCGGTGCGTCGACCATGCCAAGATCCTTGTTTTGTACCAGCAAGCCCCCAGTGACTCGCTTGAAGTCCATAGCGTTTGATGAATCCGTCCACTGGTCGCAGCACAAAAGCCTTACATTTTTCTTGGCAGAAACGATCTCGACCGCAGCGTCGTCGACGCCTGGAGCAATGATAACCTCGACGAATTGCTGGTCGCAGATTAAGCGAGCTGTCGCTTCGTCGAGCCTGCGATTGAACGCAATTATGCCGCCGAAGGCAGACTCAGAATCGGTTGCAAAGGCATTGCTATAGGCTTCTTGAATAGTTGCCGCACTCGCGACTCCGCAGGGGTTGGCGTGTTTTACGATAACGCAACTGGGACCATCAAACAGCTTCACCGTTTCGAGAGCAGCGTCTGTATCGGCAATATTGTTGAAAGACAACTCCTTGCCCTGAAGTTGCTCTGCGTTAGAGATAGAGGGTTCTGCAGCTGCAGCTTCGACGTAGAACGCGGCCTCCTGATGAGGATTTTCTCCGTAACGCAATGACTGTCTCTTATTTAGCTGCAGATTGAAAGTTCTGGGAAAAGACTTGGTGCCGCTACCGACCATTTGGCCAAAGTGATTGGCGATCGCAGAATCATAGCTCGCAGTGTGCTCAAACGCCTTGATCGCAAGATCGAATCGAGTCTCTAGCGATGTACCCCCGCTTTGATTGATTTCTTCAAGCACCTGCCCGTAGTCGTCCGCGTTCACGACGATTGTCACGTCATTATGGTTCTTTGCAGCGGCCCGAACCATGGTGGGCCCGCCAATATCAATGTTCTCTACGGCGTCTTCGTGACTGCAGTCAGGCTTAGCGACCGTATCTGCGAACGGATACAGGTTAACTGCGACCAAATCGATTGCATCAATTTCATGGGTAGCCATAACATCCTGGTCCTGGTCTCGACGCCCCAGAATGCCGCCGTGAATCTTGGGATGCAGGGTTTTAACGCGGCCATCCATAATCTCCGGGAAGCCGGTGTGTTGCGAAACTTCCTTCGCTTTGATACCCGCTTCAGAGAGCTGCCGAAATGTACCGCCGGTCGAAAGGATTTCTACGTTTTGAGCTGCCAGCCCTTGTGCAAATTCGATCAAACCAGTTTTGTCAGATACGGAAAGCAGCGCGCGTTTTATGGGTCGGATGTTGTCAGTCATAGATTGTGCAGGTGGTAGGGTGTTCTTGCCCTGACCGGAAGGATTCTTGCGGAGTTGAACGTCTGTTGCCCTATGGGGCAGCCCTTAGCGAGAGCGCTACTTTATAGAGCTGAACCCGGCATAGCAAGCGCTATTGCCGGGCGATTTGCACGGAGGACAAAACGGATTCTTGGTGTTTCCGGCGAGGAGCTGGGCAGGGCTGCTGCCCGTCAAAGGGGAGTGTTGTGGGGACTCTAATGGCCGATAGGAGGGCCATTATATCCGGCGCTGTCGTCGCTTGAAACTATGCTTTTTAAACGCGGCAGCGACAGCGCCAGATGATGGAGCTGATAGCTCGTAGCTTTACAGTAGACCGTATTGCTTGAGCTTCTTGCGCAGAGTGCCTCGGTTCAGGCCGAGTAAGTGGGCTGCTTTCGTCTGGTTGTTGCGCACATACTTCATGACTTGCTCAAGAAGAGGTGCTTCTACCTCGGACAAAACCATCTGGTAAACGTCAGTCACAGGCTGGCCGTCCAAATGACGAAAATAATTCGCCATTGCATTTTCCACGTGCTCTCTCAGGCTAGAAGCGTTCGACTCGGTTACAGCGGGTTGCTGAGGTTGCTCCAACGGAGAGAGAGGGTTGTTAGCAGTTGGTTCCTGCAAAAAAGAATCTGATGTGCTCATGCCGCGATTACCCCTGTTGTACGTAAGTCAGCGAAAAAATTTTCTAGGAACTCCAATTGGGACGACTGTGTTTGGAGTTGGTTAAACAGCCTTCTGGCGGACTGGAAAACTTCTCTGGTTTCTCCTGTTCCGCCGGATGGGTCAGAGAGACGATTTATACTGCAATTCTTTTTCTCGCCCGACCACGTCGATGCATCCTGCCCGCTTTTAAGCTCTACCGCAAAGCGACCCTCCATGGGATCCATCATACGTTCCAGTTGTTCAAAATACCAGCAAATGTGCTTCCTCGCCACCCTTACACTCAATTTGGGTGAAGATTCATCAGAAAATCGGCCCTTCCGTTGCGATAACGCGCTCAATTCGTCCAAAGCGCGATCATAGTGCTGATAAATCCCTCTGAGGTGACCGATTATAATATGCTCAATATTGTAATCGCCATTTAAATTCAATGCTTTATCGGGCAAAAGTCCACACGTATTATGTGAAATGTTCAGTAAAGCATTGATTTCACTAAATAACCATGGGTTGCCCCGCGCAGCCCTACCTAGCATAACGGCCGTAGCGCCGGTTTTCTTGAGTACAGAAAGTGCCTGATTTGGGGAGTTGATGTCGCCATTGGCGATGACGGGAATTGAAATACTGTCGGAAACCTGCGCAATCGTGTCGTACTCTGCCTCGCCCTTGAAACGGCAAGCTCGTGTTCGGCCATGGATTGCGAGCGATTGGATGCCGCAGTCCTCAGCAATTTTGGCCACGGTAAGCGCATTGATGGCATTGGGACTAACGCCAGTGCGAATCTTTAGGGTAACGGGTACGGATACACTTGCCACTACGCTGGCTAAGATCGCCTCGACCAGCGCTTCATCACCGAGCAGCGCCGAGCCCGCTGCCTTGTTGCAAACCTTTTTCGCAGGGCAGCCCATGTTGATATCAATGATCTGTGCCCCATTAGCGACCTGGTAGCGCGCGGCATCGGCCATTTGCTGGGGGTGACTGCCAACGATTTGCACGGCTCTGGGTTCCGGGTCTTCAGTGTTGGCGAGCCGCAGTCTGCTCTTCAATGTG
>CAZDEW010000112.1:0-8921 GCA_964504585.1 uncultured Pseudomonadales bacterium | reverse complement strand
TTAGCGGATAAAGAGCCTTCAGCGGATAAAGAGCCTTCAGCGGATAAAGAGCCTTCAGCGGATAAAGAGCCTTCAGCGGATGAAGCCCTTAGCAAAGAAAGAGCCTGCAGGGATCAGTGCTTACCAATCGCTTCGAGCCTGGCCGATGATTGCAGTGCTTCGGCAGGATCAATCGGAGAAGCGCCTGTTTTGTCAGCGGCCAGCTGCGCAAGCTTGCGCTCTATCGCTGCGGCAATACCCTCAGAATCAAGTCCGCAATTGGCGAGCATCTGACCGTGCTTACCGTGGTCGATAAAAGAGTCCGGCAAACCCAGCTGTAAGAGCGGTACGTTTGCCCCCGAAGCATTCAGGTACTCACTCACGGCACTGCCAGCGCCGCCCATGGTAGCGTTCTCTTCGAGCGTGACCAGTAGCTCGTGATCCGCAGCCAGAGAGCTGATCAAGCTTTCATCGAGTGGTTTGACAAAACGCATATCGACCAGCGTGTAGCCGCTGTCCTCACAGACGGGAAGGGCTGGATTCAACAGCGTTCCGAATGCCAGCAGCGCAACTTTGTGGCCATGCTGGCGCACTACCGCTTTTCCAATGCTGACGGTTTCCAGTGCTTTGATAATGTCTGCGTTGGGTCCCGTACCGCGCGGATAGCGAATCGCAGCAGGGCCGGGATGTTCATAACCGGTTTGCAGCAACAGTCTCGCTTCGCACTCGTTCGAGGGCGTCATGACCACCATATTGGGTATGCAGCGTAGGTAGGAGAGGTCATAGGCACCGGCGTGCGAGGGTCCGTCTTCGCCGACCAGACCGGCTCGGTCGATGCCAAAGGTGACGTCGAGATTCTGTAGCGCGACATCATGTACCAGCTGGTCATAGGCTCGCTGAAGGAATGTCGAGTAAATAGCGACAACAGGCTTTTTGCCACCTGTCGCCATGCCGGCCGCCAGTGTTACCGCGTGCTGTTCCGCAATCGCAACATCGTAGTAGCGGTCCGGGTATTGCCGCGAAAACTCTACCATTCCTGAGCCTTCGCACATGGCAGGCGTAATTGCCGCCAGATCTCGCCGATCCTGCTTCTCTTCCTGAGCGGCAAGATCACACAGCCAGTCACCAAATATCTGCTGATACTTTTTGGCAGGCGTACCGGGAACCACTTTTTTCTCGGCCTTGGCTTCAGGACTCTCGATCTTGTTAATGGCGTGGTAGCCAACCGGATCCTTCTCGGCAGGGGCAAAGCCCTTGCCTTTGACCGTAGTGATGTGCAAAAGCTTGGGACCCTGAGTATCGAGCAGGTTGCGCAGCGCCGGGATCAGTGAGTCCATGTCGTGACCATCGATGAGACCGACATAGTTAAAACCCAGTTCCTCAAACAGCGTGCCAGGTGCCACCATACCTTTGACGTGCTCTTCCGCTCTTCGCGCGAGTTCCGATGCGCTGGGTATTCGACCTAACACTTTCTTGCTGTTTTCGCGAAACGACAAATAGGGCTTACTGGCCCAGATCTTGGCAAAGTAGTTTGCGAGACCGCCCGAGTTTTTTGAAATCGACATCTGATTGTCGTTGAGCACCACCAATAGATTGGCTCGCGTCTCGGCAGCATGGTTCAGGGCCTCAAAGGCCATGCCAGCCGTCATTGCACCATCGCCTATTACTGCAACCGTTTTCTGCTCAGGCTTACTTTCGGCAGAGGCCAGGGCCATGCCCAGCGCAGCACTGATGCTTGTGCTCGAGTGTCCGGTACCAAAGGTGTCATACTCGCTTTCCGATCGCTTGGGGAAGCCGGATGGCCCGCCTGCTTTGCGAACATTCCGCATCTGGGCGCGGCGACCAGTGATAATTTTGTGAGGGTAGGTCTGATGGCCGACATCCCAGACAAGTTGGTCGGCAGGTGTATCAAGTAGGTAGTGGAGGGCAACCGTGAGTTCGACCACGCCGAGGCCGGCACCAAAATGGCCGCCTGATTGCGACACCAGAAACAGCAGCTCTTCGCGCAGCTCATCGGCCAGCTGTATCAGCTCGCTCTGCTCCAGTTTTTTTAGATCGCGCGGGCTGTTTATCTGATCCAGTAATGGTGTTACTGGATCCTTATCCGGGAAGCTGTCGAATTGCCGTGGTTTACTCATCGAATGTGCAACTTGATAAATAAGGCCCGCATAGTAACGAGTTTTGAACGCTATTTCCGCAGAATTCAGCTGTTTCTGTGTACAAAGAACGAAGCTAGGCCGCGTAGACGATCTGCTTCCGGGCCGAACTGCTGTAGCGCAGTGATTGCACTTTGATAATACTGATCGGCTTTTTGCAAAGCACCTTCCAGACCTAGCAGTGACGGATAGGTTGATTTGTTGGCCTCGACATCGGTGCCCTGAGGTTTGCCCAGCTCTTCTGAACTTGAGGTGATGTCAATAATATCGTCCCTTACCTGAAACGCCAGACCGATATTTTCCCCGTAGTCCCGCAACGCTGCAATTTGCTCTGCGCTTGCGTGACAGCACTGTGCGCCCATCATCACAGCTGCCTGAATCAATTTGCCGGTCTTTAGCCGGTGCAGGGTGGATAGTTCAGCGAGAGACAGCGTTTTGTTCTCGCTGTCGAGATCGATCGCCTGACCGCCAACCATGCCGAGTGCGCCACTCGCGCTGGCTAGCGTTCTAACCAGTGAGATCTGTATAGATGAACTGTCGGGCGACAGCGGTTGGCTGAGGCAGTCGAATGCCAGCGCCTGCAAGGCATCGCCACTCAAAATTGCTGTCGCCTCGTCAAAGCGTATATGGCAGGTAGGTTTGCCCCGCCGCAGTTCATCATCGTCCATAGCCGGCAGATCATCATGGATTAGCGAGTAGGTATGAACGAGTTCGATGGCAATAGCGGCCCGGTCTATCAGCTGCGCGCTGATACCAGTTGCAGCATCGCGTCCGCCGTCCTGGCTTGTCGCTGACTCGTTTGCGAGACAGCAATCGCTGACCAGATAAACCAGCAGTGCTCGCATGCGCTTGCCACCGGCCATGCTGCTGTAGCGAATGGCATCATTTAATCGTTGTAGGCCCGAGGCCACAGTGTCGGACTGCAAGGCTTCATGCAGATAGCGATCCAGATTCTGTTCAAAGCCGGGTAACCACTGGCGCCAGTGGTCGTAAAAGTCATTGCTTGTTGATTGGTTTGCCGACATTTCGTGTGATAGAGAACCGATGGTCCAGCCTTATGGGAGGAGAACTTTTTGCAGCGGCACTGAGTACGCGTGCTCCCGGAGCGTTTACTCTTCGCCCAGTTCTAGGTCTCTAAGTTCAACCTTGCCCGAGGCTTCTACGAGCTCCTGGATTTTTTGCTCGGCCTCGCTAAGTGCTTTTTGACAGGCGCGACTGAGATTGACGCCGTATTCAAACTTTTCCATGGCTTGCTCAAGCGACAGATCGCCGTCTTCAAGTGCGTTGACGATATCTTCAAGTTCGGTCAAAGACTGTTCAAGATTGAACGGATTGTCTTTGCTTGCTGAGGGATCCTGTGAGTTTGCCATGTGGATTGATTAATAATTATGCGGATGTTGGCGCTAGCGCCGGTTAGTTGCCGACATAGGCTCAGCTGTGGTTCGGCAAGACCGCATTTTAAACTGAAATATCGCTCCCTACTGTTTGGCAGAGGGTGAAATTTAAACAAATAGCGATTTTTTTCTGACCCGGTCAGCATCCATTTTTTTTCTTAATCCAGGCCCTTGCCCAAGATCTTTTGGCTACACTTAAAAACGTACAAACGCGTCGATAGCTGCAGCAGATGCTCGCGCTGGTAAAGCATGAGACTCTTTTGCGCGATTTTGTCACCACTGTGGTGAACGAAGTTTTTGGAATGACTACTGGAAGTAATGATAACAACAGCGATTAGGCACGAGGCCTGCGCAGTATTTCGGTAGCTTAAGCACACTCAAGGAGGAGTACTTTGGATTTAGCAACCCTGGTCGGCATATTGGGAGCCTTCGGTATCATCATCGGCGCCATGGTGATGAGCGGCGGTGTCAATCTATTCGTCGATGTTCCCTCAGTACTTATTGTTCTCGTCGGTACCATTTTCGTGGTGCTGATGAAATTCAGTCTCGGGCAGTTTCTTAGCTGCTTCAAGGTTGCGGGCAAGGCCTTTATGTTCAAAATCGTTCCGCCTGCGGATCTGATTCAGGAGGTTGTGGAGCTAGCCGATGATGCGCGCAAGAACGGCTTACTCGCGCTCGAGGGCAAAGAGGTGTCGCACGATTTTCTACAGGACGGCATTCAGCTATTAGTTGATGGCCATGAACCTGAGGTCGTCAAAAGCCTGTTGATCAAAGAGATGAACGAATCCATCAAGCGGCATGACACGGGGTCAAAAATCTGGAAGCAGATGGGTGATACGGCCCCCGCAATGGGAATGGTGGGTACCCTGATTGGTCTGGTTGCGATGCTTTCAAATATGTCCGACCCTGCTTCTATCGGGCCGGCGATGGCGGTTGCGTTGTTAACAACGCTCTACGGCGCGATGATCGCCAACATGGTGGCGCTACCGATCTCGGACAAAGTTGCGCTTCGCAAGGACGAAGAAGGCACGCTCAAAAGCATGATTATTGATGGGATACTCGGCATTCAGGCCGGGCAGAACCCCCGCGTCATTGACTCGATGTTGCGTAACTACCTCCCCGCTAGTAAGCGTGCGGCGGAAAGTGACTAAGGGAACCTCTGATCTATTCGCTGATGGCCGTTAAGCCGGTATTTCTTGCGTGTCATATAACAGGGAGTTGATGCATCGATGAGCGATGGTGACGAAGAGCATGATTGCAATTGTCCCCCGGAGGGCTTGCCGGCCTACATGGGGACATTCGCAGACTTGATGGCACTACTGATGTGCTTCTTCGTTCTGCTGCTTTCTTTTGCGGAAATGGACGTGCTCAAGTTCAAGCGGCTCGCTGGCTCTCTGGCGACCGCATTTGGTGTGCAGCGAGAGATCAATGCTAACCAGATTCCTATGGGGACGAGCATCATTGCCCAGGAATTTAGCCCCGGTCGACCTGAACCAACACCGATTAATGAGATAAGGCAGCGTACGACCGATGAGGCGCAGCGCAATCTGCAAACCCAGTGTACGCCGGACCAGCTGACCTCAGAACTCGAAGTGACCGAGGACCAAAGTGGTAGCTCAGACGGACAAGCTGAATTTGTTGAGCAGCTGGCTGAGTTAATCCAGAGCACTCGTCTCAATGCGATCAGCATCGCGGAAACACTCAAGAAACAAATTTCTCGCGGCCATATCGAGGTCGAGACCCAAGGGCGTCAGATTACCATTCGCATCAAAGAGAAAGGCTCCTTTGGCTCCGGCTCTGCACAGCTGCAAGATGACTTCGATCTGGTGTTGCACAACGTCAGAGATGTTCTGGCTGACGTCGAGGGGAAGATTCTGGTCAACGGCCATACCGACAATATTACAATTTCAACCTCGCGCTTTCGTTCTAACTGGGAGCTTTCGACCGCCCGTGCGGTGAGTGTGGCGGAAGTGCTGCTATCCGAGGGTGTTCTCAATCCCGTTAGGTTTACCGTGGCTGGATATGGTTACACCAAACCACTCGTTGAAAACGATACGCCGGCGAACCGCGCAATCAATCGCCGGGTTGAGATTGTGATTAATCAGGAGGGCGTTGAGTTGAATCAGAATGAGCAGCCTGACATCACCGAGCAAGACCCACCGGCGCCAAAGATTCTTGATATACCGCCGCCTAAAATCTTTAAAATTCTGCCTGAAGAAATCTTCTAGGGCGCCTCTGATTCTCTTGCGCAAAAGAAGCCCTGCCCATTAGCGAATACGCTGGGCAGCAGGCTAGCGTGCGCGAAAATGCCGATCGAGCAGTTTAAACATAAGCTGGTTGGATTGGGTGAAGCGCTCGGGATCACTGCAAATCACATCGAGTGACTGTACCGACGGTCCGGTGACGGCAATCTCATCGGCACAGGCCTCACCCACGCGCGTAGCGGTTTCGATATCAAACTCGAGATGAAACTGCAGCCCTACGATAGTTTCGCCAACGGCGAATGCCTGATTCTCGCAAATCTCCGAGCGGCAGATATGCACGGCGTTCGCGGGTATCTCGAAGGTGTCGCCATGCCAATGGAGAGGGGTAAACTGCGCGGGCAATAATCGGGCGAGCCAGTGTTCATGCTGCATTGTCTCGACAGGCAGCCAGCCTATCTCCCGGCAGTGATGCTTGCTGACCGCTGCGCCGAGTGCATCGGCAAGTAATTGTGCGCCGAGACAGATACCCAGAATCGGCTTGCCACTTGCGATCAACGCCTTAATGAACTGTTGTTCTGTGCGCAGCCAGGACAGCTCATCGTTGACGCCCATTGGCCCGCCCATAATAATAAAGCCGTCAAACTCGGCGATTTCAGGGTAGTGAGAGTTGGTCGCACAGCAAAAGGTTTCAAGGTCGATGCCATTTTGGCTGGCCCAGGCGCGTATGGACGCGGGGCCTTCAAACGGGACATGCTGCAGTACAAGTAGTTTGTTAAACATGCCTTTAATTATAGTGGATCGACAGCGCTCGCGAGTTCGCGTACTCAGTAGGTAGGGCAATGGTAGAAGACGATGATTTTCGTTCGCAGATGAGCGGCGTAAAGCCGCTGGCGGCGGACAACCGGGTCCAGAGGCGCACCTCGCCGGCAAGGCCCTCCATGACGGAACCTGAAAAGCTGCGTCGACAGCGGCATGCAAGCGAGCCTGATCGCGACGCCTCTGTCGAGCAGGCAGCCATGTTCTCGCGGGATGCGGTATCGGATGATTATCTGGAGTGGGTGCAACCTGACGACATTCTCGCCTTCAAGCGAGGTGGTGTGCAGGAGGGTGTCTACCGTAAATTTCGACTGGGCAAGTATGTGATTGATGGGCGGTTGGATCTGCACCGTTTGACGGTGAAAGAGGCGCGGCGTGAGGTTGCTGGCTTTCTTTCTGAGGCGCAGGCCAAGGACAGTCGCTGTGTGCTTATCCTTCATGGGAAGGGAGATCGAGACCCTGAGCGCAAAGCTGTGCTCAAGAGTTATGTTGCCAAATGGTTGAAAGAGACGGATTGTGTGCTCGCATACCATACCGCCCAGCAGCACCATGGAGGGCGCGGCGCAGTTTATGTCATGCTTAAGAAAAGCGAGGCAATGAAAGAGAAAACCCGCGAGCTGCTGGGGCGCTAGAAAACGGTAATGCCGAACTTAAGCAGCGCTTTGGGAAGTTCCTGATCGAGGCTGAGCAGCCTCTCTTCTTCCACTTCGATCAGGTTTTTGTCGTTGCCTTTGTAATAGTCGATTCTGGCCAGCTTTTTCTTGAGATCGGCGTTTCCGGTTTTACGATGCCACACTTCGATAAAAACCTGGTGCAGCGGTAGGTAAAAATCCGCGTAACCGAGTTTTTCATCCTCAAGCGAATACCGATAGCTGTGTACGACTCCCATGGTATACAGCCAGTCGCAAACTAGCTGATCTTCATAAGTGGTCAATTCCCTTCCATCCAGCGACATCAACGTTTCCGTCGCTGTTGCCGAGCCATCCAGATTCAATTCAGACTGATGTTGTTCGCTGCCAGGGTTTGGGTCGAGGCGGCTTTGCCGGATAGCGTCGAGGGTGTTGCGGTGAGCATCGAGCACGCGAAGCAACCAGCGATTCTCCAATATTGTTCTCGGCCAGAGTGTGTAGGGGACACCGACATCGTCGTCTTCGCGCTCTACGCCGCCGACTTTCTTACCGTCATTCGTCAGAACCCAGCCGCGATGGAATCGTCGCTGCCAGCCTCGCTCTGCCAGAATAGCGTTGAAGCGGTGAGGAGAGATGCCAATGTCTTCTGCAAGCACGCGTATGCGCAGCGGCCGTTTGAATAATTCGCTAAAGATTTTGTGTTCGAGAATGGATTCAGGCCAGCCAATATACTCGCCGTATTTCTGGCTATTGACGTAGTCTCCGCCCTCGAACTGCCCTTTGCCGGTTAACTTCCACTGTTTATCGTGACGCTCAATCCAGCCCTTCTCGACTAGCAGCTCGAACAAATTGCGTGGCGCGATTTCAAGCTGCTTGGCGAGTGCCGAGGTTGAGATCAGGGAGTGACGGCTCGCGTTCATTGCTAATCTGCGCTAGAGCGCCGGTTTTAAAACAACCAGAACAACGATGGCAAACAGGGCGAGCACCGGCGCTTCGTTGAAAAAGCGGAAATAGACGTGGGAGCGTTGGTTCTCACCGCGCGCGAAGCGCTGGATGTAGCGGCCGCACTGCCAGTGGTAGCCGAGTAGCGCGATTACCAGCAAAAATTTGATCCAGAACCATGCTTGTGACGCGTAATAGCTCCAGTTGAGTAGAGCGAGCCAGAGCCCAAGAGCAACGGCAAGCAGCGCAAAGGGCGTGATAAAACGATAGAGCTTTTGCTCCATTTGCAGCAGCTGCGCTTTAGTCGCTTCATCGTCGACCATGGCATGATTGACCAACAATCGTGGTAAATAAAAGATCCCTGCGAACCAGCAGATGACGAATATGATGTGAAAAGCTTTTATCCAGAGCATGGCTGTCAATCGATCAGGCCAAAAAGACCCAATTAGCGAAAAATTACTCCAAGTAATTTTGTACTCGGCAATTATACTTTCCTTTTATCGTCCCGGTCTCGCGTTTGAGCGCTTTTAAGGCGCTCTGGTGGAAGTGTGGCGAAACCAGAGTCAATCTGGTTAAACGAAGATAGCGTTTCAGAGAGCCCAAGCTTTGAGTGAGAGTAAAAAACTGCGGGTCAGTGTGGTGGGTGCCACCGGTTATACCGGCGCTGAACTGCTGCGCATCCTGGTTCACCATCCCTTTGTAGAGCTGTCGCTGGTTACCTCGCGCGCGGATGCGGGTAAGCCCAGCTGTCCGCGATGGGCTTACCCGCATCCTGGTTCACCATCCCTTTGTAGAGCTGTC
>CAZDEW010000111.1:0-9088 GCA_964504585.1 uncultured Pseudomonadales bacterium | reverse complement strand
CACACACACCTATGTATATATATATATGTATGTATATGGACCTATATGAGTTGAAAATAGGGGGCCTCTAATAACTCTAATATAGCACCTTAAATGGTAGGATTCCTTATACTATAAGGACACCAGAATAAGGTACCCCATATTTCCGGAAACTCCCAGATACCTCTATACTTCCTAAACCTCTACACCTCCATACCTACATACCTCCATACCACCTCTACCTCTACCTCTACCTACGCCCACCCGCGACCCACCTGCCTACCGACCGACCGACCGACCTGCCTGCCTACCTACCTACCCACCTACCTACTTAGCTATCTGTAATATCAAACAAAGTATAGGAGAGCGTGATGGTATGGACACTCTCTGGTAAATCACGATCTACAATAAAGCTCACCGGCATATCTACCTCTTCCCCGGCCATCAGCGGCTGAGAGTTGAAGCAAAAGCACTCGGTTTTATGAAAATAAGCTGCGGCCTTGCCGGGCGACACGCTTGGGATTGCCTGGCCGACCATCGCCATTCCCCTGGGGTTCATGGCGTAGAAGGTGGTTCGGATCTCCTCTCCGGGATGAACCTTCATCTTGAACACATCGGGCTCAAACTTCCAGGGCATGGACTCATTGTTGGTCGCAACGAACTGCACCGTAACTTCGCGACTGGTGTCGACTAGCTCCTCGACAGGAATGAAAGCCTTCTCATTGGTCTTTCCATTCAACCCCGTCACTTCACAAAATAGATCGTATAGAGGAACCAGCGCAAAGCCGAAAAAGAACATACCAACCACGACAGCGGTCAACTTCTTAACCAGTGAAGCGGTGCTTGTTTGTCCCTGTTGCCCGTCCATAAAACTTAAACTCGTCGCTACGCCCTACTCTACTTCACAGCAGGTGGCGTGCTAAAGGTGTGGTAAGGCGCCGGAGACGGTACAGTCCACTCCAGCCCTTCAGGATTTTCCCAAACTTCATCAGTGGCCTTCTCTCCGGAGCGAATCGTTTTGATCACGATGTACAGGAAGAATACCTGGCTAAAGCCAAACAGGAATGCTCCGCATGACGCGATCATGTTGAAATCTGCGAACTGCAAAGCATAGTCTGGAATTCTGCGCGGCATACCAGCAAGCCCCACGAAGTGCATCGGGAAGAAGGTGATGTTCAGGCCGATAAAAGACAACCAGAAGTGCGCTTTACCAAGACGCTCGTCATACATATTGCCGCACCACTTGGGCAACCAGTAGTAAACGGCCGCGAAAATCGAGAAGATCGCGCCGGGCACCAACACGTAGTGGAAGTGAGCTACCACGAAGTAAGTGTCGTGATACTGGAAGTCAGCCGGTGCGATTGCGAGCATCAGGCCAGAGAAACCACCGATGGTAAACAGGATAACGAAGGCGATCGCGAAGAGCATTGGCGTTTCGAAAGTCATTGAGCCACGGAACATCGTGGTCACCCAGTTAAAGACTTTTACTCCTGTTGGCACTGCGATGAGCATAGTCGCATACATAAAGAAGAGCTCGCCGGCGATAGGCATACCAACAGTGAACATGTGGTGGGCCCATACGATGAACGAGAGGAATGCGATCGACGCGGTGGCATAAACCATCGACGCGTAACCAAACAATGGCTTGCGCGCGAATGTCGGGATGATCGCCGAGGCAACCCCGAAAGCGGGCAAGATCATAATGTACACCTCAGGGTGCCCGAAGAACCAGAAAACGTGCTGGAACAAAACCGGGTCACCACCGCCTGCCGCGTTAAAGAAGCTGGTACCGAAGTGAATATCCATCAGCATCATGGTTACGCAGCCCGCTAGCACAGGCATTACTGCAATAAGAAGGTAAGCCGTGATCAGCCAGGTCCACACGAAAAGAGGCATCTTCATCAGCGTCATGCCAGGCGCGCGCATGTTAAGGATCGTGGCGATGATATTGATCGAGCCCATAATCGATGAGGCACCCATGATATGGACGGCGAATATAAAGTAGGTCACGCTCGGCGGGGCATAAGTTGTCGAAAGCGGTGCATAGAACGTCCAGCCAAAGTTGGGGCCGCCACCTTCCATAAACAGCGTCGAAGTGAGCATTGCGAATGCGAAAGGCAGGATCCAGAAGCTCCAGTTGTTCATTCGCGGAAGCGCCATATCCGGCGCGCCGATCATCATCGGTATCAGCCAGTTTGCCAGCCCTACAAACGCGGGCATGACGGCACCGAACACCATGATGAGGCCGTGCATGGTCGTCATCTGGTTAAAGAATTCCGGCTCAACCAACTGCAGGCCAGGCTGAAAGAGCTCAGCCCTGATTACCAATGCAAATACACCGCCCAGCAAGAACATTGCAAAGCTAAACCACAAATACATTGAACCAATATCTTTGTGGTTAGTGGTATACAACCAACGACCAAAACCTTTTGCAGGACCGTGATCACCCATCGCTTAATGCCTCAAAAATTAACCCGAAACCAATTACCTAAAACCTGAACCCAGCGACTACTGCGAGTTCTTAAAGTTCAACACATCTATTGCCTGTGCCATATCGCCCATGTTGTTGCCCCAGGCGTTACGCTCGTAAGTGACAACTGCAGCAAGATCAAGATTGCTGAGCTGGTTGCCAAAGGCCTGCATAGCAGTGCCCGAGACGCCATTGACCAGCATGTCAATGTGGCCTTGCAGCGGCCCTGTTGTCACCGCTGTGCCGATCATGGATGGACCAACTCCGCCACTGCCATCTACCGCGTGACATGCTGCACATTGCTTTTCATAAACCGACTTGCCACGCTCCATCATCTCGTCGAAGCTCAATACCAGTTTCTCTTCGGCAGCACGCGCTTCGGCAAGCTCTCGCTGCCCTGCCATCCAGTCGTTGTAATCTTGCTCTTCCATCGCATGCACGACGATGGGCATAAAGCCATGATCTTTTCCGCACAGCTCAGCACACTGTCCTCGATAGATGCCGGGCTCTTCGACGATAGTCCAAGCGTCATTAATATAACCCGGAATCGCGTCGCGCTTGACCGCCAGCTCTGGCACCCACCACGCGTGAAGCACATCGTTAGCTGTGATCAGGAAGCGAACTTTCTTACCCACGGGGATTACCAGTGGATTATCGACCTCTAACAGGTAATGCTCGCCCTTGGGTGCCCTGCCGTAGATCTCATCTTTGGAGGTCGACAGATTACTGAAAAAGCGAACGCCGTCTTCGAGATAGTCGTACTCCCACTTCCACTGGTAGCCGACGATCTTGATATCCAGATCGGGTTCTGATGTATCGTAAATATCGATGAGCGTTTTGGTGGCAGGAACCGCCATACCGATCAGAATTGCGAAGGGCACTGCCGTCCATAGAATCTCGAGCGCAGTGCTTTCGTGGAATTTCGCTGGCTCAACGCCGTTAGACTTGCGGTGCATGATCATGCTGTAAAACATGACGCCAAAAACTGCCACACCGATCCAAACACAGATCCAGAAGATCAACATGTGAAGGTCGTAGATTTCCTTGCCGATCAGTGTGACCGACTCGGTCATATTCGTGCCCCAACGCTGTGCTTCATCAACCTCATGGTCGGCGTAATGCGTACCATCACCGGCCGCCAAAGCAAGGCTGCTACCCGCTGCGAGCGACAAAACCAGTAGACATTGCATCACCCCATTCACCAGAGACTTGCTCATGCGTTGCAACGAAAAAAGCTTCATTCCTTTCTCCCGAAAGATTGACTATCTATCTATGGAAACCGTCCGATGTGCCGGATCAGCTTCTTACAGGCCGTAGCATGTCGACCTGATAACTTGGCCTGCCGAAATTTAGAAGGGAGGCAACAGCGCGTGAATCCGCTATGCAACTGTTCAAAAACTGCTGCTTTACCTTATCGGCTGCTCTCCCGAAAGCACCAGTGCCGCATACTCTTGCGGCGCTTGTTCGAGGCTTGCTCAGCACTCTTCGCTAAGCCCTGTCGACTCGAATCGCGCACGCACCTGAAGGATGCAAGAAATAGCTCGTAGGTGCGGCCGGAGAGGCGGCGCAAGTATACCAAATTGTTCAGAACACTCGAGACCAAGTTCCCTTGCAAGACAGTTACTTATTGCCAAAGGTATACACGCCTGAGAGTGGCGCACACTATATCTTGTGCTATCCGACGCGCGGATCCACAGCTCAAAAAATTGGGCAAGCCCGAACATAACGCGCGCGCAGAAAATTTCCGGTTTGTATACGATCAATTTGCGTCAAAAGATGATCACCAAGCCATCGAGACAAAAAGTTAGTGAGTACTTACTTGGAAGGCAGCAGCGGCAATAAGGGGATTCTAGCGATTGCGTTGCCCATGATGGCATCGAGCGCCTCAGTGCCCATTTTAGGGCTTGTAGACACCGCCCTGCTAGGCCACCTCGAAAGCGAGCAATTCCTGGGCGCCGTTGCGCTGGGGTCGATGTTTATCGGGCTGATGTACTGGAGCTTCGGCTTCCTCAGAATGGGAACAACCGGGCTGAGCGCGCAGGCACTGGGCCAGCATAGAATGGGGGCCGCGCCGCCGACATCCAGCCCAAGCGCAGTATTATCCAGAGCCGTCACTATTGGTGCAGTACTCGGGTTTCTCGTGCTGCTGGCCATACCGCCTGTCCTTCCGGTCATACTGGAATGGTTACAGGCCAGCGAAGCGATTAGGCCGCTGGCTCAGGAATACATCGATATTCGCCGCTATTCCGCACCGGCAACATTTGTAACCATGGCCGTATCCGGCTACCTCGTGGGCATACAGCGGGCCAAGGCCGCACTTGCTCTGGTTCTCCTCACTAATCTAAGCAATATAGCTCTCGATATCTGGTTTATTAACGGCCTTGGCTGGGCGAGCGCCGGAGCCGCCAGAGCAACATTGATCGCCGAGTATCTGGGGCTTGTGCTTGCACTGGTTCTGGCAGCTCGCTACAGCGATATATTCCGGCCGGGCGCCTGGGCAGCATCCCTGAGTAGTGAAGGCCTGTGGTCAATGATCACAGTAAATTATCATCTGCTAATCAGAACCCTGCTGCTATTACTAATTTTCAATTTTTTTACTGCACAGGGATCCGCTCAGAGCGAAACTATTCTGGCTGCGAATGCGATTCTGTTGCAGCTGGTATTTTTCTCAGCGTACGTTCTGGACGGCTTTAGTTACGCCGCTGAAGCGCTATGCGGCGAGGCCTATGGCGCGAAAAACTTTGCGGGAGTCCGCCGCATTGTAAAAGCGTGCAGAAACTGGATGCTAGCGACGAGCGCGGCCTTTATTGCGTTGTTTCTTATGCTGAAGCTACCGCTTATTTTGCTGATGAGTGATATCGCCCCAGTTATCGAGGCCTGCGTTGCATACTACCCATGGGTAGTCGCCACCACAGCTGTCGGTTTCACCGCTTATCTGATGGACGGCATTTTTATTGGCGTGGGCAACACGCGTGCGATGCATTACACCATGTGGCTGTCCTGCCTGATCTTCCTTGCGATCTGGTACGCAACGTCAGCCCTGGGCAACCACGGCCTATGGCTGGCCTATTTCGCTTTTGTCACAGCCCGCGGGCTGTCCCTGCTTGCTGTGTTAAAACGGCAGCCCTGGTTTCTCAGAGAGCAAGACTGTTAGCCCCTGCTCCAAGCATGATACTTCTCTACCAGGCCGAGTAGTTTCTCCGGCTGGTGAGCCTTTGCATATTCACCTGCGGTAAATTTATTGGCTTCGCCAAGGGTCGGATAAATATGTATGGTGCCCATGATATCGCGCAGCTTTCCTTTGCGTTTCATGGTTGCGATAAACTCGTTAATGAGTTCTCCCGCGTGGTAACCGACAATTGTCGCCCCCAAAATTCGATCGCTACCTTTTGGCGTAATGACTTTCACGAAGCCTTTAGCCTCACCATCTGCTATGGCTCGGTCAAGATCATCGATACCGTACCGCGTGACCTCAAATTCAATACCCTGTGCAATCGCATCCGTTTCATTGAGCCCCACACGAGCCACTTCAGGATCCGTGAAGGTTGCCCATGGCACCACCGAGTAATCGACGTTAAACGTTTTGAAACGACCAAATAGCGCGTTTACAGCAGCATACCAGGCCATATGAGACGCGGTATGGGTAAACTGATAAGGGCCTGCGACGTCCCCCACGGCATAAACGTTAGGGAAGTTGGTTCGTAGTTTTTCATCGACTTCGATCGTGCCGTTCTCTCTCAGCGCTACGCCAATATTTTCAATGCCAATATTCTCTGTATTTGGCTGCCGACCGACCGCCATCAGCATATGTGTGAACTCAATTTCGATCTCCGGACCCGATTGACCATGGGTAGCAACGAGTTTATGCACGGCGCCCTCACCAGCAGAAGCCTCCACCCGCTGCGTAAAGTGGCCCAGAGCGAGGTTAATCCCCTCACCTAGAAACCGCTCCTTGACGTAGTCTGCGACGTCACTATCTTCCTTGCCCATTAGATGATCCACGATATCTACGATTGTCACCTCGCTTCCAAGACGCGAGAAAGCCTGAGCAAGTTCACAGCCTATAGGCCCTGCACCGACAACTAGCAGCTTGCGCGGACATTCCCTTAGATCCCAGATATTGTCGGAATTAAACACCGGCACATTTTCTGTGCCTTTAAATGGAATCATTCGCGGCCGCGCACCGCTTGCGATGACAATATTCTTGGTCGTGAGCACCCTGTCACCGACCTGCACCTCCCAGGGACTGATTATTTTCCCCTCCCCGGTTATACACTCGACACCAAGATCTTCGTAACGCTCGATAGAGTCATGCGGCTCGATCGCTTTAATGACCGACTGTACGCGCTCCATTACGCGCGCAAAATCAATTGCGCTATGACTCACGTCGATACCGTAATCTTTAGCGCCGTCAATGTAGTGAGCAATCTTTGCCGAACGAAGCAGGGCCTTACTGGGAACGCAACCGGTATTCAAACAGTCGCCCCCCATCTTGTGACGCTCCACCAGCGCCACTTTGGCCTTAACCGCTGCGCCAATGTAAGCGGTTACAAGCCCACCCGAGCCCGCGCCAATAGCGATCAGGTTATAGTCATAGCTGGCGGGCTTTGAAAACGGCGCGTAAACCTT
The DNA here is from genome assembly GCA_964504585.1 of uncultured Pseudomonadales bacterium. Classification (GTDB taxonomy): domain Bacteria; phylum Pseudomonadota; class Gammaproteobacteria; order Pseudomonadales; family UBA7434; genus UBA7434. Next base: position 2,010 of record CAZDEW010000111.1, on the reverse strand, counting down.
GCGTCTTTGCACAAAGCCCATCACCGCTTTGGCAATCCACGGCATAATGCCCAGCAACACAAATGCAAAGATTAAACCGGGCGAAAGAATGGAACCACCAGAGGACAGTTTGCCGAGCTCGGTTCCAGCGTTCACAAAAATCATCGTGCCCATCAACATACCCAGCTGACTCACCCAGTAAAAAGTAAACGCAGCAATTTTGGTGATGCCCATGCCCAGATTAATAAGGGCTGGCGGGAACAGCGGAATGAGTCTTAGTGACAACAGGTACAGTGGCCCGTCTTTTTCAATACCCCGGTCTATGGCCGATAGCTTGGAACCAAATTTTTCCTGGACCCAGTCTCTCAGCAGGTACCGCGAAGCTAGAAAGGCGAGCAAGGAACCGAGCGAACTGGCAAAGGAAACCAGCACTACCCCCCAGAATAAGCCAAACAAGGCACCGCCAATCAGGGTCAAAACAGCGCCCGCCGGTAGCGCAAAAGCGAACACCAGCGTGTAGACGACGAAGAAGGTCGCCGCGGCAAGCAGGAAGTTGTCCTCTGTATATTGTTGAATCTGGGCCTTCTGCGCCTCAAAAGCCTCGAGGGAAAAATAACTGGGGCCGTCAACCGCAAAAAACAGACCTATGAGTAGGATGATCGCGGCGAAAAGGAGTATTTTTTTCATCGTTGTTGCTCTTCTTTATTTTCTTGAACTAGGATCCGATGGTTAGCAGCTTACTCTCGCCGGCCATGACACTGGCTACCCCGCCGTGCGCCGGTTTATCGCAATCCACCCAACTGGCGAGTATGCAATAAAATTTGCGACTCTGGTCGTTTAATTTCGTTCAGAGTCCGCTGCTACTTGAAAACTTGGCGCATGCCCGCATATCAGAAGTTCAGCCACTCTGACAGGGAGCTGAGTCAGTGGTAGCATAGGACCTGCGGCTTGATAGACCCTCATAGACCGCAAAGAGTTCGACCACGGCTGCGAAAAAGCAGCCTTTTTTAAACTTCGGAGCATGCAAAATGAGCAATATCGTCCATGTCACAGACGCTTCTTTCGACGAAGAAGTCATCAACTCAGATATCCCGGTTCTGGTGGATTACTGGGCCGAGTGGTGTGGGCCATGCAAAATGATTGCCCCCGTGCTGGAAGAGGTTGCGGATTCCTACGAGGGGAAAGTCAAGGTTTGCAAGGTCGACGTGGATAGCAACAAAGACTCCGCCGCAAAATATGGCATCAGAGGTATACCCACGCTGATGGTTTTTAAAGACGGCGCAGCGGCGGCGACCAAGGTAGGCGCCCTGTCCAAGACTCAGTTAGAAGAATTTGTAAACGGGGCTGTTTAGCAGTCTCTTATCGACAGCCGTCATGGTCCTCGCTGTTAGCCCACGAGCAGCGAGGGCGCAAATTGTCAATTTTTTCCATTTTTCAAACACTGGACGCCTTTCACTCGGGGTGCTAGAGTTAGAAACATACCAGTCAAGAAACTCTGGGGCACAATTTCCGTGCCCGCCTCTCTTACCTTCCCTGTACCTGTCAATATCCATATTTGGTTAGCGCGTTCTTGGTTCGTTAGGGGTGGCAATACAGCGCTGAAAGCTTTCCCGGAGTCGAAAAAAGAAAAGACTTAGTGCTTGTTACGTGATCGATGAGTCGGCACGAAACGAAATTAGAGCGCAAATACAAGAACACAGCATCTAACAGGATAAGCGCCGCCGGCTATCTTAACGAGCCGTCTCAACGAGCGTTCTCAGTGAGCTTTTTTGCAGCCTCTCGTCGAGACTAGTCGCTGAAACAGTTGCACGGACACTGACTGCTCGGAGTTTCCTGTTGGCGCAGCGCGGACCACAACAAACGTCACGCTGCAGCCTGTAAGCACATTGAACGAGTATCCAGATAGTGCCCAGAATGCATCCTGTCATGCATTGACCAGTAGATAAGCGTTACAGGCGGTTCTGCCCAGATTCGAGCGACATGTGTTCGAACAATTTAAGTTCGATCAACATAGCTTCGATCAACCTCGGC
>CAZDEW010000110.1:0-9285 GCA_964504585.1 uncultured Pseudomonadales bacterium | reverse complement strand
TTCAATAGTCGATGAATATGCTGCAAACGTTGCGCCTACGTCTAAGGCACGCAAAGCGGCCCGATTTTTCCGCTGTGAGGCATTACGTCATTGCATTTAATTGAAGTGGCGGACCGAGGAGGAAGCGAAGTTTCTTCTTTCGGCAATAGGTTAGCCTGTCGAACCGCGCGCAACACCCCTATTGAGGCGTCAGTAAAAAAAGCGCCTGCGTCGAACCTCGAATTCTGCACCTCGCCTGCGGTAAAATTTATCATGAAGTGCATCGCCGCCTTGAGCGAGCAAGAGGCTGAAGAGTTGGGGTACGAAATCCTTAATGAAGCCCGTGATGAATTCGTTGAGCAACTGCACGCGGGTGCTGGTGTCTATCGTGAGGTCTATGGCGGTAATACGCTCTTTGCTGAGGTCGCTGAGGAGTATCGTCGCCAACGTGAGGACTGCACTCACGACGATACATACGATGAGTTCCCTCATTTTGATGATCCTGATTTTCTGACCAAACTCCATACAGACAGCGCCCCGTTGGCGGACAGAAAGCGGCTTTTCGTGCGCCTTTGGAATGGATTTGAGCTTGAGGATAGGCGAGCGTTTCTTTCGCGTGTGGACTCCAACGGCGCCTTTCGGCAGGTGTCGGCGTGAGTGATTTCGACAACGTGACGCCCATGCGCAGCGATCCGGCGCTCCTCAAGCCGAGGGCGAAGGAGCTTTTAGCTGCTGCGACTTGGGCGGGAAATTTCGAGCCGTCTCTTGATCGGGATTATTTGGTCAAGGGTTGGTTAGACAAGGGAACCCTCGCGGTCGTTTTCGGTCAATCCAATGTAGGTAAATCTTTCTTCGCCCTCGACCTCGCTCATCATATCTCAAAGGGCCAAATGTGGGGCGGTCGCCGGGTTAACAAGGGAAACGTGCTGTACATAGCCGCTGAGGGTGGAACATCCTTCCCAAACCGTGTTTCGGCGCTCGATGATCCAGAGTTTTGGGTTATCGCAGCACCGGTGACTTTTGCGGGAAAATCATCTGAGGCAGCTTCAATGGTTGAGATGGTTCAACATCTCGCCTCGCAGTTGGGACGATTTGACTTGATCGTGGTCGATACTTTGTCGCGTGTAATGGGCGACGGGGATGAGAATACCGCGCCTGACATCGCCGATCTTGTGAAGAACTTAGATGTCCTGCGTCGTGGTACGGGGGCCAATATCATGCTCATCCACCACTCCGGTAAAGATGTTGCGCGGGGCGCTCGCGGGCATTCATCACTCAGGGCAGCGGTTGACACCGAGATCGAGCTTACACGTGATGAGGTTGGTCTAATCACCGCCGAGGTCACGAAACAGCGGGACGGGCCCACCGGCTATAAATTTCCGTACCTTCTTCGTCAGATCGAGCTTGGCGTTGATCAGGACGGCGACGCCGTTACAACCTGCCTTGTTGAGCCGGTTAATGTCTCGGTATCCAGCATCGAAAGTGTACAAGGACCAGCCCGCGCAGCTTTGAGGGTTCTCGATGAGTTGCTGAGCAACAGTGGCGAGTTACGGAGTGATCCCCGTTATCCTGATGGTCCTTGCGTTCCGTTGAAGAATTGGATGGAAACTTGCATCGCAAAGGGTGATCTCTCTACCTCCGGAAAGCGCGAAACGCATCGAAGGGTTTTTAATCGCGAGTTGGGTGTCCTTAAGAAGGCTAAAATCATTTGTGTTCGCAATGATTTGGTTTGGCGCGTGGACTGAATGTATCACGGATTGGCTCGTCTCACATCGAGTCAAGCCAAATTCCTTCATCATCGAAATAGGGACAGCGGGCGCGTCCATAAGCATTCCAGAGCGGATCAAGGAGCTTCTTACCGATAGCATTAATCCCATCAGCGTCTGGAAAGTCGGTGAGAACAATATCGGGCAGCTCGATGCTTTTGCCGGTGTATTCGGGTATGACGTGGCTAAAATGCGCATGAGCTGATCCGGTATCTAGAGTAGAATTCTTAACACGTGATACCCTCAATTTGATAAACAACGGCGGGCGGGCACCTAGCTCCCTGATGCCCTTCAGATATATAGGAAGCTTATTTTTGAGCTCTTGATTGATCTTTCTAACCAGAAGTGACCTACCACCGTCTTGCTGCCATAAGAGTTTTTCGCTAACTGCCTCAACAGCTCCAAAACGATGCAACTGTGTGTAAACATTAATTTCGGGGTCGTTCATATAATACCGGACGCCTGACAGATTTATTCTATCTGAACACCCCATTGCGGCGAGAGGTGAGAAAACTCCGTGTTTCCGTTCCAAAGCCTCTATTGGAAAGGAGTTTCGGTCCAACATACTGCCTATCGGGATGATGTGGAGCGTTAATATTCCGTCCCTTGGGCTTGGTTCTTCTTCATGCCAGAAAGTCTTACTCCTTCCTTCATCGAAATCCTTATGTGATTGTTCATCAATTGATTTTTCCAATTCTGCGACCACTCCATATGCCCATCGCCTAGAAAGCGCCGCTGCTTTTTCAAACGCCGTAGATGATCCAATAAATGCCTCCCTGAGCTGGCTTACATCCATCTCCGAAATGCTCCTAGAGTGCCGTTGGTAGAAGGTTTTGGATTTCTTTGATTGAGCGCGGTGCGGTGCTGTCCAACTCTTTGGAACCTTTACCACAAGTACATCGCCAGTATCTATCTCGATGGTATATATCTCAATACCCATCACCTTAGGCTCAATCCGATCTTGGCAAAGGTTTTCAAGACGAAGTATTTCACGGTCCCAATCAAAATTTGTGATTGGCTTGACCGCCACTGCGATCCCTTCTTGCTCTTCAATACCGATAACGATGTGACCGCCTTGAGAGTTAGCAAAAGCAGTAATGTCTTTCACGAAGTCTTTGCTGCCGTCGTCGCCCGCTTTGTATGGCTCAAGCTTAAAGTCGAGAGTTGTGTCTTCCGATTTCCCGGTCTCAACAAACCGATTGATATCAGTCGCTGTAAGTCTTTGAGATGATTGCGTAATCGTCATCCGGGTAAAGACCTTTCATAGAAGCTTTAGACCAAAGCGCGCAAGAGCGCGAAGATTGCTCTGTTCGGCGCAACTTGCGCGGCAAAGCCCAGAACGTCAATCAACTTGTATGCCGTGCAAAAACACCTCAGACTGCAGCCTTTCTAATGCGCTGTGGTTTTGTCTTGCACATTACAAAACTCTGAGTGCCCCACTGCATCGCATAGCGCGTGAGCGAGTCGCTGAGTGCCATCATGCTCTTTTAGGCCACAAGGGTGCCAAGATGCACGCAAGGCCCTCTGTGGGGCCGCTGGGGGCCTCTGCGGCGCAACCTCACCGGCGCGCAGTGTTATCCTCGGCGAACCTTCCGCTTGTTTTGCTTTCCGCAAAGCAATGCCACCATTTCAGACTGGATCGCCAGATTGGTGGTTAGTTCTATTTCAAACGATACGGGGGGCTGATTGGTTCTGTGTCGCCTGACTACCTGAGACAACCTGATTGTCTCAGGGGGTAGAGCGGGACAACAGCACCCCCCCCCTAAAGGGGGGGGGGGATGCGTACTGTCCCACCCCACTATCACCGGGACAGGTTGGGACAGAGTGAGACAGAGGGACTTTGTCTCACGCTTGTAAAGCTGCCATGCTGGATAAGGCTTGCCTTCCTGAGTTGACAGGGCGTTGCTCGTACCTTGGTGTCGGTTCAGCCTAGTATCGGCGGGCGGATTGTTCGGATGCTGGACGGCGCTTGATGTTGGTGAGCTTTGCCCATCACCGTCAATTGGAACGCATCGCCCCCAAATTCCTCACATGCGATAGGGTGGATTTGGCGCTGACTTTACGCGATCCATCTATCTTTAGCGTTATAGGTCGCGCTGGTCGTTGCGGGTCCTTCTGGGAGCTGTGGAACATGCGGGTAATTCACGCCGCATGTAATCAGCCTGAATGGGGTAACATAATACCTACAGATTGGGGTTGTTGTTGTTACTGGCGGTGCCAAGGGTGGCCGGACGGTTCTCGATACTCCGCGTTTGGCTGATCGCGATTTTGGGATTAGTAGCGCGACATGGGATTAGCGTGGGATCAAGGATTTTCGTTAATCCCAACCTCAATGCATTGTTTTTATTTAACTTTCTGCCTACCCAGCCCCCATTTGGGACTATGGGACTAACTTTTCCGTCTACGTATGAGGAAAGATAAAAAAGATGATTTTCACAATTTTTTATATGCAGGGCCCGAAAGTTGCTCCCATTGGTCCCTTGATCCCAACCTTAGAGCTATCGACCTGTTAAATATAGGTTTTCACCCCAAGCCCCGCAGAATGTTAGTCCCAAGCTAATCCCAGATTTTCGCCATTAGTCCCAAATCGGGATTAACTGCCCGATCAAAGCCTCCGATCCTCAGTAGGAGGGGTGCACGGCTTGACGTGTGCGATCAGTTGAACATTTGCGAGATTGCAAGCCGCTCAGCGCCTCAATCCCGCCTGCTTCGCGATTTGCACGGATCGCTACCCCTGCGGTGTAGCGTTTGGGCGCGTAAGGCGCACCCCTGCCCCACCGCCGTTGGGCTCGATGAACTCGATACCTGCGGCCTCTAATGCCGCTTGGACGGCTGTGACATTGTTCGCAAGCCCTGTTGCTTCGCCTGGACTAGCTTCCATCCTGCGTAAGGTCGGAACAGAGATGTTCGCGGCCTCGGCCAAGTGGGGCTGGGACATTCCTACCAATGTTCGAGCTGCCGCAATCTGCCGTCCGGTTATGTGATATTTTTCGCTCACAGTGATCTTTTCCTATTGACGATAGGCGGCGACTTGATCCAATCCTATCAGTATGACTTAAAAGTATCACCTTAAAAGGTTGGCGACAACCATCAACTGAAAGGAACGACAGAATGGCAAACGGCAATCTCGTTGGCTTTGAAACCCCCTCTGAACAAGTAAGCACGCTGGCAAGTCTACTTGAGTTGGCGCTCTACGCTCCGATTGAAGAGATCACCCCCAAAGGGCGCGCCGCGATGCAACGTGCCGCGATGATTGTCGCCAGTCAGGTCGTGCCCAAGAATGGCGAGATCGTTTCAATCGCTGACATCGAACGATAAAACATCATGCCATTGATGTTTTTCTTGACATCTGAGGTATCACGAGCGTAAAACATCAATGCTTCGATGTTTTTCAAAAGGACAGCATAATGAAAACTGAAATCAAAGACGGACTTTTCACGTCTACGCAGGTAAGCGCCCTGCTGGGCATGAACGTCCAAACCCTTCGCGAGTGGCAGCGGAAAAACTATTTGGACTTGCCGGATACTGGCGGATGGCAACGGTACAGCATCCCAAACATTTTGACGCTGCGTGCCTTTGGGTATCTCATTGAGACCGGTCTGACCCACGAAATGGCATCGTCCATCGCCCGATTTTCTGCGCCGCTTCTCTCAACTCTGAGCGATGAAACACTCAAAGCGGTCCCGTACCTTCTGGTTTCGCTCAACCCGAATGAGGACCCATCGTTTGACTTGCTTGAGGACGTGGCGAGCGTTTCGGCCATTATCCTCGACCAAACCTCAAAATCGAATTGGTTCGTCACGCGCATTCTTGTCGATTTCAAAGACGTCTACGACTCGACGTTCGAGGCTCTGCACGACCATGTGGTGCATGACGGTGATGTGATGTTCTGGAAAGCGGAAAGCGATCAGAACTGATGTCGCCAACAATCGCACAGGCCGATCACACAAAGCACGTATCGCTTTTGGGCGGACAGGCGGAGATAACGCTTTGGGGTGTTGTCGGCGTAGACTTTGACTCCGAGAGTGTCGCTGATGAGCTCAGGTTCTTTTCAGGACCGGTCCGTATCGTGCTAAATTCCGGCGGCGGTGACGCCTTTGAGGGCACCGCAATCCATGCTGTCTTGTCACGATACAAGGGGCGAAAGACAGTTGTCGTTCAAGGGGTCGCGGCAAGTGCCGCATCGGTGATCGCAATGGCGGGCGATCACATTGAAATGTCTGCTGGCTCTCTATTGATGATCCATGACCCGTCGCGTGACGGGACCGATTTTCGCGGCACAAGTGCTGAACATCGCCGGATTGCCGATGGTCTCGATAAGATTTCTGATGCCGTTGCTGCGATCTACGCTAAGCGTTCGGGGAAATCATCTGCGGATGTCCGCCAAATGATGGCGGCTGAAACTTGGTTCACTCCTGAGGAAGCTGTCGCGGCTGGGTTTGCGGATGTCGCTCGATCCGATGGCGATCCCTCTCAGCCGTCCGAATTCGATTACCGGGTTTACGCCCGCTCTCCCTCCAAGCTGATCCAGATGGCAAGCCAAAATAATTGGGTCAATTACTCTTCAAAGGAACTGCAAATGAGCAACGAAACAACCACACAGACTACTCCTGCCGATCAAAACAACGCACCGGCAAGCCTTTCGCCGGTCATGAGCGCTGCTGACCGAAATGACCCACGCAAAGAGCTCGCGCGGGTGAAGGCCCTTACGTCGCTGGCATCCACTGATTTGGCGATGCGCGTGAATGCGATGTCCCGGCTAGATGGTTGGATTAATGAAGGTGTCACGGTCGATGCTGCGCGCCAATTCGTAACGGCAGAGCTCGCTGCGCAAAATCCGCCGATGCGCCGCGCATCTGATGATGCGCATTATGCGCGATACTCAGTCGGGCACTCTTGGGATGGTGGCGAGGGCCTGAAAGACAAGATCGTTGACGGCATCTATTCTCGCGTCAATCGCACACACAAACCGACAATGGGGCGTGAGTTTGCTGGGGCTTCACTTTCTGAGATCGCGGACGTTTGCTTGCAACACAACGGTAAGGGCGCGTCCATGGCTTCCGTCGCATCCCGTGTGGAAATGGCCTTGCACGGCACAAGTGATTTCCCTGAAATTCTGCGCGGTGTCGGTGAAAAATCCTTGTCCACGTCTTATGAAGCTGCGCAATCCGCGATCAAACAGACCAGCCGCGAGATTGCTGCGTCCAATTTCCGCGCACTGCACTCGGTCAAGGTGTCGGCGGGCCCCGATCTTGAGGAAGTCAATGAGCAGGGGGAATTCAAGGCTGGGACTATCGAGGAAGGTGCCGAAACCTTCGCCGTGAAAACCTACGGCAAGATTTTCGGGATCACACGTCAGGCGATTGTGAACGATGATCTCGATGTTTTCTCAAACATGTTCCCGATGCTAGGTCAGGGTGCCGCGAACACAGAGGCAAAGCTCTTTGCAGGCTTGCTCGAAGAAAATGGCGGGCTTGGCCCCAAACTCTCTGACAACAAGACGCTTTTCCATGCCGATCACGGAAACATCGCGGGCGCGCCTGCTGCGCTTTCGGTGGCCAGCTTGGGTGCTGCGCGGATTGCAATGCGTCGGCAAAAAGGGCTCGCGGGTGAAGCAATCAACGTGGTGCCTGCCTTCCTCGTCGTACCGCCTGAGCTGGAAACCCTCGCTGAGCAAGTGCTGACGGACATCGCGGCAAACGAGGTTGCGAACGTCAATCCGTTTGCTGGGAAGCTGAAGCTGCTTGTTGAGCCCCGCTTCACAAGCTCGACGGCATGGTATCTCTGCGCTGCGCCCGGTTCCCCCGATGGTTTGCAGCACGCCTATCTCGATGGCGTGGCAGGTCCTCAGCTCTTTACCCGCGAGGGTTTTGAAGTTGATGGGATTGAATATAAAGTTCGGATGGATTTCGGTGCTGGTTTTACTGATCACCGTAGCTGGTATTTGAACCCGTCCGCCTAATTTTCGGATCGCTCCCAAAGGGGCATCCGGCAATCCGTGTGGTTGGGTATTGGGGTTTCTACTCAATGTCACACGGTTCAGGGGCGCTGGTTGTCGACATGCCAGCGTCCTATCGGTCCCGGTAGGTTTTGCCTGATTGCCCTACCGGGACATACCGACAGGATTTCTGAAATGCACAACAACCAAGCTCAATCCAACTTTCCCGCGATCTGTGTGAATAAGGCAAGTGCTGCGGCAATGCTCAACCTCTCGCCTGCAAAGTTTTCCGAACTGGTTGAGGCGGGCGCGATGCCTCGCCCCCGATGCGTCGGATCGCGGCGGCTTTGGTTGGTGACTGAGCTTCACTCTTTCGCGGCTGCGCTGCCGTCGCAGGATGAGGAAGATACTTGGGGTGATCTTTGATGTCGCGGCGGATCAAGCGTGAGTTTCCGGGCGTGACGGCGTACTTTGACCGCCATCGCAAGCGCCGCTATCGCTTTCGCAAGCGCGGCTTCTCCACGGAAATTCACGGCGAGTATGGCTCGGATGAGTTTCGGAGGAATTATGAGCGGGCGGTTTCGGGCTTTCGATCTCAGGAATTCGGTTCTGCTTCCACCAAGCGCGGCACGATCAACGCGCTTGTTGTCTCCTACTATAAGAGCCCGGAATTCGCTGCTCTGAGTGCGAGCACAAAAGCAACATATCGGCGCGAGATTGAACGACTGAGAAACGAGCACGGACATCGACTTGTCGCGCAAATGAAGCGCCAGCACGTTGTTAAGCTTCTGGAACCGCTCACTGATCGCCCGTCAGCTCGAAACAACCGATTGAGGATGCTTCGGATGCTTCTCAATCACTCAATTGAAATTGGTTGGCGCAATGACAATCCAACCGCTGCCATCAAGAAAATGAGGACGGGCTCGCAGGGATTTCACACTTGGACGGAAAGCGAGCTGGGTAAATTCTTCGATCATCATGAGCTTGGCTCAGCCGCTCATACGGCGGTCACGCTCATGCTCTATACGGCTTGCTCGCGCGTGGATGCTGTCCGACTTGGTTGGCAGAACGTCAAGGGTGATCGAATTCAGTACCGCCGCCAAAAGACTGAGCGCTTTTCTGAGGTTGTTGTAGACATACCGATCCACCCTGACTTGCGTACGGTCTTGGATCAGTTGCCAAGGTCTCAAATGACCTTCCTCGAAACATCCGCCGGGCGCTCGCGGTCAGCAAACGGGCTTGGGAACGCTATGCGCAAGTGGTGCGATCAGGCCGGGCTCTCTGAGTGCACAGCACACGGCTTGAGGAAGGCTTGTGCCACACGGTTGGCGGAGGCGGGTGCGTCGGAGCGAGAGATCATGGCTTGGACCGGGCACACTTCACCGCAGATGGTCCAGATTTACGCGGGTAAAGCGCGTCGCGGGCTTATGGCAGATCGTGGATTTGCGAAGCTACAAAAGAACGTAACGGGTTCAAAAACTGACGAACCCTAAGACGAAGGTTCGACAAAATGAGCAGAAAAATGAATGATAACAATACCTTAAAGGGGGAAGTGGCGGACCGAGGAGGATTCGAACCCCCGACCCCTTGATTCGTAGTCAA
>CAZDEW010000109.1:0-9299 GCA_964504585.1 uncultured Pseudomonadales bacterium | reverse complement strand
TGCATTCTGCGCGGTTAGTTATAAAGGCAGGTCAACTGAGGGAACCCGAAGGGCACGTTTGTTGCTGCGGCGTTTTTGCTTACTTTTCTCGCTGTAGAAAAAAGTCAGTCGGCCGTGGGGCCGAGACCCCACATACCTTGTGGCGGTAGCCACGGAAACAGCGGGGACTCGCCCCCGCGGGCGACTTATCTTTGATCGGCAAAGATAAGAGCAAAGCCGACAAGCGGAAGGCCGCTTGACCGCCTATGTCTACATTCCACTGCGTAGAAACATCATAGTCACAGCTTCACTCCTTCAGGTTGGCAGAAGTCTCGCTGCGCTCGCTTCTGAGCTGCTAGGTGTTTATTTGCCTTCGGGCTGCGTTCGTAGAGAGATTGGTGTTGTGGTCTTTTTTCAGCTTTCAAACTGCCGAAGGCGGCCTGACTGTTAACGTGCGAGCGGCAGGACGCCGCGAGAGCGTAGTTGCACAGGATGTGCATTCTGCGCGGTTAGTTATAAAGGCAGGTCAACTGAGGGAACCCGAAGGGCAAGTTTGTTGCTGCGGCGTTTTTGCTTACTTTTTTCGCTGTAGAAAACCGAGCAGGAGCGAAGGTTTCACGAAAGCCCGTAGGGTGAGCGACAGGAAGTCGCGAATAAAAAAGTCAGTCGGCCGTGGGGCCGAGACCCCACAGCTATTGAACGTTGATGCCCATGTCGTCAGTACTACGACCGAGAATCAGTTTGTCAACTGCGAGTGTTTCGGTATCGACCAACAGGTAACCTTCGTAGTAGCGCGATAGTACCGGGTAGTAACGCTGGGGAGAGGAATCGTCCACGCTATCCTGGTCCGGAATATTCGTCTTGCCTAGCATCTTCAGTTGCTGGCGGTGTTGATCGAGCGGTTGATAGCGCCTCTGATCGAGATGCGACTGCTGCAACAATGACATTTCGTGTTCTGCTTGTGTCAGCGGCCTCGGAACATACAGCCATACCGGCTTGGCGCCGTTCATCAGTGGATTCTCGTAAGGGTCCAGGCCATGGAATCTGAACGAGTTTTGCGAAACGGTACTGAACTTGTCGTCGGCGAATATGACGGCAATTGGACGCTCCTGATACACCAGATAAGTGCCCGCAAAGAGTGCAGAAAACTGTATCGCGGCGATCACCGACAAGTCAGCCTTGAGGCTCTTCTTGCCTTTGTTATAAACAATCAGGGTGAGTAGGGGGCCAAGTACCAAATCGATGCCGGCAATCAGACGAATACCTTGCCAGCCTCCATCGGTCTGGAACAAAAAGCCCGGATACCAAAAAAAGATGATAATCGCCGCGAGCACGACGAAAATCGCCGCGCTTAGGGCAAGGTGTATGGCAAATGCCGTCCAGCGACTTTCGGGTTGTTTGATCATTCTTTGGCTATTGGCCGATTGGTTGTGGAAGACTCTAAACAAATTTAGCACATGACAGCTGACTTTGTGGTATCGCTGCGCCGCTAATGGCCGGCACTTCAAGATGAAGCACTTTGGGTTCTACGCAAAAGCCGTGATAGGGTCCATTTGATGGATCCGGATTTTATTCCCGACCCACTAGAGTTCGCTGCCTCGGCGCTGTGGGGTATAGAGTGGTTCTAATCGTTTTGCCTAAGCGCATTTGCATGAAGCGGATTTTTGTTTGCTGCGCTGAACCGAAGCAGCTGCAGGTGGCACCACCAATAGCGGCACTTAAGTCGATAAAGCGATTTTTTCAATGTTGCATGCTGCGAGTTAAAAAACAAAAAAAGCCTTTGACCGATTTCATAAAAAAACGTTATATTTCCGGACAGCCTGTTTTCACAGCATGTGTGGCTAAAAAGCGAAACAATAATTAGGCTTTGGTAACACAAATTTATTCTCACACTCACTGAATCAAGCGCTGCAAGCTTTTTCTGCTCAAGCCATTCTGTTTTTGGTTCCTGTCGAATCGCACGCAGTTCCGGAGTCGCAGTGAAAGCCAGTGGGACAAGCAATTAGCAAACGAATTGCTGCAGTTCCAGAGCGGTGTCTAGTGTCCGAACAGTCCGGTTATTGGCTTTTAAAGCGCTTTAGGTGGTTGTTATTGCGTCTAAATGGTTTGCGTTTATGCAGTTGCAATAAAAGTATTTGTAGTAAAAGTAGTTGCGCCTAAAGTCGCTGAAATCTCTGCAGGTGGTGATGCCAACAGATTGTTTGTCTCTCGTGGTGGAGCCAGTGCAGTGCGTAAGAAATGCTCTTTCTATAACTAACACAATACCAGGAGTTGCGCATGATTTTTCAGAATACAAATAAAGCAAATAATCTAATCCATACAGGCCATTCAATTTATTCCGCGGTCAGGCGCTTGCTCGCAGCAGTAATCGTCATGGGTATCGTGGGCTGTTCGGGTGGCTCTTATGTTGAGAATGCTGATCGCAATGACGTCATTACTCTTGGCGATTCGATTTTTGATCTTAACGGTGTGATTCAGCAAACACTCGAAGCCTATGCGGGCGAAACGTTCAGAGACTATACCCAAAGTGGCGCAGAGATTTCCGGGGGATTTTTGGCGCCGTCCGTGATTAGTCAGTACAACAGTGCCAAGTCGACGAACAGTAACATTGCGACCATCGTAATGGATGGGGGCGGTAACGATATCCTGATTCCCGCGACACTATTTGACCCCTACGGCTGCCGCACGCGGTGGTGGCGTCGCAATATCTCTAGCAGCTGCGTGAACCTGATTGTTGATCAATACATCGTGCAGGTTAACTTACTTAACCAGATGGCATCGGATAACGTCGAGAATGTCGTTTGGCTGGGTTACTACGAGTTGCCTCGCGGTAACTCGAATCTCACGAAAGCCCTAAATCTCGGTGATGATTTGCTGGGCTACGGCTGCGAGGTTTCTTCCAATGCGAATTGCTCCTTTGTTGATCCGCGAGGGACAGTGCCGGCCAGTCAGGTACTGAGCGATAATATTCATCCAACTGTGGACGGCTCTGTGAATCTCGCGAATCAAATCTGGCCTGTGTTACAGCCGCTTCTATAAAGCTAACGATCGGGAACCGCCTTTCGACGATGTGAGTTCGAGAGGCGGTTCTCTCTATCCGGTTATTTCAATCCGGTTTTCTCTATGTGGTCTTCCGTATATAGGCACAGAACATGATGCAGTCGAGTGTGATGCGCGTTCTTATTGTCGCCGCGATAGTCATCGGTATTGTTTTCTGGTTGGGTCGCGGTACACAAGACACTACCTCCATGCAAGAGCTGGCGCAACCGTCTTTCGGTGACTCTAATAATTTTGAACCACTCGCTGTTAATGCGGTTGATATTCCGCACCACATTATTCAAAAGCATCAACGGGCAGATGTTGAGCTTGAAGATCTGGCCTGGATTATTCAAGAGCTCCAGGCCGCATACGAGGGAGACTTGCCGCCGTTAAAATTTCAGGTTTCGCTGATTGAATTAATGGCCGACATTCAAGCGGCTGGTCCAGCCTATCCCCCGGATGCATTCCAGAAATTGATCGAGCAGGCGTTTCCCGGTCATGCCGAAACGATCATTGCCAACATCCAGAAAATGGCCATCTACGAAGCCTGGCTAAAAGACAATTTCATTGCGTTAAATCAGCTGGATCTCGCTGATCAGGAGCGTCAGCTCTGGATCAAGCGCCGTGAGTACTTTGGTGATCGTGCAGAGGAGATATGGGACGGTTTTACGCTGGATGATGCGCAGCGACGCAGTGCGGTAAAGCTGGCTGTGGATGTTCTGGATAAAACAACAGACATCTCGGTCCAGGATAAGGCCTCGATTCTGTATCGCACCTACCTCAATCAGTATTTGGGCACTACCGAAGATCTGACAGTTGGTTCTGCCAGTCTGCTAAGCCAGACCTTTTTTGGTATGGAGTCGGTGCAGCAAGAGCTTGGCGCGCTGGAACAGGTGCCCCGACAGCAAGCGATTAACGATATAAGGCGTTCGCTGGGCTTGAGTGAGGAGCAAGTCGAATCGTTAGCGACTCTGGATCGGCAGAACAATAAGCGCTGGGAAAACGGCTACGCCTATATGCGGGCGCGGAATCAGCTCACAGATGGTGCTGAATCTGACGGGGAAAATCTTGCTTCCAGTTTACACGCGCTGCGCGTCGAATATTTTGGTGAGCAGGCCGAAACCATCAAGAGGGAAGAGGAAGACCTGGGTTTGTATCGCTATGAGCGTCCGAGGGTTTTTGGTCGCAATTAGTGAGCACTCAAAAGCCGAGTTATATCTCGCTAAGTAACGCTGAGGGTATGTCGGTAATCACGCTATCTACGCCCAGCGATGCGAAATACTCAAGCAATGTAAGCTCATTCACTGTCCACAGTGAGACGTGCAAGTCGGTGTTCTTGAGAGTTTGCTTGAGATTCAAGTCAGCCTCCATGAGCAGCGTGTGCTTAAGACAGCAGTGACTGGCTCCAATTTCTTCGGCGATCTCCAGCGCCTCCATCGGGTCTTCGTCAGAGACCACACCGACATTCAGATAAGGGTACTGTTCCTTAATTTGGCTGACGATCTCGATGTCAAAGGAAGTAAAAGTAATGGCTAGATTCTCGAGAGCGTGACAGCCGGGTGTGAACTGCCTGCCGATCTCGGCGACGATCAATTCGCTATTGGTGTACTCGTCGCTTTTTATTTCAAGTTGAAAGCTCGTGTTAGGTGGTACGAAGCTTAACACCTGGGGCAGCAGTGGAATAAAGCTGTTGCCAAGTTGCTCTGCGCTTATGCCGCTCCAGCTGCGCTGCTGTGTGTGAGCAAAGAAGGTGACTAATTGTTCGCTGCTAAGTTCATGCAGAAGCTGGTCATGGCCCGTCGTGCGGTAAAGCGATGCATCATGCAAAACTGCAAACACGCCGTCGCGACAAAGCCTGATGTCGATTTCGAAATCGCGTATACCCAGCCTGAGGGCGTGCGAAATTGCGGTCAGAGTGTTTTCAGGTGCTTCGCCGGCTGCACCCCGATGTCCAACAATGTCCATGCCAAAGCCTCTTAAGAAGTGGCTTTAGACTAGCGCGTTACTGTATTGGGTGCAACGGCTTCAGGTTTGCAGGCGCGCTGTTGTCTAGGCCGCAAACGCGGCTGCTGTTAACTCGATGTGCTCAACCAGCGACTGTTGTTCTGATTCGCTCTCAAATTCCTGCATGTTCAGGCGGTGGTGTGCCGCTGTGATTTGATTGGGTGCAACCCAGGGTACGGTGATTTGATCGGCGTCGACGCAATGGCTGTAGGCGACGCTGATGACATCGGCATAGCAGGCGTCGGTACAACTGCGATCTGGGTCGTTATACAGAATGGGTACTTCTGCAATTTCGGGCGGGAAATCCCATTGGTACAGGATCATGGATCCAAGCTCGCCGTGGATGCGGTGCATCGCGGTGCTCAACAGTTCAATGTCTGAGCGAAGCCCTTCATCCTTTTCGGCAAATAGCAGTAGCGGGAGCATGCCAATTAAATGAGTCAGGCCCGCTAATGTCGATTGCTCGCGGCTGAAACGGCTATCCTGGCCGGCGACGACGGTAGCGCTGGCGGCTATAATGGCACTGCGCTCCCAGACATCGTGCATGAACGTTTCGATGACACGATGCTGCGGTTGGTAAATCTGCTGCATGGCAACGCCGGTCACATAATTAGCTGTGTAGCGCATACCGAGCCTGGATGTTGCCATGCTGAGATTATCGATCGTCTGGCTGCCGCGAAAGAGCGGGCTGTTGGCGACCTTGATAACTCGAGCGGCAATGCCTGGATCTTTCTCGATGATATTACTGACATCCTTTATCGTTGCGTCGTCACTGCTGCAAACGTCACGGATAGAAAGTGCGATTTCCGGGAGAGTCGGAATTTGAATAGTGTCGTTATCGATTTGCTCTAGCAGCTGGTCGCGGATTTTAGCGACTGCTCGCCTTGAAGTTTCGTCCTGCGAATCTGCCTGTAAGTGCAGGGAGTTTTCTACGTTCGGAGGGGGTGTGCCTGAATCTTCTTCCGGGCTATTGGGGCTTTGAGTCCTGTTCTGAGACATTGAGCAATTCTTCCATTGATATGTACGGTGGTGCCAACAGTCTGGCTGGCAGTTTCTCATCCTGAAAACCGACGGCGCATTGCAAGGCCATGCCTTGCAGCGTGTTCCGCTCGTCACTGGAGTGACTCGCAGTGAGCTTGAGCGCCTCGCGCAGCTTTACGACTGCCAGACCGGTGTAAGTGTTCGGGTCGCCGGTGGACCAGTCGACGATATCGCCGATGGCTTTGCCTTCCTCATTCAGTATAGTTGCTTGTTCTGCGCTGCTCAGAAAATCTGCAAAATCTGTCGCGGTGATGTTGCACAGTTCAAATAGAAACAGCCTTGCGACGACTTCTTGCCCGGTATAACAGCCTTTGGTCCAACTAATTGCGCCAAGTTGGTCCATATTGAGTATCTGCGGTATGTGTTTTGATAGCTGTCCCGCCTTTAACAATGCCACACCCGCGCAAATACGCCGCTGCGCCCACTGTTGCGAATTAGCGAAATTAAATTCAGATAATGCTTCGATCAACTTGCCCGGATTCTGTAAATTTGCGACATCGATGAGCAAGAGAAGGTTGCTGTTGTTAACGTCCACGCTCTCGGAAGCGGGTGAGATCAGCGAGCCTAGATTGCTTGGGTTGCAATCGGTATCGGCCGTTTTGCAGCTCACAACAAGAGAGTCCAGCGCTTCAGGATCGTCACAGGCGATCACCGCCAGGCTGTCGCTGTCATTGGTGACTTCGCATTTGGAGAAAACGGCGTATTTCGCGAGCGCCTGTTGTGCAAACTCCGCTACGTCTTGATGGAGTACCAGAGAAAAATCCGTTTGCGAATTCCTGAGTAAAAAGAAGTTGCTATTCAGTCGCCCTTTGTGATCACAGTGGCCGGCCATCGCACCGGTGCCGTCCGCCATGGATTCCACGTCAACTGTGACTTGCCCCTGTAAAAAAGTTGCTGCGTCCAGCCCACTCACAGTGAGAACGCCGAGATTGTCCAGCGCGAAGACTTTCGCCTCAGATTTGTGATCAGGCGAGTCGGGGCTTAGTTTGAGCAGTCCAGCCCAGAAATCAGTGACTTGAGAGTTTGTGGTCATAAATCTGTTTGTCGCTACGGTGTGTGGAGTGCCAGGGCGCTGGAAAAAGCGCGCCACAATTGAGTTTACTACGAATATCTTGCGCTGCTAACTCAAACGAGTTGTGCTTACGGGTTCACTGGCATAGTATCCGGATTACGCCAGCGAACAAACGGCATGAGATGCGAGGAACCAAATTGACAGACAACAGCGACTACCAGCGCGTAATCTGGCACAGTCGGCGGGGAATGCTTGAGCTCGATCTCGTCCTCGAGCCCTTCGTCAAGCAGCACTATCCCTCGCTCTCTCCCGATAAGCAGGCTGATTACCGGCATTTGCTAGAGAGTCAAGATCAGGACCTCTACGACTGGTTTTTGCAAAAGCGAGCGCCAGAAACACCCCGCCTGCAATCGATTGTGCAGTGCGTGCTCGATTACCAGAAATCGAGGGATCTGCGCCAACTCATTGAGTAGTATTCCGGTATCGATTTTCGCTATGTTCCAGGGAGGAACCTAATGATGCGCTTAAGCAAGGATGCACCTTCGGGCAATTACCCCGCGACAAGCCCGCAGCAGCACAGAGCGCCAAGCTCGCAGCATCATAGCTGGCATCTGCGTGCTTCCCGGCTCGCCATCCTTTACTACCTGTTCGTGCACGGTGCGCTCTTTCTTTACCTGCTTAGCTACCTGTTTGTCGACGCCGCCCCTTTGAGCAGCGGCCATAGCATTTGTCTGGTTGCCGCTAGTTTTCTCTGGCTGATTCTGGCGCGCAAGGATTTAAGTCAGCTTGCCAATGCTCGTCATTCGGCGACTTTGATGCGCCTCGACACTGGCGCACGCTATGTCTACCAGCCGTCCAGTTGCGATGCACGGGATGCGCGCAGCGAGGCGCTAGTGGGTGGCATTCGATGCCTCTCGGCAACACCCTGGTGTATTACTATTGCAGTTTGTGAAACGCGCGGGCGAAAAGGGAGGCGCTATAAAAAAATACTCTCTCCCTATTCCGAAACTATCCGCCACCTATGGCGCGATCAGCTGTGTACCGATCAGTGGCGCTTCTTGATCAGCTATCTCGCCCTTGAGGCTGATTGATCAATCGAAAGGCTGTGTGAATCGTGGGGGGTAGAGAATTGTGTCGTGCGGGTGTTGCATCGTCTGCGGATAATCGAGGGTGTAATGTAGCCCCCGGCTTTCCCGGCGTTTCAATGCGGAGTCAATAATGAGCTCAGCGACGGTGGCGAGATTTCTCAATTCGATTAGATCGCTGGACACGCGATAATTGCTGTAGTACTCAGCGATTTCTCGCTGCAGGAGATTGACTCTGTGTTCTGCGCGCTGAAGTCGTTTGGTCGTGCGCACAATCCCAACGTAGTCCCACATAAAACGCCTCAGCTCATCCCAGTTGTGCGAGATGATAACGTCCTCATCGGAGTCGGTGACTTTAGACTCGTCCCATTGTCTCTCCTCACCAAGCCACTCGGCGTTCTGCAAACGCGCCAGAATATCTTTGGCGGCTGACTGCGCGTAAACAACGCACTCGAGCAGTGAATTGCTGGCCATGCGGTTCGCACCGTGCAGACCGGTGCAAGTGGTTTCGCCAACGGCGTAGAGGTGTTTGATATCTGTTTGGCCCTGTCGGTTAACCATGATACCGCCGCAGGTGTAGTGCGCAGCGGGCACCACTGGAATCGGCTCTTTGGTGATGTCGATGCCCAGCTGATTGCAGCGCTCGACAATAGTAGGGAAGTGATCGCGAATAAATTCCGGCTCTTTGTGTGAGATATCAAGATACACGCAGTCTGAACCCAGCCGCTTCATCTCGTGGTCAATGGCGCGCGCGACAATATCCCGGGGTGCCAGCTCTGCGCGCTCGTCAAAGTTCGGCATAAAGCGAGTGCCGTCTGGCAGCAAAAGCTTGCCGCCTTCGCCGCGAACCGCTTCGGTGATCAGAAAGGATTTTGCCTGAGGGTGGTAAAGGCAGGTCGGGTGGAACTGGTTGAATTCCATATTCGCGATCCGGCAACCTGCGCGCCAGGCCATTGCGATCCCATCGCCGCTCGCGCCATCAGGATTGCTGGTATAGAGATAGACCTTGCTAGCCCCACCCGTTGCTAACACGACGAACTTCGCACGTAGCGTCGAGATGCGCTGGGTATTGCAATCGAGCACGTAAAGGCCGCTGATCATCGGGGTGGGGTGGTCGCGCAGGCCAATCAGCTCAGTGG
>CAZDEW010000108.1:0-9440 GCA_964504585.1 uncultured Pseudomonadales bacterium | reverse complement strand
AATAAGTTACATTGAGCTCACAAAGTAGAGCAAATGGGCCAATTAAGAAGAAGGAAGCCTATGTAGGGACTAAATGTCGTTGAAAAATTAAGGAATATTGTGGTGTTCCAGTCGGTTGTATCAGTAGGAGGGTGCTTTCTACTTCAAGTCTTATTTGGATCCTTTGTCGTGAGCGCGAAGTAAACCCTTAATTTTCGAGTGTTCAACTCTGTGCGTGCCACCGCATCGTAAACCACAGTTGGGTAATATATTTGGATAATAGAACTTTAAAAAATACCGATTTTATTGAATTTGCCTTAAGGCGCATTTCATCTCTTTCTGGGCGTTTCCCAGGATACATCTATAACCTGGCAGTTGCGGAGCTGCAACAATTCAAACATCTCAAGCCTGCTGACGGCAGAGTTCGAAAGATTGCATCCTCGCGGCGAGAGGAGTTTGTAAGGAGGTATTTTAGGACACTGTTGAAGTTGGCGCGAAAAACCGCGTTTATGCAGACGCACCCTGAAATAGTGATAAAAATTATGGGCCGCAATGAGGAGGTATTCAAGATGCATCATCTGCACGGTGGGCTAGAGAATGCGAAGTATTTTTCTTTGAACTGGCTCGCCTACTGGTCTCAGGCATCTGAAAATAAAGCGGTTCGAAAGATCCAAACAAAGGACTTTGAATCGTGCCTGAATTCAACTTTGCTTTGCCAAATATTTCTTTCTTTGGCATATGATGCGCTGAAAAAGAATGCCTCGCTATCTAAAGCGAAGTTCCTTGATAAAAAAATGGATTTCTCTATCCGGAACTGCCTTTTGGCGGCTGAGCAAGAGCCAAGCATGCTCGAGCTCTTGCAGAACTTTGAAAAACGTAGAAACTCTAATGCTTATGCCATTATATTTGGTGGGGCTTTCCAATCTACAGGGTTGTTGGAGTACTTCAAGTATTCAGGTGAGGACAACTTGGAGATGATCGATTGCTTATCAAGAGATTTGGTGAATCATCTTGATAAGTATCGCTCTGGCGTCTTCAAGTATTTGGCTTTCTATGCTGATCCTTATTTTCACTTGAATATCCTTTTAGCCTATCTGTCATCGAATGGCGTCAGCATTGATAAGCGCTTGAAAGAAATAGTTCTTTTTGACCTTTGTTTTGCAAACTTTATCAAGCTGGTGCAATCACTTAGAGCTGGGCATATGGCCGAAGGCTCTTATATGTTTGATATCGAGATTAAGGGTTACATATGTTCGCGCGACATAGGCTACTTTGACGAAGGCCTTCTTGAGGGAGTCTCGCGTGATATCAAAGCGTTCAACCTTGGAGAGTCTATATGCGATGAGGTAATTCGGATCACTGTTGACGATTGGAAGAGCCGATTCGGTGTGATTAAACAATCCAGACCAGAAGATATGGACTTCGGGAGAACGCCGGCATTCTTTACTAATCACCAAGGTGTTATGTTTATTTTTCCAGCGAGCTTGGCGAATAACTGGATGTATTACAGGTTGGAGCAGAAGTGGAAGAGAGGGCATTACGGAAATTTTTTTGGCGAAGCGTTTGAGCTGGCTGCACCTAATTTGATTGATATATCGGACGGAGTATGGGACTGGTGGATAAAGTTGCCTAAAAAGTGGGTGTATTCAAAAGACGGCGAACACAAGGAATTAGAGATAGATTTAGCGGTGTATAGTGGCGAGTTGCTAATAATATTAGAATTAAAAGCTGCTGGAGGATGGATACCGTCTAGCACTGAGAACGTGGCTCGTGATTGGAAGCGCGCGTGTGAGTTCTTGGAACAAGCGGACCGGCAGGCCCGTGATTTAGCACAAGACTATATTCACATTGATTTAGAGTTGCCCAAGGGGATTCGCTATATATTGCCTATAGTGATGGTTCTCAAACCAGTCTTCGCGCAGCAAGGAAGCGCGTATGATCTATATAAGAATAAGAAAGACGCTATTGTCCCTCGCTGGGTGACACTCGAGGATTGTGTTGAGATGCTCAAGACACAGACGCCTGAAAGTATCATGACCGAACGACTGCTGCCTTACATGTATAAAGTGGCGTAGTCACGGGTAGAATAAATGGTCTTCGGGTTGCGTTGTGGGCCATGAAGATGAGTAGAATATAAAAATCGTATGTCTGTGATCATATCTATTGATACGGAGTGCTGCATTGGAGATCTTTAATTGGATTGAAAGCTCTTGGCTGGCTCTAGGGGCTTTCTGCACCACGTTGACAGCGATTATCGTGTGTTGGGGGCAATTGAAAACGTTTTTTCAAGGTGGTGATGCCTCAGAAGACCAACAGCGACCTGCGGATTTGATGAGAGCGGCTCACGCGGGGGTCGTAGGCGATCGCGATACTCGAATCGTAAGAGGAGACGGCTTCATTGCTGTTGCACGCAGGGTTAGCAACAGTGTTTACGAATACCATGTTGAACGCGAAGAGCGCGTATTGACTTACGGCGACGTTTTGGACTTGTGGGACTCCTGCTCGCAATTTACAGAATTCTACCTCTCATTGTTCTCTCGCAGCGGATTTGATTCGTACATTTGGGAAACACCGCCTGTATCGAAGGAGACAGTCCAGCAGCCATTTCGTTTTATTATCCAGAACATACCAGAGCCCCAAGCGGCTGATCGAGACACTTTTAAAGCCTTTTTTGATCCGGACAACGACAACCATGGTGTCGTTGTCTTTGATAACCTGGGCAATGATGCGAAACTCGTAGTCCCCTCGCCAATTAACGAGGACGCAGAATATAGTGGTCTGGCTGAATTTTTGCGTGGAGGGACACCGGAACAGAAGCGGGAAATATGGCGTGTTCTATCAGCCCAGATCAAAGCTAGGTTGTCACATCATCCGGTATGGGTGTCGGTTGCCGCTGGTGGAGTGTCTTGGCTACATATTCGCATAGACGACGCACCAAAATATTATCGATACGATGAATATTCAGGCATGGTCTGAGCTTATGTGCAGCTTACTGCCAGTGCCATTCTCCACTTAACGATTGGCAGGCCATGGCTGATGCAGGGGGTGATTGATCGCACCGCCATGCTATACGGCAATATTGATGGTGCAAGGTAAAAGTCGGGCTTAGCCATCGATTCATGCAGTTGACTCTGGCCTCGCGTGCAGTGGTTTTTTGCGCGAGACGCCAACCCTCTTGAGCCGCTTTTTTTCTTTTCTTCCTGCCGGGATGAGTTAATGTGTCTTTATGATTCATCTTGTCCGTCCAGTCCGAGGCTTGATTGGCGGTGCCACCCAGCTTACCAATTATAAAGCCGGCTAATCGGTCTGCTTCAAGTTCCTGTTCATGTGGGCTGCGTCGAATTTTGGTAAAGTGGCCGCCCAGTAAATGACCCATTTCATGGGCGATGGTGGCGACATCATCAAAACTGATCTCGCCATTGTCGTTAATGAATCTCAGTTCAGCATCGTAAGTGATTTTGCGCCGTCCATCCTGAAAATAGGCGATAGCAATAGGACTCTGTTTGAAGCTTGCTTGTGTGACGCTAAAGTTGGCTTCCATACCTATGGTGTCAGCGATCCATTGGACGACCTTGATTGCATCCTTATCAGCTTTTCTTAGATTGCTCATGCCAAACGGTAGTTTCTTCTTACGAAACTCGCAAAGTACGTGATCGTGCTGCAGCTTAAGCAGTGGTTGATCTGGAGAAGCCTGAATGGTCTGAATACACGGTATATTAGCCAGCAGGATGGCGGCGATAAGTTGATGGAAGCGCATATCAACGCGCTCGCGGTTGCTCGCATACGAGGATATCGTCATCCATTTGCAGGCAGCCCTGTGGGATCGTCTCGGGTGTTGACGTAAACCAGTGCTGGAGAACGTCGAACCAAAGGGTTTCAGCAATGGTTGAGAGGATCAACACGCCGATCCAGATACTAAAGCTAATCGCTACGATCTTATGTTGATTGCTTTTGATCCACTCAACGGTCGCCTCATTCAGTCTCATCATGCTCCGGCTCTCCAACACGTTTGTCACCAAAGAAGGTTTGAAAGAAGTCATCCTTGTGATCAGGTTTGATGCTCATCCGTTTAATAAACTCGTCGGCGGCTTTCGCGCGCATAAGGTCCTCGACGGTGGCTGAGCTCACACTTTGCCAGCGACGTTCACTGGTGGTCATACTACCTTTGCTGATCATGATTAGAGCGATCACCAGTAGAGGCATGGCATCGATGCCGAAGCCGACAACCCAGGCCGGACCGAATTCGGTCGCATAGCGCACCACGGCTTTCATGGCAGAGATTCTCTCAAACTGCGGAATAGGGGGCGGTGCTTGTGCGATGACCAGATCTATTTCATCAGTGATATTTTCGATGGTCGTGTTGGCGCTTTCTTGCAGAGTCGTGATCACCTGTTGTTGCCTTAGTCGTAGCGACTGGCTTTTTGCAGGGTTATGCGTTGCGATGGTTTTTACAGGGAGTTGTGATAAGTGTTTGACGAGGCTTGTAAGAAAAATACGGTTATCGAGCTCAGCTAGAAGTGCCGCAATTTGATCCGTATGTTGTTTCATTAGGTTGATGCGAAGGTGACGTGCATCGTTTGCCTGACTGACTTGGCGCGCCAGCCCCAGCGACTGCTGCACTTTGGCAAGGATGTTGGATTGCTTTTTCTGTTGTGTTTGTAGGGTCGTTTGGATCAGACTCAACTCCGCAGCGAGGTTAGCGAGTGCGCGCTGAGCATCGCCGGTGCCCGGAGAGCCTGTCTCGGTGCCATGTAGGCGCTCATTACTTTCCCGCCGCGATAACCCTGCGATTTCTTGCGCGATAATGGGTTCGATACCCTGCAAG
Source organism: uncultured Pseudomonadales bacterium (assembly GCA_964504585.1). Lineage (GTDB taxonomy): Bacteria > Pseudomonadota > Gammaproteobacteria > Pseudomonadales > UBA7434 > UBA7434. The sequence continues at coordinate 4,636 of CAZDEW010000108.1, read as the reverse complement.
GCTTGGTTATAGATGTAATAGTCGTGAACCACGGCCTCGTACTCTTGGAGTGATCGATCAATGTTGAGATCTAGGGCCTGATCACCCGCGATGCCGGCGACATTCGGCCAGGTGCTGATGCCGAAGATTACGATGACGGTCAAAATGAGTGCGATGACCTTTTTGCGGTTATCCTTGATGCGATCATCTTCAAGTACCGAGGCGAGCAAGACATGCCATGCGGTATAAATGGCGATTCCTGTGGCAAACGCGATTACACTAGCCGCAGCGACGGTCTCAAAGCTGGGCGGGCCACTGCCATTCATGTTGGAGAAACAACTAAATGAGAAATAAGCTGACGCTGCGGCGAGTAGCATGAGCGTACGATTCAGCGCGTGGTTGGGTCCGCCGCGATAGCGCTCAATCAATTTTTGAGTCAGATTCATAGGATAGCCTCTGGCAGTGTCTTCGACAGTACAGCTAGTGTTTCAGCGCGTTTAACGGGGTAGGTCACCTGGCTGGGTGCGCCATTCGTCATTGACCTCGGTCGCGAAACCTTTGCCAAAACCTGCCATGCCATCCAGGCGGGCTTCGGCAGAGTTCAGATAGGACAGGCAGCGTTGCGCACGGCGCTCATCAAAGATCGTCACGATTTCATGGCTGATCTCGGCAGACACTAGACATAGCGTATAGCCCTGCTGAAAGTAGGGTTTCCGAAACTTGGCTTTCTGTTTGGTGCGGTCACGACGGACACGTGTGTCTATCCAGTTCTTTTCAACGGAACCCAGAGGATGCGGTGTCAGTACAAACTGATGGGGTAGATCTCGATCAAAAGATTTGGGCAGCAAGTAGCGACGATACTTGATCTTGGTTTGGTCGAATGTGATCATCTTGCATCGCGTTAGGAGATGCTCAAAGCCGATCAATAGCGGCCAGTAGGTCAGGGTGGGCAGCAGTAGAATAGGAAACCAGTCTTCTGAGGTCTCCAACCCAGTATTGATCGCGTATACAATGGATCCGACAAGCGCCGAAACAGTGCCCAATAGCGCTAATTTATCGCGTAGCCATGCCATCAGCGGCGTCAGGTAATAGAGCGTGACGCGCGCACGCGCGTCTGTGCCCTGTTTCTTTGTCATGTCAATGACCGGTTTGCGAGGAAACGTGGGTAGGAGTGTCGAAAGTAGCTGCATGGTGGTGCACCTCGTTTGTGGCGATAGTGGCTTGATAAGCGAAGTTCATCGCTGTCTGTAGTGATCACTCTATCGTGATCACATTTATCGCGGCCTCGCGACGTGCTCGCGGGGCTGAGGTGGTGCCGGGGCGTCTTTGACCGAGATATTTATCGTGTAGAGGACAGCACAATGAGCAACAAAAAGGTTTCGAAGAAAGGAACGGCGCCGAAAAAGCCTCTGATTGCACCGTTAGCTAAGGAAGATCGCTATCCGGCCATTGTGTATCAGCGGCTACGGCATATCCTTATGGGCTATCGTAATCAGTGGACCGGCAAGCGAGGGGCTGAGTACGACTGGGGTGAGTTAGCAGCCGATATCGCTGCGTTCTCGGACATTAACTTCCCGAAAAACAGTTTGGAAAACTTTGTGCGGGGGCTGGAGCAGGAAGACAAGAGCCAACCTGTTGATTCCCCCGACCGGCGGAAATTGAAGATTTCCAAACCAGGGCCTGATCGTATTGATGCAATGATTGAGTACCTGACCGATAAAAAAAGTAGTGGCTGGTTCTGCGATCGCTCTGTATTACTTGCCGCCGTTGAGCCTCAGTTACCCTATTTCCTGCAGGAACATTTATCGCAGCCGGATGATTCCATTCCCGAAGGCTTATTAGCGAAGCGTTTGGCCGGCCATTATCGTTGTCACGTCGAAATACCACTTAGTACGGCCAGAACTGATCGTTTTGCGTGGGAGCTGTATGCAATTGCGCCACTCTACCCGAGTGTCGTCGCGATTGACCTATTGCGAAGCGAAGGTGCTCCGGATGCGATCGATAGTTCACTTCTCGAATACGTCGGTTGGGCCGTGGCGACGAGAGAGGGAAGCTTACACGTCTATTTGCAGCACTATCGCACACAACAAAATTTATTCTTCCAAGCGCTATCCATGGATGGCATTGTGAACACCTCTTCCACGCCGCCTCAAGCTATGGTTCTGTTGGAGCATCAGCTTGTGGATGACAACATTACATTAGACGATACCGTTGATACCACCGTGATGCGAGAGCAGACGGAAGAGGAGGTCTTGCGCGCTTTACGTACGTTTGCGCGGCAAGAAGATTGGGAGTATGGCTAAGCACGAAAGTATTTGACAATGACAGCAGGATTTCTTTACTAATGTACCTAAGAGAAAGACAGCGACTGTGGCGGCTGTACCAACGTAACTTGAGTGAGGGGCGCCAGTTCAGCCTCCGCGACTGGGGATTGCCGTTAGGTCAGCGTGCTCAACAAGGCTTCGTGCCATCTGGCGGACAGACAGACAGTGCCGCTCAGCGTGTTGTGGAGAATTTGTTGGTGCTCTGGGAGACAGAGCGAGCATTGGATACGGAAAGAGCAGAAGATCAGGGAAAGGATCTTGCGTTGACTGACGGACCAGACGATAGTGTTACTGAACAAAAGGTGGTTCAGCTTTGCCTCGATTTTTTAACTGCAGTCGATAGAGTAAATCAGCTGCAGTTTGATCAACTGATGGCCGCCGAAATCCCGGTGAATTTCCAGCATCCCCAGCATCTTGAAACGGCTTTGCACATTGCCTGCTCAAGGCCAGAAGCGGCTCCCATGGTTGAGACGTTATTGGAGAGGTCCGATATCGATTTGCTCTTGCGCGATCGTTTTGGTCGGCAGGCGTGGAACAATGCGACTTTCTTTGGTATCGATCCAGCCCTGACAGAGCGGGTCGTTCAGGCTACTGAGGCTCAGGCAAAGGAAGAGATGGGTCTCGAAACGTTCTATCAAGATTACCGGACTTATCTTGCTCAGTGGATGGACCAGCCTTGGTATCAGGGGTTGACCCGATTTGTGGATTACGATTGAGTGCTCAAAAAAAGCAACTCAATCGCGCTGCAAGTCGTAGTGCGTATAGCCTCGCGACTAAACTAAAGTTATATAGCTCTTATCTAAGATTCAATATCTAATACCTATCTCAACATGGAGGTACGTATGGATTATCCACATCTAGAAAAACTCATGAAACAACTCACACCGGAGAATAGGGAGAAGCTCTTCGACTTTATCTCGGAGCTTGTGCTCGAACAAGCATCGCAGGAACTTCAGGCCCGTTGCATATAGTTATTGGCGCATAGGCTTGGCTTGTGGCACTTACGATGCCACGCTTAACAGCTCGGTCCAGTCGGGTAAGTGCGTCTCGCTGTTAAGGAAGTCATACAGGGTTGGGAGTTCAGTGGGACAAGTCTGGTAAATCGCCTGAAGTCGAGACTTCGCCGTCGCACCATCGACGCTATCAATGAGTGCAGCTTGCTCATTTTTGTGAAGCGCCGCATTGTTCTTTTCTAGTCGCTCGAACGATTCGCTCATTCTTGCAAGATGGGTGGCATACGCCTCTGGTGACATCAAATTTCCTTGGCTGCAATCGCTCGCATAACGCAGACGATTGACCGCTATTGGATGGCTGCTGCTTCGTTGGCCCAGCAACGTTTCGCGTTGTAGATGGAAATTTAGGGCCATATTGATCCAAGCAATATGCAGTGGCTGTAAGGCGTCATGGAGAGCTTTTCGCGCAAAGTCATCCGCCTCAAACTCCTGCAGCTGATACTGTGACAGATCTTGACTTACCGATAAGGGAAAATCAATTGGTTTGATCATCTCGTTTTCATGATGCGCCAGTTCATGATGGCCCATCTCGTGCAACAAGATAAATGTCATGGCACCAGCGATGGCATCGCGTACCTGTCGATCCACTGTCGCTCGATCTTTCTCGGAGACCAGCGCTCGAAGGTTGGGTAGCGGCTCACCGTATTGATAATGTCGATACAGCAAGACAAATAAATAGATCGGTATCACATTGCGCGCTGGCGTGTTCGGAAAATCCGGTAGGGGGAAGATAGTACCGAGTGATTCCGGAAGTTGTTCGCAGTAAAATGCCCAATAGCCGCAGGCGGTCAATAGCTGAATGAGTCCATTTCCGATCACAATCTGATGAGGCGGTTTCGAATAGGCGTGGCAAAATGGAAGAGGAACGACCAGCACCTCGTAGTTGTCAAATCGTGCGGTGTACTCGGTCTCTAGCAGTTGAGTAACATTGCGTTCGACCAGGCCGGCTAGCGCTTTGGTCGCTGCGAGTCGCGAGGCGTTTGCTGCGGGGGAACGCAGCTGATTGAGCTGACGCTCAACCATGGCCGGTGTGATCTCGAGTGGTGTAAGCTGAAGGCACTCGTGTAGATCGCTGATGAGTTTTTCGATATCAATCATCAGGCTGCTCCCAGGGGACGCCGTATTCGCGCAGGTTATCGCGCCATCCCGGTGCCTCATCTTCCAGTAAGGGTTGGATATCCAAACCCTGTTCCAAGAGTGGCTGATGTATGGCTGAAAGTATCAACAGCGCCGTGTTGCGCTTGATATTGAGCAAGTGATTGTCTTCAGGTGGCAGTATCCTACGAGTTGATTGGAAGGCTTGACCCAGTGATCGGTATG
>CAZDEW010000107.1:0-9456 GCA_964504585.1 uncultured Pseudomonadales bacterium | reverse complement strand
TACCAAATGGGGTGATGGCGCCTGCGATTTGATCCCCCTCTTTGGGCTGAGCAAACGGCAGGTACGACAAGTCGCCGCGCATCTAGGTGCCCCGGAAAAAATCATCACCAAGGCACCGACTGCAGACCTAGAAGACCTCAACCCCCAGAAAGCCGATGAAGACGCGCTTGGCCTAAGCTACGACGACATCGATGACTTTCTTGAAGGCAAGCCGGTGAGCACGCACGTCGAGAAAACACTCATCGACATATTTTTGCGCACACAACATAAACGTGAACCTATCCCAACTGTTTACGATTAGTGCTATGGGTACGATCATCGCCCCCATTTAGAAGGGAATGACGCAAACTCGACTATCAGCGAATAAATCAGAGGTTCCCTAAACTAAAGTTGATGGCAGCCACCTTGCAAGCTGTATAAACTCTGTTGCACCCTTAAAAGAAAAGTCGTGCTATTGAGTTGAACAGTCGCAAATTTCTGGATAAGTGATTTTGTAACAGGGAAGGCGTGGCGCCGCCCTCAAACTTCGGGCTGCGCTATAGAACACGGCGTTAAAATAAAGCACAGGATGTGCAACCATGGAAGAATCAAACCTTCGCGCAAGGCTTGCGACTCATTTAGCTCGCGCACCCAACCGTACAAAAAGCCGGGCAACAAACCCGACAAGAAAGACAAACGGAAGTCATACCCGAAAAATCAAAGTCAGCGAGATCGCCGGCTTTAGTCTGATCGAAGCTCTGGTCGTGTTCAGCATCATCGCCCTACTCTCGGCGATCGCAATACCTAACCTTTCGCAGATTGTTACACACAGCCAAATCGCCGCAACGGAACTCAAGCTGCGCCGCAGCATCTCGGCAGCAAGAAACGCAGCGCTAAGCAGCGGTGAAATCACAACACTGTGTGGCGGTGAGCACACAAGCTGCGAGGGCAGCTGGGAGCGCGGTTATCTTTTATTTGTCGATAACAACAACGACGGCGTACTGGATGCAGAGGAAGAGTTACTGGAACGGAGCAGAGTACCAGAGAGCATCAGCATAGACTGGCGCGCATCCGGCAGAGCCCCTTACCTAAAGTTCTCGCCCAGCGGCATGGCGCGGCAGTTCGGCCGCTTTCATATCTGCCATCAAAAGGAAACTGTTACCGAGTCGCGCGGACTGGTGATTAATCGCCAGGGGCGAGTGCGGGCCTATAAAGATCGGGACGGCAGCGGCCGCTACACGGATATTAACGGGCAAGAGCCCATCTGCGATTAAGCTGGCGCCCTAGCGCCAGCACTCATCGACCGTTTTGCCAGCCTTGCGCTCACCCGCATGATTCAGCGTCAGCACGCCGCAGGGGTCGGTCGCCTGTTCTGCAGTGGGTGTCGCCTTGAGTAGAAATCCATCTCCACCGTTGGTGATTTCAACGGCAATCGTGTAGTACTCAACGCCACTACTCGAGTCTGCCGCACTGGCCGGAAACAGGGCTGTATCGGCGCCGTCGTAGCTGTAACCGTTACCCAGATAGTAACTCTGCATACGCACCGCCGCGATAGTGAGCTGCACCGCCGCGTCGGCCCGCCGCGTCTGCTGGGTTTGAGATTGGTAACTGGGCGCCAGCATGGTAATCAATATTGCGATAATCGCGACGATCGCCAGCAGCTCGAGCAAGGTAACGCCTTGCATTCGGGCTCGACTAATCAAAACAGTCTCCACTTTCGGCGCCACCGGTATTTTTAAATTCGCCGACACGCGTAAGGGAGAGGTTGCCACACTTATCTTCAGTCTGGTTTCCCTGAGCAGTCGCGCGAATCAGAAAGTCCTGCCCTTCATTAAACACTTCAACGGAAATCAGGTAGTAGGCATCATTGCCGTCACGCGGGGATTTATTGGGAAAATCAGCGCCGGACTGCGCGCCGCTGTAGTTGTACATGCGCGCATAGTAGCGCTCCAGTGCATGACGGGTTTCATGCATCACAGCGACGGCATCTGCACGCCGTGCGTCTTGCACAAATCCAGAGTAACCCGATGCCGCGAGCATGGCCAACAGCCCCATTAGCGCCATCACGATCATGATTTCAATCAGAGTGAAACCAGCTCCCCTTCTATTGGAGCTGACTGGACTGTCAGAGTTGTTCACGCTAGCGCAACCAAGGCGTATTAAATTCAACGAAGCTGTCGCCAGCGCAGTCGCCCAGTGCGACTCAGGCTGGCAGAGGGATTGGCGTCTGGCGTATTGAAGCTTACCTGACCAGCGCTGCCGCCCACCGCTGCAATGCTGGAGACGGGATAGTCATTATCCAGCTTGATGCCGACCACGGCGTCACCTCGACTCAACAAGGCTCGCCCCTGATTATCGACCAAGGGCGGATTCGGAGGAATGCCTCCAGTCGCGCGATTTACGATGTACAGATAGTTCTCGGCAGTGGCACCACAACTGGTTTCGGATGGCGCAGTGGTGGTGAAAGCCACCGTCGCGCCAATCAATACCGGCTCGGCGATCACGCGCTCGGAACCAGATCCAGAGCGGGATAGTCGTATCTCAAAGCCCTGATTGTTTTCAAAATCCAGCGCGTTAGAAGAAACCGTACGCTGCGTGCTGCCGCCTGAGAAAGTTTGTCTGACCAAGCCGGAAGAAACACAGGCGGTAGTCAGGCTGGTGCAGTCCTGATTATCAAGAATGCCATAAAATGCCTGCCGGTCGCTGTTCGAGGCATCGCCCTCTGCTATCAACTGTCCAGTACCAAAGTAAACAACCTGACCCGCGCCGCCATCGGGACGTCTGCCCACTGCCGGCTTGGCTGTGATCGGACTCCTGTCACCCGCATCGTATAGAAGACCCGCACTCCACTCACTCGGCGTCGACGAACTCAAATCAAACTTCCACATGCGGCCCTTCAAATCGCCGGCGTAAGCGTACTCGACATTTATGTCATCATCGACGGTAATCGCGGCTACGCTGGAAAGCCCGTTGGGCTCATCCAGATCATCATCACCGGTGCCTACCTCTATTTTGCTGATAATACTGCCGTCCTCGGCATCGAGCACAAACAGATAGGCGCGCCCGGTGCCCCTGTTGCCATCATCCTCTGTGGAGTTATATCCACTGGGGACCAATACCACCCATCGCCCATTATTATTGCTGCGCACGATCTGCGCCTCACCAAAGCTGTAACCAAGATCTGCATCCTGCTGATCGGTAAACTCCCACAGGGCAAGCTCATCGGCATCGAGAAATGAAGTGCCCGCATTGGAGATATCCAGCGCAAAGTAGCCTTGCCCGCCGGTCCTCAAACCGCCAACTAACAGCGTCCGCCAGGCGTTATCGACAAAGGCATCCTGAAACACCATTGGGCCATCGACGAACGCTGCGTATTGAAATCCGGGATCACTGTAAGCTGCCAGCTTGTCGTAAACGATATTCGGTACGTAGGCAAATTCCTCGCGCCCGCCCCGACTGCCGTCGCCGGCATTAAAACCATGCAGCATGCCATCGTTAGCGCCGACCAACACCAGTGGAGGCCGCCGCGATGCAACGTTCTCAACGAAAGCCGAATAGCTGCGGGATTCGAGTGAATCACTGAAATTAAAGGTTCTAACACCCGCCGCGTTTTCACCATTGGGCACGTAGAGCGGCGTAGAATTTACGATGGGACCTAGATAGGTGGCGCCAAAGCTGGAATCGACACTGGGTGAGGAGCGCTCGCGGAAAATCTCGGGGCCACCCTGACCGATCTCGGCACCCGTATCGCCACGCACGTAGTTAAGCCGCAGCTCACCTAATGTACGATCACCGCCCGCGTCAAAAATGGCTTGCTGTGCATTGCTCAAATTGCCGTACCTAAACTCAATACCACGCTGCCCCTCTGCAAGCTCGGGGTTATAGCTGAATATTTCTCGGCGGCGAAAAGACGGAGAGCCATCGGTATTTTTTTCGGCCGCGTCCCAGACCTCTTCGCACAAGGTGCCAAAGATTCTTTCATTGCAGGCCGAGCCGGTTTCACCAAAACGAAACTGTGAGCCATCGGAAAAGCGCCGTGCACTCAAACGCCCGATATTGAGTTCAGTGTCAAAAGCAGCGGTAAAAATGAGTTGATCGCTAGCTGCGCTACCCAAGGGCGTTGCGACAGCAGAGACAAAACCGGTAGCGCCGGGGAACGATAGGATACCGGTCACGTTGGCAATCAGGGAAGCTGGATCGTCATCGAACAAGTTAGCGAAATCACCGCGACCGTTTACCGCTGAATGCACCAGATCATCGACAACATTGTCTGCAACAAAGGGGTTTTCCCAGCTGAAAAAATCGAGCTCTGAGTCGAGCAAGCGGTCGAAATCATCGGCGCTATCGACTCCCAGCGCACCCCTGACACCCAGACCAATGTAAGACGTACGCAAATGCTGCCAGGTCGCCGGATCAATACCGGGGAATGCGTATTCATCGTCGGTTAGATTGCCAAGGGTCTGGTTGGCCTGTAATAAGGGAGGCACCGAATTGTCGTCACCGCTATCAAAGGCATCGTTGGCCCAGTCGCTGAACGCAATGTCGGCAGCAGTCACACTCACGATTGAAGGGTAAAGATTATTGGTCGCGGGAAAGTACTGTCGCCCATCAGGCAGACTCTTGGGCCGTTCGTCGACATCAACTCGGCCTCTTCCCAGACGTTCAGTCGCGTAGCTCTGCTGAGCAACGCTATCACCGGAGGCAATCAGAACGTGTTCGTTGCGACGGCAGGCGTTGATCGAACTGGCTGAGTTTCCAGGGTCTTGCCTATAGGCGCTCTCCTCTGATATGTAGTCTCCCGCCTCCTGCAAAGCGCGCCTGAGCGCAAGTCCGCGATCGGAAGACGCTGGCTGCAACTGCTCCAGCCAGGTATAAAAGCGCTCTCGCTCACCCGTTTCGGTAAAGGAAGTGACGCCGTCCACCGGGCTTGCGGCCGATCCCGAGCGAATTCCTGTGCGTGACGTTACGGTCTGTCGCCCTACCCTGACTTCATCGGGGAAGTTCTCGGCGGCGAACGCAATACTCAATACCGTTTTCGCAGATTCCATGCGCGTCAGGTAATAGGTATACCAGTTAGCGAAGTTGGTTTGCTCTTCGCTAAAGCTGCGCCCGAATTCATTGGTGCCAAAGAATCGCTCGGTGAGCTCCACACGCTCGTAGCAGGCCTCGTCGTCGGGCGCATTGCGCGCATTACAGCCTCGCGCACCCGTGTGCTGGTAGTAAAACGCAGGGGCAGCCGAACACAAGGGAGCACCGTTGTCGTCAGCACAGGCTTGCACAAATTCTGTTGAGGCCTCGTCACGCGCGATGATCTGCAAGAAATCGCTGGACAAATCGGTGCTCTCGGAACGTTGGCCATCAAGAAAATCTATGAATTCACGCACGCAGTCAAAAAAACTCAGACCTGAACTCAGACAGGCAGCAAAATCAAACCTCTCGTTTCCAGTGGTAAAGAACGGCGCATCCGGAGCGGATGTGCCATCAAATTCCTGCGGTGGCGCATAGGTATAGGCCGGGTTGTACGCAAAACGATTGTATTGATAAGCTCTGGAGGCGCGCGTCGACCAGTCGATATTATCAACCGAAGATGCACTGCGCATTGAAGTCGAGCGATCGACTGTTAACAGCAGGTTGGGCTCCTGCACATCGACCTGAGTAATCGGCAGATCGGCAAGGTTCAGCGGCTCTGCCTGCAGCGAGGGCACCCCAAAAAACAATAGCTGCGCGAAACCGAGGGCGACCGGCACCCGACGGCTTGCTAATTTTTTCAAGTAAGTGCTCACCAAATGACTCGCCATAACTAATGCGCGTATATCCCTTCTACTACGGCATAGGTTTTTTTGTTGGCGCCGTAGGAGAATGCCGTAATGCGATAAACATTTTTACTCGCGGTGCTCTGCGTTGCCACCGCTTCAGAAAACTCTAGCGAAGGCGTTGCCGACCCCACGTACTCGATCACGCAGGCAGGCTCTTCAGCCAGCCCCAGTGTATCTGTCGACGCAAAGCTCTCTACTGAGCTCAATCTGCTTCGCTTGTCATCCCAAAAAGCCGGGTCATCCCACCAGCGAGTGGTAGCGCCACCGCTGGAACCACTCCCGGTATCGCCGGCAAATTCGTTCAAACTATACTGAGCAGATAAGAGATCGGCGGTGGCTACCTGTATATCGGTTTCACACTGGATAAGACCCGCTTCCGCACCCTGAAATGCCATACTCCTGTTCTGCGCATTCATCGTCATGCGCTCATCGAGGCGCACACTGTTAATGCTGCTGGTGCCAATCAAAGTCAGCGCCAGTAAAACGACCAGCCCGATGGCCAGCACCGCTCCACGCTCGGCATTGCGGCGCGAGATGCTCGTTATGTACTTGCGCGATGGCATAACCCGAATACTCCTCAACTGACTCGTTACTAGCGATTGCGCAGCGCAATCGTTTGGTAGAAAACCTGACGCAAACGCCCATCCGCCAGATCATCGACAGTGGTCGATAGCATAAAGTGCTCGCGAGCGCCCACACTGTCGAGCGGCATGTTGTCCGACACGGCTAACATGGCAATTCGAATGGCGCTAACGTTTGCCCAATCATCGACGCTCATGCTGCCTGCATCCAGAAAGCTGGTGCCTGCGGCACCGTTGACGCCATAAACCACCTGCATCGACTCAATACCGGAGACCAGTTCAACAACGTTGCCCGTGTTCGCTGAGCTGCCTAGCGTGTCGGTTCGGCAAACCAGATTATTTTGATCATCAATGTAATAGTTGACGACCGTCCTTATCGCCGGATCGGTCGACATCATAATGCCTTCGCAGTCGCGCATCGAAAAATTAAAGATCGAATCGTAGCTGGCGTCCCCCTGCATTCGAATCGACAGCAGATCACTGTCGGCTCTAGCATCAGTAAAGCCGCTGGCCGCAGCGCTATCGCTACCTGAGACGACCGCTCCCTGCGCAAAATCGCCTTCGGCCGGCCAATAAGAGGTTATGCCCTGAAAGTCAAAGCTGTCTACCAAGGACTGCGCGAAAGCATCGCCGGATGCCGCATCGATCGTACCCAGATTGATATAACCCGCGTTAACGGCAGAATCTGCGATAAAACGCGTCGCAAAGCGTCCGCTTTCCTGTGTCAGTGATTGCGCCTGAATCACCTCGAAAGCCTGGCGACTACCCACCGTCACCTGGAAAATACCCGCAACGATAAACAGCCCCAACCCCAGTGCCACCATGAGCTCGATGAGTGACAGCCCGGACTGATTAGACCGAGAGAAACGCTGCGTGACGGAACTGTTAGTTGGAACTACTGGCATCAATCGTTAACTCCAGTGTTAAATCTGTATACGCCAACTGACGCAGCCAATGCCACGTTCACAGTCAGAAGAATCACCGCTCTCTCGGCGTTCATCCCAACGCAGCTGGATATCGTACACCGAGCTGACCACGGTGCCGGTGGCATCGACGATTTCGGATACCAGATCAATACTGTGGGTGGGATTGGGCAGACCTGAATTTTCTATGGCCTGATTCCAGCCATAGAGATCGAGCTCGGCAACGCTATTGGATGCACAATCGCTAGAACCGTAGTTGCAGCCCGGCGAAGCGGGCGCTTCATCGAGGTAGGCACTGCTTGAGCCGCGAACGGCTTCAGCTCGATTGGCTCTCATCTTGTCCGCCATATCGATAGCTAACAGATTAGCCTGGCTGCGGAAATAACTGTTTTGGGATTCACGCACGCCAACCGACTGCATACCAGCTGCGCCGAGAATACCGACTGCAAGGATGAGCACCGCGACTACGATTTCTATCAGGGTGAAACCCTGTGCACCTTGCAGACGCTTCGACTTGAATGTGTAAGAAGGCGTATTCATTGCTAACACTCAACGTTGTTGTCGAGCGAGAGCGCACCGGAGGCGGTGAGAGAAAAGCCTCGCCCCTTGGCATCACCGCCCGTCGCGCAAATACTGAGTTCCGAACCACCGCCGGTATTGGCGACGCCGCTGGCATCAAAGGCGACTCCGGCGAAATCGCCGACATACTGGACATCGTCCATATCCCGCAGCTGCATCTCAATAACCTCGTCGCTTGGCCGCTCTATCACGATCCAGCCGTCGGAAAAATCACCGCCACAATCAACGCCATCCTCGCTGGCACACAGCTGCACAAACTGCTCGCGCAAGATAGCCTCGCTGCGCGCAAGTCGAACTGCATCAGCCAGCGTGTCTCGCTCCGAGACAACCTTGCCAGTGGCAATCATGTTGCGCATACCAGGCACAGCCAGACCCGCCAAAATGGCAACAATCGCCATCACTGCCAACAGCTCCAGCAAGGTAAAGCCCCGATCGGCAGAGGCCGGCAAACTTAAGAGATCTTTCATAGCACTCTCTATGCAATATCCTGAACTTTCAGTGGTTTAACAACGCGCAACGAGCCGCAGAAAAACAGCTCCGGACGAGCTTCAGCGCAAGCGAAAGGGCGTATTGTGTACGTTTAGCGAACGAAAACGCGAGCCTGACTGACGAGCGGTCGATTACGCCCGACAAACGTAGTTAAGGCTACAGGCGGTAGCATCAAGGATTTAATAATTGGTTATATTTCAACCAATTTAAGCTCTTTAGGCAGGGCGAAGGTGATGTTCTCCTCGACGCCATCAATTTCCCGCACCGCGGTGGCACCGAGCGACTTGAGGTGATCAAGAACCGCCTGCACGAGCGATTCAGGCGCGGAGGCACCTGCGGTAACACCAACGGCACGCTTACCCGCGACCCACTCGGGCTCGATTTCGGCGTAGGAATCAATCAGATGAGACTCGACGCCCTCGCGCTCTGCCAGCTCCTGCAGGCGTTTCGAATTCGAGCTTGTGATTGAACCGACGACCAGCAGCAAATCACAACTCTCTGACAGCTCACGAACAGCATTCTGACGATTCTGCGTCGCGTAGCAAATATCGTCCTTGCGCGGCCCTTCGATGGCTGGGAATTTAGCGCGGAGCGCATCGATGATATCGGAGGTATCGTCGACCGAAAGGGTCGTCTGCGTCACGAACGCCAGGGCATCGGGATTGTTGACCTCAAGCGCCGCAACATCTTCAACCGACTCAACCAGATACATCGCGCCGCCAGAAGAGTTATCGTATTGCCCCATTGTCCCTTCGACCTCCTGGTGCCCGGCGTGCCCGATCAGAATACATTCCTGACCAAGACGACTATAGCGGGTGACTTCAAAGTGAACCTTGGTTACCAAAGGACAGGTTGCATCGAACACCTTGAGATTGCGGCCCTCGGCTTCTTTTTTTACCGCCTGGGATACGCCGTGCGCACTGAAGATGACAATAGAATCATCGGGCACTTCCTCAAGTTCATCGACAAAGCGCACGCCCTTGCTGACCAGATCGTCGATCACAAATTTGTTGTGCACCACTTCATGGCGCACATAGATTGGCCCGTCAAACGCCTGCAGCGCCCGTTCAACAATTTCGATTGCCCTGT
>CAZDEW010000106.1:0-9533 GCA_964504585.1 uncultured Pseudomonadales bacterium | reverse complement strand
CAACAGCCCGCGACCGCTGGCAAGTGCCTTGGCAACAGTAATGTAATTACCGGCGCCCGGAGCAGAAATCGACTTCTTGTAGCCGTCGGCATTGATAAAGACATCGGTCACGCTGCCAAAAACCCGTGCGCCTGTCTGCAAAGCAAACTGATGATCAAAAAGCACAAAGTACTGCGCTGACTCGCCGAGGGTAAAACCGCAGTTCAGCCCGAAGGGCCGACAAGCCAGACGAGAATTCAGGACGCCACCATCGAGGTCGGCCAATTCGGCATCGGTCGCCAGAGCACTCATCGCGGCATAGCCGTTGATAATATCCGGCGTGATAGGCGCTTCGGCGCTGCCAACTATCGCGACGCGGGCGCGACCGCTCTGTATATCGAGCACCCCTTGCCTAAGATTGTAGAGGAAAGATGCGCAGGCACCCATGCTCGTGCCGGTTGTGCCTAGTGAACCCAGAGCATAGGCATTCGCAAAATCAGCCGGCATTTCTGCAAAGCCAAATGGGCACTGTTTGGAACTCGTGCGCTTACCGAGATAGCGGGAACTCAGCATTCCACCATTCGCCTCCGCGTCGAGCTGGCTCATCGCACTACCCGCGTAAACAGAGATCTGATCGGGCGCCAGCTGCCCCAGCACATCATCCCATGCAATACCCAGGCTTCCCAGCGCATCGGAGAGCGCGTAAACACTCATCTGCAAACCGCGGGGATGATTGCGCGATGTGTATCCGGCACCGGGATCAAACCCGCTCGGCAACTGCCCGCCCGAGGTCACCTTTAACGCCCGCTGTGTTTCCAGCAAACAGTCCTGATTACCTTCAACAGTTACTTCAAACTCATTCGCCTGCTGCTGCTTGATGCGCCAATTGGCTGGAATCTGCCGAGGTAGAGCCTTGCGCTTTACATTGAAACGAAGATTATCATTCTCAATATTGACCGATATAGGCTCATGAAACGACACCGCTTCAGGGTCAAATAAATCATTGCCGATCTTGCGGATCAAACTACCGTTCAAAACCTGTTGCGCCGTTAGACCCGCCCTCTCTTCATTTGCGTCGGGCGACTTTGAGCTAACGCTGTCTACACTCATCAACTGCTGCAGCGCTGCAATGGTAGAGGCTTTCTGGGACTCGCCCAAGGCGTCAAACACCATTCGGCGATAGCTATGGTGCATCGAACTACGACCCGCAGCATTAACGCCCCCAAAACCAACGATGACTGGCAGTCGTGCCATTAAAAACCTCTGATAAAAAGAACTTTACTGCTACTGTGATTCAGTGTGCGCGCTTCACGCACAGGGTGGAGCCACCACTACACGGCTCGATCCAAGCGTTATATACCGGTAAAAAGATAATTAACGCGCAGTCAAACTGTCGCCGTCAATAGTTTAAATGCCAATAGAGAAATAAGTGCCGCTGGAATAAAAGCCCAGGGAATTAATTAACGAGTGTTCATCCGCGGGGGAGTCAGGACCCGGCTGTGTACTCGCCCAATCGACCAGGCGATAAAAGGCGTTGCGACTAAAGCGGCCGTAAAGTCCATCGCGGATCTCTACGACGGGAACACTATCGTCACTGGCAGGGAGTCGTTGCATGCGCAACGGATGAGAAAGGCTTACACAGGTGGACAGGCCAGAAAGCGTGTGCACCCAGACAGTCTGAGACGATGGGTCGTCAACGTTTTGCAACTCAAAATCGGCAATCAGGAAAGGACAATCCTCTACCTTGATTTTAAGCAGCTGTTCGGGTGCACGAAGCACGATGTCGTCATCGACGACGAGTAAGGAGTCTTCGAGAAGCCTGATAAGCGAGTTACGGAGAACGAGCTCTCCGTCGTGGTACCAGCGCCCGGCGGCATCGATCCTAATATCAATACGCCCCTTGCGCAGCCCTTCAATATTGTGCAGCCACTCTGGATCACCAAAGCGCTCTCGATTCGCCTCTAGAACGTCGAGCAACAAATCAGGCCACCAGGCGAGCCAGCACTAGAGCAGGCGGACGTTGGTGATACCTTCAACGCCTGCAATCTCCTCAAGAACGCTTTCGCTAGGCTGCGTCTCGACGTCAATCAAGTTGTAGGCGACATCACCGCGACTTTTGTTAAGCAGGTCAATGACATTAATATCGTGTGCAGCCAGTATTGAAGTGATACTGCCAAGCATGTTGGTCACGTTTTTATTGCACACCGCCAGTCTGAAGCCCGGGGAGCGCTCCAGCACAGCGTTGGGGAAGTTCACCGAATTGACGATGTTTCCGTTTTCCAGATAATCTCTCAGTTGGCTTGCTGCCATAACCGCGCAGTTGACTTCCGCTTCCTCGGTGCTAGCGCCAATATGCGGCATCAGGATCACATCATCTCGACCTACAAGGCCCGGCTTGGGAAAATCCGCGATATAAGCGGCGAGCGTACCGCTCTCCAACGCTGCGACCAACGCGTCTGTATCGACAATTTCTGAACGAGCAAAATTGACCAGCTTGCAACCTGGCTTGAGACGTGAAAGCAAGTCAGCGTTCACCAGATTGCGCGTCGCATCGAGCACTGGCAAGTGCAGCGTGATGAAGTCACTCTCTCCGAACAGCGATTCAATAGAATCCATTTTCTTTACATCGCTACTAAGACGCCAGGCTGCCTCAACAGAAAGCGCAGGGTCGTAGCCTATGACTTTCATACCCATGGCGAGCGCCATATTGGCAACTAGAGAACCAATTGCACCCAGTCCCACGACGCCCAGTGTTTTACCCTGTATTTCGCTGCCTTTAAACTTCTTTTTCTCTTTCTCCAGCAATTTATTCATTGCATCAGCATCTTGCATCTCGACCAGGCCATTGGCGTAATCGATCCCCTGTACAATGCCTCTCGAACCCAACAACAAGCCCGCCATAACGAGCTCCTTCACTGCATTAGCGTTGGCTCCAGGCGCATTAAATACGGGTATGCCTCGCTCGCTACATTCGGCGACCGGCACGTTGTTAGTGCCGGCACCAGCACGTCCAATTGCTTTAACGCCGGCTCCAATTTCCTCGACCTGAAGCTTGTGGCTACGCAGGAGAATAGCATCTGGTGCGTCAACCGAATCACCCACGCTGTAATTCTCTGCGGGAAGCTGATCGAGACCTTGCTGCGCAATATTGTTGTACGTCTTTACTGAAAACAAAATAAACTCCGTAGCGAGAAGCTAATCGTGAAAGGAAGAGAGGCCAAACCAGAGCGTGAGTAGCGTATTGATATCAGTTGATGCCTTTGATCAATTGAACCAATGCCACCGCAAATTAAAACTCTTCTATGTCGGCGCGATCCCGCAGGTTTGAGAGAAATCCTGTGAGCGCAGACTGTCCCGTCAACAGGGTACCCTGCTGTACAAATACAGCATCATCGACACCGAGGTCTTCGGTCGACTCACCCACACTCTTGAGGGTATACAAATAAACGTCGCCACTTACGCTAACAAACTTTTGCAGCGAGGATCCCTGCTCAGAGCGCGGCAGGCGGAAAATCTCCGCTCCAAAATCGTTAGAAAGATCGACTGAACTACGCGTTAACGCAACGTCGAGATTAATCTCTCTATCGTTGAATACTTCACCGAAGGGTCTTCCGCTGTTGATATCACTCTCAAAACTGCTGGCCCGCTCAGAGAGAATCTCTCCAGCTTTCTTCGCAACCAACTGCCCTGAGACTTCGGTGCGCACCTCATCAAGACTTTGCTGCCTTGGCTCTTCAACGCTGGCGACTCGCACAACGACCGTATGTTCGCCGCTGAGCTCAATCGTTTCGCTGTTGTTACCCTCCTCGAAAACCTCTGCTGCAAACAATCTGGATAGCACAGCGGGCGATGCAAATATTTCTGCCGCCTGCTGGTAGGCTGCCTGATCTGCAAAGGCACTCGCTTCGGCCGTCAAACCCGCACGGGTCACATCGGGTACGGAAACTACCGAGAGACCCAGAGCATTAGCCGGCGCCAGTAGGTCAGCCGAATTGTAAGATTCGTCCGCAAGCAATTCAGCCTGCTCAACGAAAACCTTTCTCGCGGCAGAGCGTTGCAATTGCTGGGTTATGAAATCGCGCTGCTCTTCGAGGCTGGGAAACTCTTCTTTAATGATGTCGGCAACCGTAATCAGGTGAATACCGGCGTCGGTCTCGACCAGATCAGACACTGCGCCCTGCTCAAGTGCGAAAGCTGCATCTTCAAACTCGGCTGGAAACGTCTCATCCTGTTCAATCAAGCCCAGAGAACCGCCCTCTCTGGCAGAGCCTGAATCATCTGAATACTGCTCGGCTAACGCGGCAAAGGACTCTCCAGCATTGAGCTTCTCGAGCAATTCACTAGCCAGTGCGCGCGTCTGCTCTTCGTCGCGCTCGTCACTTATCTCTAATAGGATATGCGCAACGTCTCGCTGCTCAGCCGAGGTGAAATTATTTTTTTCTTCTTCGTAGGCGTCAACAATATCCTGCTCATCCACCGGCTCGAAGAAATCGGAGAGGCGCAGTGAGATGTACTCGGCGTTAACACTGAGCTCGGTAAAGTAATCTTGCTTGATCGACTCGTAGAACTCCGCAAGCTCATCATCGGAAATCTCGACCTGCTGCCTTACAGAGTCAGCCTCGAGGCGCGTCCAGTCGACAACCCGCTCTTCCCCGAGCACTGCTCGCAAAATATCGGCTTCGGCATCAGTATAGAAGGCGCTGGCCAGCAAGCCTACGCGGAGCTGCCTCGACTGCTCCGAGTCACGAATGAGCTGACGCAACTCATCGACAGACACGCCGCTACCCGCCAGCTGTTGCAGCATAAACTCTTCTGAAAACTTACCTTCGACCTGAAACTGAGGCGTAGAGACAATCGCCTGCTGAATAACTTCGTCCGGAATGGCTACGCCACCCTCGCTTAGCGCCTGTGTTACCAACACGCGATCGGTGATTCGCTGCCGAGCCGCGGGCATTAAACGCTCCTCGCTGATAGCCTCGGGATCCAATTGTTCACCCATGCTATTGGCAACTTCGTTGCGCAGACGGAAGAACTCCTGCAGCACCTGCTGTTCCGTTACCGCCTCTCCATTAATAGTGAGAGCTTCTTCACCCGCCCCATCACGCAAAAACTCCATGCCGCCAATAAATACAAAGGGGACGATAATAATGGCGAGTAATATTTTACCAGTCGTGCCCTGCGTGCCTTCTCTTATGCTTCTTAACATGGGGAATTGTCGTGCGCGGAAATTAGTGATTGATAATCAAGAGTTAGGCAAATTATTGCCTGTTACGGGAGCGGATGGCTCAGGCAGTCGTCTCTATCACGACGCCGGCGCTACAGATTCACTGCATCTTTGAGCTGTTTGCCCGCCTTGAAGCCTGGCACATTCGCCTCGGCAATTTGTATCGCTTCACCGGTTTGCGGGTTGCGACCAGAGCGCGCGGCGCGGTGCTTGACAGCAAAGCTTCCAAAACCAACCAGAGTGACCTGATCACCCTGCTTCAGAGCCTCAGCGATGGTTTCCAGTGTCGCGTCCAATGCCCGTCCAGCCGCCGCCTTGGAAATATCAGCAGACGCTGCAACAGCATCAATGAGCTCAGTTTTATTCATATTGGCCTCAGATTGGATTACCGGGTCGATGCGGCCGGCGCGCCAGCGCTCGCCTGAAAACCGCCCCCTCGCGGGAACGCGCGACTTTAAACGAAAGCGCTGTTTTCGGTCAAGCGAGCAAGATAGCGAATTCTGCGGGTGGCAGCCCTAGTGAGTATTGGGTCGATTCTCAGATTCTCCGTCTTCGCCGCGCACGGGCTCATCCGAGAACTCCTCATCGCTCAGCGGGTCAGGCATCCTCTCGAGTGCCAGCTCCAGAACCTCATCGATCCAGCTGACCGGCCGGATATCCAGAGCCTCTTTGATATTTTCCGGAATCTCCTTCAAGTCTCGCTCGTTCTCCGCTGGTATGACAACAGTTTTGATCCCTCCACGGTGTGCCGCCAACAGCTTCTCCTTGAGCCCACCTATGGCCAGCACCTCGCCGCGGAGCGTAATCTCGCCCGTCATTGCCACCGTCGATTTGACCGGGATTTTGGTCAGAGCAGACACCAGCGCCGTGCACATGCCAATCCCCGCACTGGGACCGTCTTTCGGAGTCGCTCCCTCGGGCACGTGAAAGTGAAGGTCATTTTTCTCGTTAAAATTGGACGGGATACCCAGGATCTGGGCGCGCGAACGCACCACCGTGGTCGCAGCGAGAATGGACTCCTGCATGACATCGCCGAGCGAACCGGTTTTCACCTGCCGCCCCTTACCGGCGACCGAGGCCACCTCGATCGATAGCAGTTCACCACCGACCTGAGTCCAGGCCAGCCCCGTCACCTGACCGATGCGATTGTCCGCACTGGCCTCGCCATATTTGAATTTTTCAACACCGCAAAAATCGGAGAGATTTTCCTGCTCAATCGTAACCGGCGCTTCTTTTTCTGACTTGACCAGCGCGGTCACCGCTTTGCGCACCAGTTTAGCGATCATCCTGTCAAGCGATCTTACTCCTGCTTCGCGGGTGTAGTGCCTGACCAGCGAGCGCAGCGCAGAAGGTTGAACATCGAGCTCACCCTTTTTAACGCCGTTGGATTTAAACTGCTTGGGCAGCAAATAGTTGCTGGCGATGTTAAGTTTTTCGTCTTCGGTATAACCGGGGATGCGAATGACTTCCATACGATCCAGCAAGGGCGCGGGGATATTCATCGAGTTAGAGGTACACACAAACATAACGTCCGAGAGATCGTAGTCAACCTCGAGATAATGGTCGTTAAACGTGTGATTTTGCTCCGGATCTAACACCTCAAGTAATGCGGAAGCTGGATCGCCACGATGGTCCATGCCCATCTTGTCGATTTCATCGAGCAAAAACAGCGGATTCTTGACGCCTACCTTCGAGAGCTTCTGCAAAATTTTGCCGGGCATCGATCCGATATAGGTACGTCTGTGCCCGCGGATTTCTGCCTCATCGCGCACACCGCCCAGGGCCATTCTGACAAATTTTCTGTTATCCGCTCTTGCGATTGATTCGCCCAGAGAGGTTTTACCAACCCCCGGTGGACCAACCAGACAGAGCACCGGACCCTTGAGTTTTTTAACTCGACGCTGGACCGCAAGGTATTCGATGATACGCTCTTTGACGTCGTCCAGACCGTAGTGATCGGCATCGAGTATCTTTTGTGCGCGCTCAAGGTCGAGACGGACCTTGCTTTTCTTTTTCCACGGCACACCGACAATCCAGTCGATATAACTTCTTACGACCGACGCTTCAGCCGACATCGGCGACATCATCTTCAGCTTGTTCATTTCGGCGGAGGCTTTTTTCATCGCCTCTTCTGGCATGCCGGCTTCATCAATTTTCTGCTGCAGCTCTTCGAGCTCGCCTGGACCATCCTCCATTTCGCCGAGCTCTTTCTGAATCGCTTTCATTTGCTCGTTGAGATAGTACTCGCGCTGCGACTTCTCCATCTGCTTTTTCACGCGGCCACGGATTTTTTTCTCGACGCGAAAAACGTCCATCTCGGTATCCATGTACTCGAGCAGTTTTTCAGCGCGCGGCGCCACGCTTTCGATTTCAAGCAGCTCCTGCTTCTGCGCCACATCGAGATTCACGTGCGTCGCGACGGTATCGACAAAGCGTGCAGCAGACTCAATCCCGGACACGGTGGTGAGCACTTCCGAGGGCACTTTTTTACTGCCCTTGACATAAATTTCGAAGCGGTCGTAAACCGTCGACGTGATTTGCTCGGCCTCGGAATCCGCGATCTCCTTTTCGGCTATCACACTGCTGGTTGCCGCCATATAGTCGTTGGATTCATGATCGAGTGACTCGATAACGACGCGGAGCTCGCCCTCCACCAACACTTTGACCGTACCATCGGGCAGGCGCAGCAATTGCAGAACATTCGCCAGTGTCCCCACGCGATAGAGATGCTCATCCTGTGGATCGTCAATATCGGCCTCGCGCTGGGCCACAAGCAAAATTTGCTTGTCTTGCGCCATCGCTGCCTCAAGGGCCTGCACGGAGCGCTCCCGCCCAACAAAAAGCGGTACAACCATATGAGGAAAGACAACCACATCCCGCAGGGGTAGAACTGGAAGCAAAGTCGACATACACGGTTTCCTCTATAACTTCGTCTCGTCTACCGCGAGTATCGCAGTGACTGCTGCCGAAGCATTGAATAGAACGAGCCAGAACGGCGTTTCTGCATTTACTTCGCGCTCAAAGGCTAGATTGTGCGCAGGCGCTAAAGCCTCAATGGTCTGGGTGCTTGAACGCAGATAGCAAACTTAGAATATGGGGGCCAGACTGACAAAGGCAAGCCAAAAGATGGGGTTTTATACGATGAAACGGCTGATGACCGATGACCCGGTCACCACTGGCCGGAAGCCTCTGGTCTAGCAGACCATCGCGGAGAGCGATCGAGCCGGTCATGTGCACAGGACTGGCACTTGGCATAACCCAAGCGCCCGCTCAGCCCTGTGACTCGCGACTAGTTAGCAGTGTCGCTCACCGATTTCTGACTGTCGTTCTTCTCATAGACAATCAGAGGATCAGAATCGCCCTTAATCACCGACCCATCGATAACCACTTTGGATACGTTCGGATCCGACGGAACGTCGTACATGGTGTCGAGCAGCACGGACTCGAGGATAGACCGCAGCCCCCTGGCGCCCGTTTTACGCTCCATAGCCTTATCGGCAATGGCTTTGAGCGCGTCCTGTCTGAAATCGACTTCCACATCTTCCATTTCAAACAGCGCACCGTACTGTTTGGTGAGCGCATTTTTAGGTTCTGTGAGTATTCGTACCAGTGCTTCCTGATCGAGCTCTTCAAGGGTTGCTATGACCGGCAGCCGGCCAACGAATTCAGGAATCAGACCGTAGCGCACAAGATCTTCCGGCTCCAGATCATGCAGGGTCTCACCAAAGTTTTTGGATTCGTCCTTGCTTTTGACCTCGGCATTAAATCCAATGCCACTCTTCTCCGAGCGATCGCGAATGACCTTGTCGAGACCTGCAAAGGCTCCGCCACAAATGAACAGAATGTTAGAGGTATCGACCTGCAGAAACTCCTGCTGCGGATGTTTTCTGCCGCCCTGAGGAGGCACGGAAGCAACGGTTCCCTCAATGAGTTTCAGCAGCGCCTGCTGAACGCCTTCGCCCGAAACATCACGCGTAATAGAAGGGTTATCTGACTTGCGAGAAATCTTGTCGATCTCATCGATGTATACGATCCCGACCTGCGCTTTCTCCACATCGTAATCGCATTTTTGCAGTAGCTTCTGGATAATATTTTCGACGTCCTCGCCAACATAACCCGCTTCAGTGAGCGTGGTTGCATCTGCAATGGTGAATGGAACGTCTAGCAAGCGCGCAAGCGTCTCGGCAAGCAGGGTCTTACCGCTGCCCGTCGGCCCAACTAGCAGAATGTTGCTCTTGCCAAGCTCGACGGCATCGCGCTCACCACTGCCGTGGCGCAAGCGCTTGTAGTGGTTGTACACGGCGACCGAAAGCACTTTTTTCGCGCGTGC
>CAZDEW010000105.1:0-9676 GCA_964504585.1 uncultured Pseudomonadales bacterium | reverse complement strand
TTTCATGATCGACGGAATTCTTTCGGGCGAGATGGTTTTGCCAGAGTCCAACACCCTCGAGCCATTTATTGATGTTGATGATATTGTCGACGTGGCCGTTGCAGCACTCACCAACGAGAAGCTTGCTAACCGCCTGTTCGAAGTGACCGGTCCGGAATTGATGACCTTTGCCGATTGCATCGCGGCTATTAACCAGGCGACTGGAAAAAACATCGTTCTGAAGCCCGTGAGTGTTTCCGACTACGTTCAACAACTGGCTGCGCTCGGGGTACCCGAAGACGTGCAGTGGCTAATGAATGAATTGTTCAGCGTTGTGTTTGATGGTCGCAATGCCAGCATCGCTAACGGCGTACGTGAAGCCACAGGGCGAGAGCCCACCCGCTTTGCTGACTATATTCAAAAAGTTATAGCGGCTGGCACCTGGGATACAGGCGCTGCGAGCAACTTAGGCTAAGCGTAGAGCGATTAACTTTCTTAACCCAAAAACCCTTTTATCTTTCACACGGTTTGGATGCAACGTTTCTCCTTACAAGTCTATTTGTGAGGAGAAGCAACTCGCTTACACAAATGCGATTTTGCACGAAGCGTTGCAACCAAACCAGACTCACACCGACAACAGGATACTGAAATGAACGCAATTAAACGCATGTCCACACCGACGCTTCTTTTTATTTGTGGCGCTATTCTTTTGACCATTGGCTTGAGCATTACGCTCTCACCGGAAAGCTTTTATGCCGAGACCATGCTCAGTGATCCGGCTGCGATTGGTGAGGCAAACCTTTTCCATAACACGAGCCTGATTAATGAGCTCAGAGCGCCCGCCGGCATGCTACTGGCATCCGGTGTGTTTGTGGTGCTTGCTTGCGTGCGCAAACCCCTGCGCCCCTATGCTTGGCTGCTATCTGCAATGATTTATCTGCCCTATGGGCTGGCGCGCGTTTACGGGTTCTTGATAGACGGGCTGCCACACCAAAGTCTGGTGTATGCAGCCGCGCTTGAAATACTGCTGGGTGCTATGTGCCTTGCGCTGTTTTTATATAAAAATCGGACCTGATCCGCCTGGTAATACATCACTAGATAGCGGATTCAACCACTCAAAATATCTATGCATATGATCAACGTCGACAGTGATGCCACAGTGCGAAGCGTGTTCCATCTCGTCCATCGCTTGCGATAGTCCAACCAAACCTGCACGGCTTCCTCATCGTCACCAGCCACCTTCGCAAGCGCATTATTGAGGCGCACATTGCCAGCCGCGGTGACGATGAACATCCCGAAAAGATAGATTAAACCACCTGAAAACGCCTCGTTAGCTCCAGGTTCACCCCACTGCCAAAGGCCTACCAGGATCAATAGTAGAGCGATAAGCGTCGAGCCAACAAAAAGTGGCATAAACGAAGATCTCAAGATGACAGTATTAATAGCATTCATTGCAGCAATAGCATCCGCGGTGTCCAGAGTCGCGAACGAACGCATGATGAAAGCCGAAAAAGCCGCATATATGCCCGCCATCAGTCCGGCGCAAAGTGCCATGGCCCATGCTAGCGAGGCGAGAAGAAATTCCTCAATCATAACAGTCTCTATCTTTATACGCCTTCCGATAAGTATTGAAACCAATCAAGTTCTGGACCCATTGGAACAATGCGTGATGGATTCAATGCCTTGATGGAATAGTATCCTGCCTTGATGTGATCCAGGCGGGTATTTTCCGCAAAGGCTTTGATTGTTAGCAATCGCTCCAAATACGCTGACAGCGATGGATAATCCTCTATCGATTTAATGTTCGTTTTAAACAGTCCATAATACGCTGGATCAAAACGGACGAGTGTGACGAACAAGCGTATATCACTTTCTGTTAGCTGGTTACCGACCGCATAATCATTGTTTTCAAAGTGCTGGTCTAATTGATCTAGTCGCTCGAATAAATTGTGCACCGCCTCGTCATAAGCCTGCTGACTCGATGCAAACCCTGCGCGGTAAACTCCGTTATTGACACTGTGATAAATGCTGTCGTTAAAAACATCGATTTCTCTTCGCAGTTTATCCGGATATAGGTTGATCCCCGCGTTGTGAAGCGGTCGCAAGTCATCATTGAGAATACGCAAAATCTCCGAGGATTCGTTGTTAATGATTCGACCTTGATCGATGTCCCAAAGTACAGGGACTGTCGCCCGACCTGTATATTGATCATCCGTCATTGTGTACAGTTGATGGACAAATTCTACGGTTTCAATACCGCTTGAAGTGGCGCCGGGAAAAGAACCGAACTGCCAGCCAAAGTCATCAAGTTGTGGTTCCACAACTTTTACATCGATCAAATGCTCTAGACCAAGTAACGAACGTGCGATCAATGTGCGAGTCGCCCATGGGCAAATATATGCAACATATAGACGAAGACCGTGGTCGACGGCTTTCTTGGGATTCGCGATTCGATTGTTAAATGCGCTGGCTTGACGTAAAAAGCGTCCGTCGCTGTCTTTCGCCTGAACAGGATCCCACTTACTTTTCCACTGACCTTTAACTAACATGATTCAACCCTCCTCTATCGATGACCCTGCGGCTTAAAATTCAGGGGCTTTGCATGAAGCATTCGTGTGGTATCACTGTTTCGAGATCGGCGATTTACTACGCGTCTGCTTGAACAGCCAATCACCAGAAAAGTGTGTTAGTAATGGCATGATGACGTACGTCATCAATGCAACAATAATCGCCACCGCCGCACTGACGACGACTAACCGCGGACCGTTTAAAACCACCACCAACGCGGGTGGTATGAAATAAACAGGCGCAAGTAGCCCTACAAACGTCAAGATAGCCAATTTGTACCTTCTGGGTTGGCGGCAATTTTCAACGGTAACTTCTCTGCGATTATTCATCGCGTCCTCCGTAGTTCAGATCGTTTCCAATAAACCCGCGCAGCTCCACTTGCACAGAATTGACTACCGACAGTTGATCAATCCACGCCATGTGCCTTGTATGGCTCTTCAGCCTGCGACTATGCGTATTAACCGATATTCTCATCGATCAGGCCGGATTCGCCGGTGGTTACAACGCAGCTTTATCCGTGCAAAACGGTTGTGGGTTTTGAAAATATTTGTTCGTGCTAACTCCATTGATGATGGGTAACTGGCTTCTATTAATGATCATCCGGGATACTACCCAACTGACCAGATTCGTAATCCGCTTTGATCGTCGCTATCTGTTCCAGTGATCCCATTACAAAGGGACCATCCTGTACATAGGTCTCAGCGACTTCAGCTCCATCGAACATAGCAAAGTGCACAGGTTCATCCGATGCGCTCCGGATAGTAATATTTGTTTGACCATTGGTTTTGATTGCAACGCCTTGCCTGGAGTCTAAGTGCGTTGTTTTTTCACCTGCGACGACGTCCAGCCGCCCTTCGACGGATTGAACCCATATACCGCGATTAGGTGCTGCCTGATGTGAGAAGGTGCCGCCCCGTCGGACCGTGCCATCTAATATCGTCATCGATATCGAAGGGGAAACTACACCACAAACGCCGTTAGATTCGCCCAACACAACTTTCACACGGGAGTCGGTATTGGTAATCACTGGCATTTCTGTCGAGCGGACCAGGAGAGAAACAGGTGGGTCGAATCGCTGAACTTGAGGCACATTGACGAACACCTGTAACCCGTGGATACGTGCCGCTGGGCGAGGCGATTCATTGTGCAACGCGCCTCTACCCGCGCTGAGCCAGTACAAGTCGCCAGGCTGGAGATCAAAGTCATTCCCCAATGAGTCGCGATTGTGAAAAAGACCTTCACTGTCCTCAAATAACAACGACACTGCGGACATTCCTGCATGTGGGTGCGTGCCAAATGTTGGTTCTGTCATCACATAGTGATCGACCATCACGAGTGGATCCATGGCCTCTCCAGCTTCTGCAGCACGAAAACTCCTGGCCCTAAAACCATCGCCTATGTTGAGATCAGAACCGCTCATGGGCTCAGATATCGATGCGATACCGTCCGCTTCAGCGCCATTTGAAAGTTCGATTGCTACATTGATTGCGTTCATTTCTTTCAACCCCTGAGATTTGATTACGTTGAGATTGATAATATATACAAGACAATAACATTGAGAATAACCAACATCTGAATATATAATCCTATTTTTAGAACAATGGGGCGAAGTGATGACGGCTATTGATTTGAACGACTACTTCTATTTTGTGCACGTTGTTGAAAAGGGGGGCTTCACCCGCGCCTCGGAATCCCTTGGTATCCCTAAGTCACGACTCAGCAGACACATAGCCCAGCTCGAGGCCCGCCTGGACGCTACTCTGATCCAACGAACCACTCGCCAGTCAAAGCTCACCGAACTTGGCGAATTGTTTTACCAACGGGCGCGTGTAGTTGTTGAAGAGATGGAACTCGCCGAAGCAGATGTCAAACGCAATAAAAACACACTTCAGGGGAGCGTTACGCTGAGTTGTTCTTTAGGTGTTGCGCAGTTCGCATTGAAAGAGCTAATCGCTCGCTTCATCGCTGACAACCCTAAGGTTTCTGTCTTGCAGCAAGTAACGAATCAGCATGTAGACCTCATTGCCTCAGGCGTCGATATTTCGATCCGTGGCCACAGGGGGACGCTGCCCGACTCGGGTCTTATCCAGCGCTACCTTTGTTCGGTTGAATGGAATTTGTTTGCCGCACCCAAGTATTTGGCTAACAAGAAACAGATCGATACACCCACGGATCTCGTTAACCATCAATCACTTTCTCTGGGATGGCAGGCGCCGAGCGACACCTGGAAACTAGAACTCAATACGGGAAAGAGCGAGACTATTCAGATAGCGCCTCGCTTGAAAAGCGAAGATATGACTACTTTAAAGCATGCTGCGAGTGGTGGCCTTGGCATCGTAGCACTACCGGCCTACACCTGTCGCGACGAGTTAGCATCAGGTGAGCTCGTCAAAGTGCTGCCTGAATGGCACGCGGGTCAAGCAAACCTCAGTTTGATTATGCCGAAACGAAGCGGTTTTACCGCACCGGTTTTGGCACTTCAAAAGTTTCTGCAAGCCGAACTAGCAGACTTTGTCGCTATGTCTTAACTCCTTTCGCTCGCCCCAAATTCGCACCCGTCGAGCTATTCCCGCTTCTGGCTACGCCTCTACCCCGAGCCGAAGGCTTCTTATTGTTTTTCGGCTTATGGTTGGATTTGCCGTTGGGACGATTGTCCGATTGTTTTTTGGGTTGATCAGTTGATTTCGATTTGCTACCAGAGCCTGACTTGGGTTTTTTCTTTGGTTTTCTCCGCGGGCTTGCTGCTTGCGTTTCTTTTTGCTCCGACGTTTGTTTCTTGTCAGTCTTTGACCAGGGTTTTGACTTTGCGTTAGAAGGTTTCCTTTTGGCTTTTGATTGACTCTGCTTGTTACCGTCTGAATTGGTTTTTTTCCTGCCGTTTGCCTTTGGCTTGGTGTCTTTAGTCGTCTCAGCCTTTGACTTCGCCTTACCACTGGTTCTATTTTTGGTTTTGGTTGCCGTTTTATTTTTGGTTTTTGGGGGCCGTTGACCAAGCTTTGCGACAGGAAGCTCGTTGGTCGCTTCGAAACCCTCGATAGTTTCACGGGGCAGCAGCTGCTGGATCAGATTCTGAATACTGACGAGTTCGCCAAACTCATCGGCGCAGACCAGTGAGATTGCCTGACCTGTGGCTCCGGCACGACCGGTGCGGCCGATCCTGTGCACGTAATCTTCAGGCACCGACGGGAGCTCAAAGTTGACGACCTGTGGTAGCTGCTCAATATCGAGCCCTCGCGCGGCAATATCGGTCGCGACCAGCACATTGATCCGCCGGTTCTTAAACTCGGCTAATGCCTTGGTGCGCTGGTTCTGACTCTTATTGCCGTGTATAGCCATGGCAAGAATGCCATTAGACTCCAGGTCTTGCGCTAAACGGTTCGCGCCTCGCTTGGTACGGGTAAACACAAGGATCTGCGTCCAATCGTTGTCGCGAATCAGCTTAAGCAATAGCGGTGCTTTGCGTTTCTTATCGACCGGGTAAATCCACTGATCAACCTTCGCTGCCGTGGCATTGGATGGCGCAACGGCTATTTCAACCGGGCTCTTCACGATGCCCTTGGCCAATTCTCTAATTTCATTAGAAAACGTTGCCGAGAACAGCAGGTTCTGCCGCTTATTAGGCAGTACCTTGATAATGCGCTTGATGTCGTGAATGAAGCCCATATCAAGCATGCGATCGGCTTCATCAAGCACGAGGACTTCGAGGCGATCAAACTTAACGGCGTTCTGGTTGAATAAGTCCAGCAATCGCCCGGGCGTTGCGATCAGGATATCGGCGCCCTTGCGCAGCTTCATCATTTGCGGGTTTATCTTAACGCCACCAAAGACAACCGC
The DNA here is from genome assembly GCA_964504585.1 of uncultured Pseudomonadales bacterium. GTDB lineage: Bacteria > Pseudomonadota > Gammaproteobacteria > Pseudomonadales > UBA7434 > UBA7434. The sequence goes on along the minus strand of CAZDEW010000105.1, from coordinate 3,295 downwards.
GGAGCGCAGATTGAGATTTTGGCCATAGGTCGCGACGTTATCGGCGACCTGTGCCGCTAGCTCACGCGTTGGGGTAAGGATCAATGCGCGAACCTGATTGGAGCCGGCAAGCTTACCGCGGCTAAGATTTTCTAGAATAGGCAGTGTGAACCCGGCCGTTTTGCCCGTGCCCGTTTGGGCAGCAGCCAACACATCCTTACCCGAGAGTACGGCAGGGATACTCTGGGCCTGAATGGGAGACGGCTCGGTATAGCCCTTTTGCGCAACGGCATCAAGAATAGGCGCTGACAGGCCAAGCGTATCAAAAGTCATAGGGTGCTACTTTGCTGAATAAATCGGTATCGAATAGAGCTATGTCGGATAGAACTTTGTCGAATAGAACAATGCCGGGTAAAGCTTCGTCTACAGAGCCTCATGAGTCGGTCGATCTGACCCACAGGATCAAATGCGCGGCAAAGGTACCCCGATAGTGGCAGAATAGCCCCCGACAATTCGGGTAATAAGGGAACAAAAGCGGATTCGCGCCTCTGAAGCCGGTATCATTCGGCAAAAACACCCACTATGACTAAGTGCCTTGTAAGGCATCACCAAAGACGCGATGAATCGAATAGAAAAACTGGAAAACGACATCTACAGTTTTGAAGAGCTGGATACGCTCGAGAAGAACGCCACCAAACTTGGCGACAAGCAGACGCTGGCGCTGATCGAGCAAAGTCGTGCATCGAAAACCGCAAAGGGCGAGAAGCCTGCCGAAAAACCTGAAACGGCGCGCCAGCGACGCGATCGGCTAAAGCAGAACGGTTAAGCATTCAGAAGGCCTTTCCTTTTCCTCCTTATATTTCCCTGCTCGCCCTACCCTTATTCGAACCAATCGAGATCAGTCTTGACACCAAAAAAAACAAATCAAACCAATATCAGGATTTACTCTCAGGTTGACCTCACTAAATTTGAATGAATTTGGGTTGGACTCTCATAATCTGGCAAAGACTCCCCACTCGCAAAGAAGAAGATCACCACAAAGGAAGCTCGCTACAACGGCACAGTAGTTGATTAATCGCGACGCAACGATACACTCGAGCTATGTCAGAGAAATCACAACTCCAGAAAGCGATTGACCACCACCGTGGGGGGCGACGCGAGGCGGCCAGACAAGCCTATCAGTCGATTCTCAAAAAGAACCGTGACTCGGTGAGCGCCCTGCACTTTTATGGTGTCTTGCTGTACGAGGAAGGGCAGCACGATAAGGCGATTAAGTACATCCGTCAGGCGCTCAAGATAAGCCCGGACTACTTCGATGCGCACAATAATCTTGGCAATATCTATCTGGAGGGCAACCAGGTTGGCCTTGCCAAAGAGCATTACGAAAGCGCACTCAAATACAATCCCAAATTCGCGGACGCGCATAGCAACCTCGGTGTGCTACTCACCCATCTCAAAGAATTGCCGCAGGCTGAACGACACCTTGCCACAGCGATAGAGCTGCAGCCGGGAAATCCCGATACGCACGCCAACCTGGCTACGACCTATCTGTTTGCGCAAAGAGGCTTTGCTGCTGAAGAGCAGCTACAGCTGGCTCTAGACATTGATCCGACTCACAACCGCTCACGCAGCCGGCTAGGACAAGTCCTCTATGCTCTGGACAAGCGCGATGCCGCCATTTCGCTTTATCGAGAATGGCTAGAACGCGAACCCGGCAATGCGCTTGCAGAGCACTACCTTGCCGCGTTTGGCGGAGCAGCCACACCTGACAGGTCGAGCGATGCTTACGTGGAGCAAACCTTCGATAACTTCGCCGACTCATTCGATCGCAAACTTGAATCACTCGGCTATCGGGTTCCTCAAAAAATCGCCGAGCTATTTGAAGCACCCGACCGGGATAGTAGCAATAGCAGCAGACAGCTTGGCCACGTGCTAGACCTTGGTTGTGGCACCGGCCTCTGCGGTCCAATACTAAAACCACGGTGTTTGCGGCTAACTGGTGTCGATCTGTCGCAACGCATGCTCAACCGTGCAAGACAACGCAACTGCTATGACGAACTCGTGCATAGTAATTTGGAGGACGCGCTGGCCAAATACGAATCCAGTGTCGATGCCATTGTTGCCGCCGACGTACTGATCTATCTAGGTTGCCTTGAAAACACATTTAAGTTAGCAAAGCGCGCAATGGTATCTGGCGCCAGATTTTATTTTTCTTTGGAGAACGCCCGGGAATCTGTCGAAAGCTATCGACTCGAGCCACACGGTCGATACGTCCACAACCCGGGCTACGTCGAGAGTCTGCTGGAACAAACAGGCTTCGTTGGTTTCAAACGAGAGGAACTGGTGGTCCGACAAGAGCTGGGTCAGCCCGTTGACGGATTATTGTTTGAAGTGAAAGCCTGATCGCGGCCGGCGACCTGTCACAACGATAAACAGCATCGCCAGCAAGCTTGCAAACGCTGCGGGCAACAACGGTACTTCCACAGCATCAATATTGGTTGGGTCACTGCCCGAGTCATTAGGATTTGAACCTGCTGCAACTTCAACATCGTCATTGAAGCCGTCGCCATCGGAATCGGGATTGAGCGGATTGGTGCCTAGCAATCCTTCCTGAACATCGGTCAGGTTGTCGTTGTCGTCATCATCGTCGCAGGCGTCGCCCAGGCCATCGCCGTCGGTATCTAGCTGACTGGCGTTGGCGACCGATGGGCAATTATCGCTACTATCGTTGACACCATCGCCGTCAGTATCCGTTGTGCCGGACCCTCCTCCAGCTGCATTAAAAATTCCGCCAATCGTGGCGATGTCGACGCCGTTGAAAACGCCGGCCACAGAATTACGACTCCCGAAAAATAAATTGTTATTCGCAGAACCAAAAAATATCCCGCCAATAGTGCTGATATTGACACCGTTAAACGTCGCCGAAACTGAACCCACCAAAAGTAACGCAGCCAGACAAGTGGACGCCGCTCGCAATCCAGAACGATTAGAGGCGTTAAGCCTTGAGCGGGTATGGGAAGTAAATGCCATTACTGTTGGGCAAAGAAGCGGCGGAGGGACAGCACCGCTCGAGCCTGATTAATTAGAAAAAATCGTTTTTGAGCAGGTCCCAGCACACTGGAGTGCCCTGCGTTACGCCACCCTTTGTATCTTGTATGAAGGGGGTATAGCAATACCGATCGTAGGCGATGGTAACCACCTCGCTCGCATTAGGTAGACCTTCGGCATCATCGATCTGTGAACTGGTGATGCGTGCATCTTGCAATTCTACCTCAAGCACGGCGATAGAATCGTCATTGTTGCTGAAACCCATGCA
>CAZDEW010000104.1:0-9707 GCA_964504585.1 uncultured Pseudomonadales bacterium | reverse complement strand
AAAGTGCAAAAGCGAATCCAGTCAGGAATCCCATTGCTGTATCGCTTGCACCGAACTCTGCCTTGATCGGTTCCAGAAGAATATTAATCAATTGTCGGTCGACAAAATTCAGTACATACGTGAGCCAAAGAATAAATAGCACGTAGTTTCGATAGCGTGAGGAGTAATTATTTTCCATTTGCATCAGGTGTCGTCTTGTTAAATCAATCGATCTGTCGATCAGGTTTACCCTATAAGCCCTATGACTTAGGGCCGTCACAGGGAGCTATCTCACTATAATACTGTACCAGTGGCGGTATATCTGGGCGATACCTCTGCATGTGCGCAAGAAATACAGACTGTCCGCGCTCGTGCCTGCCGTTTGACTGCCATGTGTCGGACAATTGTAGAACCAGACTCTGCCTTGAATGGTATCAAGGGCTGCGCTTGATAATTTGCCTAGACGAGGGTCTAATTAAGGGTTCAATTCTTTATTTTGCGTCGATTCAGGTGGCTTCGTTGTAGAGGCCTGTGCACAGTCTCTCTGTTTCTTAGCTCATTGATTATATCGACACTTTAATGAATCCACAGCAGGCTGTCTCGCAGTCCGGCTAGCCCATATGACTTATGTTCCCTTACATGTACTGGACTGGTTGGTGATCGCTATCTACCTGATAGGTTTGCTTGGGTTTTGTCTTTGGCTCTCGTTTCGTCAGTTCTCTCGCGCAGATTACTACGTTAGCGGCCGATCAATGGGTGCCTGGCCCATCGCAATCTCGATTATGGCGACCCAGTGTTCGACCAACAGCATTCTGGGCGCGCCGGCGTTTGTGGCGTTTACCGTAGGGGGAGGGCTGGTCTGGTTACAGTACGAGCTTGCTGTTCCGCTTGCAATGTTTGCGATCATTTTCTTTCTCCTGCCCACGTTTCATCGGCTGCAGTTAGTGTCGATATACGAGTACCTCGAAGGGCGTTTTGATCTTAAAACTCGCCTTATTCTCAGCGGTTTATTTCAGTTTGTGCGGGCATTCGCGACAGCAGTAACGATCTACAGTATTGCTCTGGTGATAGAACTCATAACTGGGCTTTCGTTTTTTCAGGCGGTACTTATTCTGGGTGCTATAACGCTGCTTTACGATGTACTTGGCGGTATCCGCGGTGTTATCTACAGCGATGTTATCCAGTTGACCGTCCTGGCGGTCGTGCTGTTAATGATTTTATTCTTGCTGATCGGTGAGGCTGGTGGTGTCCCCGAGATGTTTCACGGATTACCCGAAGAGCGTTTGGTGGCGCTTGATTTTTCCCACCATGGCCTTGGAGATGGCCAGACTTTTTCATTCTGGCCCATGCTTTTTGGCGGCTTTTTTCTGTATGTTTCGTACTACGGATGCGATCAGAGCCAGATGCAGCGAACGCTCTGTGCCAACAGTCTGCAAGAGGGTCAAAAAGCGCTGATGCTCAACGGTCTTTTGCGATTTCCACTGGTACTCATTTACTGTCTGGTCGGCGTCGGCATCGGTAGCTATGCATTGCAGAACCCTGCGTTTATTGCTTCGCTACCGCTAAACGGCGAACAGCCCAATTACAACTTGGTTGTACCGCAATACATTTTGCAAAATTTACCCATTGGTCTGGTGGGGCTCGCGTTAGTCGCACTGTTCGCGGCGGCAATGTCTTCGCTGGATTCGGTCCTAAACTCCCTGAGCGCTTCGACCATGGAAGACTTCGTAAGGCGTTTTCATACCGGCAATACCTGGAGCGAGAGCCAGGAGCTGTGGATCTCCCGCCTCATCACACTGGTGTGGGGTATCGTGGCCATTGGTTTTTCGTTTTTTGTGGGCGATATCGCGACCTCGGTGTTGGAGGCCATCAATAAGATTGGTTCGCTGATCAACGGGCCTGTTCTGGGCGTGTTCCTATTGGGTTTGTTGACACGCCGGGCCAATGGCCTTGGGGCGACCCTGGGGCTTATCTCCGGCTTCCTGTTTAACCTGGCCTGTTGGATCTATTGGCCCTCACTCTCCTGGCTGTGGTGGAATGTATTTGGCCTGCTGGTATGTCTTGTCGTGGGCTATACCGCGTCATACATCGGATCCAGCGCGAGTGTTGCGCCCGAAGAAAACTGGACCCTATGGCCTAACTCTACCTCGGTCAAACAATACAGCCTTCTACCGGCCTATTTTCTAGTGTTGCTGGCAGGAATGATGGTGTTTGGGTTGTAGGCTTTAGTCCTTGACGCTATGTAACTAGTAGTTTTTGTGGCTTTAGCGTGTTACCGATACTCTAGTTTCGCTTGGCTAGATTCTCTGGCTATTCCTGTTTATCCAGATGCCGCTCTCGCATGAGTAGATACAGAGGGAATGCGAATGCGATGGCGACACCAAAGGTCAAAATCGCGTATACCCACCAAAAGCGCATGCCGATTCTGCGCGACTCGACATAAACCCAGAAAACGAAAGTAAGTCCTGCGACAAAGATATCATTGGCGATTGAGGCCGATGCCGCGTTTACATAGTTATCCGCGATGAACTGTTCGAGCTTAAGTTCGCCATAAAACTCTATGAACTGTAGATTAAAAAACCAGGTCGCTATCAGACCGACAAGGGCTAAAAGTCCAAAAACAACCTGGCGCGATACGGAAGACATAGTGCTTGGTGCCTCATTTTATTGAGCGACTCCAGCAGTATATCGTCTTCGCGATCGATAATGGAATTATTCAGTAGATATAGGGCGCGCGATACTGGCTCTTTTCGTAAGGTTTGAGATGGTACTGCGTCTCCAGAAAACTGATCAGATCGAACAGTTGCGAAACTGTCATGACGTCATTGTAATTGCGCATCTTGGATTTCCCATCGTCGGTTTGATGGCGGTCTGAGAAACCCTGGTAAATTTTGTGGGAGGGATTAACGACTGATGTTACCAGTTCGCCATAGGTCTTAAGGTGACGAACTTCTCCTCCAAGAGCGATGGTGATCGGTTGCTCGCCACCCGCTTCGATCTGCTTAACGTCCGGCGCACTGTGGCAGGTGTTGCACTGCAATTCGATAAATACCGCACGACCTGCGGCAGCATCGCCCGGCGGTAAACTAAAACCACCAGGCGAAGCGCCATCACCGGAGCATCCGCTGACGATGGCGGAGAGGAGGGCGTAAGCACATAGATGAACAGTAAGTCGTGCAGACTGTTTAGTTACCAGTAACATCGTGTAATCCTCCATTAATTGCCAATCATGCTGAAACGCTGAATCAAGAACATTGTCCCATGCAAGCTTACCGTTCGACTTGATCCAGATCAATGATTAGGTCGGGCGACTGTCGATGTTTTCTTTCGACAGATTGCTATCGGCAACCCGAATCAGCTTTGTACAGTCGACGTGTAAGCCGCGGAGGTTTGGAACTTAATAGTCTTTGGTGAGCGGCCAATGTGACTCATTCGAATACGTATGGCAGTTTTAAAGTTTTTTTGCGTGTCCTAAAAGTAGCGACCCAGCGTCAGCTTCGCATCCCAGCTGTCGAAGCCATCGATTTTCGCGTAAGTTCCGTTTAGGCGGACATTAACATTGGTTCGGATTGCATAGTTCAAACCCAGTGACGATTTCATCCACTCACTGTCGTTTCCAAACTTTTGCAGTTGGAATCTCGCAGCGGCATTGTATCGCCCAAATTGCAACACGCTACCAAGCTCTGCGTTGATGGCGCCATCGAGTACCTGACTTCTGCTGTTGCTAAAATCCAGTCTTAGCCCGGTCAGGCCATAGGCGATGGTCCCGGGTAACAGCTTGTAGGTATGTCCAAACTGGCCGGAGAGGTAGCTGTGTAGCGGTCTGTCTGCAGCGAAACTTCGCTCCGCACCAATTCTTACTTGCCATGATAGGGGTTTGAATAGGTCGTCGCGCGGTGCAAGAGACGAAATGCTGACTAGCTTAAGCTTCTCAAGTTCGAGATGATCTTTCTCGCTGTAGCGAAGCTCCGCCTCGCCCATGACTAGCTCCATAAAGTCGGGATAGCCCCAGGAGAGGTCCAGCGTGTCGTGGTAGCTAAATCTTGTTGAGAGCGTAAGGTAGTCTGCTGATGACAGCTCGCCCCCGCCAATCATGATCCGTCCCGATCGATGGCCCTGGTCCGGGCGCTGGTGCGCTTCAAATCTACTCGTATTCTGCTTTGGGAGGTGTTCACTATACTGGTTGATCAGTCTCAACAGCTCAAAGGACAGTTCGATGTTCTTGTCCTTGCGCGGTACTTTCTGATTTTTATAGCGCCAGAAGTCGAGCGCGAGCTTCGCAATACGACCTTGCAGCTGTGAGTCCAGGCCGTTTAATTGTTCGATGCCTGTCTCTTCACGTGCAATCGCCAAAGCCAGCTGTCTTTCGTCCTGAGTGAGCAGCCCTGCGTACTGCTCCAGCTTCTTGCGTTCGGAGGGGCGAACACTTGCCTCGCCTAGGATGCCCGCTTCATCGAGGATTCTTACGGTATCAACGGGTATGGCATAGCCTCTGAATCGATGGCTGATGCTTAGGCCTGGTCGGGCGACTTCTAGCAGCTCAATGAGTCGATAGGAGCAGTTTTCCTTAAAAAAGAAATAGTCGAATTGAATCTCCCTGAGCTCCCAGATATGAGCGAGAACGCGCCGCATTTCCTGCTCATTGAGTTGCAACGGATATTCCCAGAGATCGCGGTTATCAATGCGGGAGTAGTCCTTGATTTTTTTCTGATACTCAACAAGAGAAAAGTAGCCCGGATAGCCGCCGGTCAGTCCTTTAAAGGTATAGAGCAGGCTGTTCTCGCCGGGGTTCACCGCAGCGGCGAAGTTAATGGCGTACGATAGCAGTGGATTGTTTTCGACGTTAGATACGGGATCAATGCGCAGCAGCGTATGCCCATACATAGAAGACGGGCTATTCAGGTAGCTAGACGCGAAAACCATGACAATTCGCTTGGGCTCTATGCCTTTACGCCACGTCTCGTACTCGTCGCAAGTCACGGCCGGCAGCACTTTGCCGAGTGTATTGAGTTGCGATTCTAGCCATTCCACCCTGACCGGAAATCTACATTGGGTATCGTTGTCCTCAACAAACTTGCGTAGCGTAGCAAGCAGTTCGTTCGCGGGATCAAACGGGCCAGGTCCCTGCAGAAAGAAGTCTTCTGAGTCGACATGGCTCGTGTAGCCGCGGACGGTTTTTTTAGCGTGTAGCAAGGTCAACCAGTAAGGGTCATTAGCCCAGACCTCGACCGAAGCGCTTAGCTTGTGTAGATCCTCCACGTGCAGCACGCTCCTTCCGCTCTCGCTAGCGATCGCATTTTGCGTAATGACAGCGTAAAGGAACAAGAAAAACAGCGAGATAATACCGGGAGTATTCGGATGTGAAGACGTCAAGCTGCTCCTCGCTGGGGCCCCGGCGATTGTTCTAAGCGGCGGAAGTGGCAAGGTGATTGGAGGCAGTGGTGATAAAAAAGCAAAAAAAAAGCAAGCAGCGAACGCTGCCTGCTTTTTATTTTTTTCGATCAAGAGGCGTACTTGGCAAAGCGCTGATCGGCTTGCATAACGCCGATAAGGTTGTTGTATACCTGCTCAGCTGTCACGTCGGAGCTTGGAAATAGTGCGTCGAAGTTCTCGTTCAGCAGTGCTTTAAAGGCAGGTCTCTGATCTTTGGGTATTCCCGCCGAGATGGCCACTGCGCTAAGCGCTTCGCCATCACCTACCGCAACGTCTTCACTAAACTCATCGAGAAGAGGCGCGAGCCCAAATAGTGGCGTGCCTCCGTAAGTGAGCGTGCCGTCTGTTGAGCAGCCGTTGGTACCTGAGGTCATGCCAAAGGTGGCGTTACCCGATGTGCCATCGACGAATGTCGCAGAAAGGTGGGCGGGTAATCCGCTCTGACCTTCAAACAGCATGTTACCCCAGCCGCAATCCGGGCCGCCAGGCGCTACCGCCATCACATTGGTGGATCCGAAAACTACCATCGTCATCAATAAAGCTTTTTTCATAAGTTCTACCTTTTATCGCTGGTTATATCCTTGATAAGTTTGCGTTCTCTGTTTCTACACTTTCGTACTTTTATTTGCTTCACCCATAGTCACTGCAACCAGGCCGAAAGCGACTAGAAAGTAACACATGAGTTTCAAAATAAAAAGCGCATCAAGTAAAATATCCAGGCGGGTCAAATATTATGCAATGAGCCTCGGGCGATCGCTGCGTTGAGACAACGTTGTGCTGGGATCGCCTATTTTTCTGCATTAGACTTTGGGGTGTTTACCTCTCTCAAGCCTGTTCTAACGTTCAAGAGATTTCTGTGGTTGCGCTATCGGTCCTCGACCAGTCCTTTACCAGTGATGTCGCCAGTGCGGGTGACGCGCTGCAGCATACGATCAAAATGGCGCAGCACTGTGAGTCGCTGGGTTATAGGCGCTTCTGGGTTTCGGAGCATCATGCCTTTAAAGGTCTTGCCGGTTCCGCGCCGGAAATATTGATGGCCGCGTTGGGAGCACAAACAGAGTCTATAAGGCTGGGCTCTGGCGGTGTGATGCTGCCGCATTACAGCGCGTATAAAGTCGCTGAAACCTTCTCGCTGCTCGCAAATCTCTATCCGGAACGTATTGATCTCGGTATTGGTCGCGCACCAGGAGCCGACATGTCCACTGCGGTGGCTTTGGCGCCCAATGGACAGCCCGATTTCCAGAAGTTTCCCGAGCAGGTCGCGCAATTACTGGATTACCTGGATAATCCAAACGCGAAACCGCTGGTGAGTCCGGCGCCACCCGAAGATTTTTCGGTTTGGATGCTAGGCTCAAGCAGCGACAGCGCCAGCTTCGCCGCACATTATGGCCTGCCTTACAATCTTGGCCTGTTTATCAACCCCGAGGCAACGCCAGCTTATGTGAAGCGCTATCGAGAGCGATTTCGCGCCTCTCGAAATTTGCAGCACCCCTATACAATGATCACCTGTGCGGTGTTTTGTGCCGATACCGAAGAGGAAGCTAAGCTTCTGCAGCATACCTTTGACGTGAATTTCTTTTTATTCGTCACCGGACAATCTGCCCTATACAGTCCGGATGGGAGTATGTTGAACCCGGAGCAGGCGAGTGCGGTTCCTGTCTCGGCTGCCCTCGAAGGATTCGCGGCGCAGCGAAATAAAACGCGTGCAGTTGGTACGCCAGAGCAGGTCGTCGCCAAGCTCACACAGCTTGTTGATGACTTTCAGGCCGATGAGCTGATGCTCGTTTCAAATTCCTTCTTTTTTGAGTCCCGTAAGCGTTGCTTCGAGCTTCTGGCCGATGCGATGTTCGCGTCCTGATTATTCAACTTCTATTGGCTTACCCTGAACACCGTCGTTTCTTTCGTACTGTTTGTTCCAAGGCTGCTTGCGGTCTTGCTTATTCGCCAGTAAAGTTTTGCGACTCATTATTGGCTAAGAATTAGAATGATTAAGCGACTCAAACTATTTAGATCTTCACCACTTCTCTTTCTGGCGCTCGCATGCCTAGTCTTGTTAGCGGCCTGCAGCACAACTCGGCACCACAGTGACGAGAGTCGATTAGTAATAGATGCGGGCGAGCTAATCGGCTTTGAACTGAATGAATCGACCCATGCCTGGTTGGGTATACCCTACGCAGCGCCACCGGTGGGCGAGCTGCGCTGGCGCGCACCGCAGCCTGTGGCGAGCTGGGCTGAAGCCCGATCTGCCCTCGATTATGGTTCGCCTTGCCCCCAGCTTGAGAATCCGACAGTACCGCAAAAGGCGGTGAAAGGTATGACTGTAGTTGGCGCGGAAGACTGCTTGTACCTGAATGTCTATGCGCCGAAATCGCAATCAGCCGAAGCGCTTCCGGTGATGTTCTGGATACATGGAGGTGGCAATCACTACGGCTCCGCAGAGATTTACGAAGGCGTCTCCAGGCTAACCGAGAACGGTGTAGTGGTTGTTAGTATCAATTATCGTCTCGGACTTCTGGGGTGGTTCAGGCATGCGGCGTTGCGCGAAGGACTGAGTGATCCGTCAGATTTATCGGGCAACTTTGGGACGCTCGATATTATTGCGGCCTTGCAGTGGGTGCAGAGAAATATTGCAGCGTTTGGCGGCGATCCAAACAATGTGACGGTGTTTGGTGAGTCCGCTGGCGGACGTAATACCTGGTCGATGGTTTTCTCGCCGCTGGCAAAAGGTCTGTTTCACAAGGCGATTGCGCAAAGTGCCTCATTGCGGCTCGCCGACCCCAATAAATCGGAGTCGTACTCAATCGACGCGCTGGATTATCCCGCATATGAGAATCACTCTGCGGAAGTAGTTGCCAAGTTATTCCCCGACCAGCAATTTGATGATGCGCAGGCGATTTCTGCTGCTTTGCGAGATGTCTCACCGGAAGATCTGTACACCGCGGTGGCACCTGGCGCTCGCTGGCGCTTCCCCAGCCCGAAGGTTTTTATTGACGGTTATGTTATCGAGCGTGATACCTCGGAGCTGCTAGCGGATCCCACTCGCTACAATAGCGTACCCATGATTGTGGGGGCAAATCGCCACGAATCGAAGTTCTATTTTGCAAGCGATAAAAACCTGGTGGGCAAACGCTTTGGTTTACTGCCGCGAATCAGGGAAGAGGCGATTTTTATGCGCAATGTTGGCTATGGATCCGACATTTGGCGTGCCCTGTCGGTTGATATGCCAGCGCTTCGAATCAGTGAGAGTGGCGGTGAAAAAGTCTTTGCCTATCGCTTTGACTACGATGATCTCATTGCCTGGCCGGTCAATATGAAGGCACTGTATGGCGCTGCACATGCCACTGAGATGATTCCCTTGTTCCGGTTTTACCAGCAGTCGCCAATTAAGTGGATCGTGAGCGACAGGAAAGCTGTCTCAACGCTTGGCGAGGCCATGGCAAGTTACTGGGCTGAATTCGCCTATAACGGAGAGCCGGGTCGCGGTAGGCAGGGAGAGCTGCCGTTATGGTCGTCGTGGCAGCGCGAGGCGCCGCTGCTTCTTCTGGACGTCGAAAGCGATGGTGGTATTCGTATGGGTGAAGACTCAATGACACCGGCAATGATAGCGAAACGCCTGCGTGACGATGACTCCTTGAGTGACAGCGAAAAATGTCAGGCCTATCTAGATCTGTTTCTCAATAACTATCAGACGCCGCTTGCCTTTGATCGGTCTGAGTATCGTTCGCTCGCCAATTGCGAGGAATAAATCAGAGGTTCCCTAACTTTGACAAACTGAGCAGGTGTAGATCCGGCGGGAGTTTGCGGTCGTGCGCTTGATTTTGGTTTGGCAACGTCTACAGGGCTGACTGGCTCGCCCAAACACGAAAAAACGTGCACGGCCATAACTCAAACCTTCTTTTCTTAGCGACCTGTATTGGCGTTCAGGGACAGTGACGCCCTCCAGTGCGTAACTGCGTTGACTGATCGATAGGGTGTTGCGCGCAAGTGCGCCGATTTCACCTCGTGACAAATCTTTGGCCTTGCGCGATGGATCGATTCCGGCGAGAAACAGGATCTCGCTACGCAGATAGTTTCCCAGTCCCGCGAGAAAGGCCTGATCGAGATAAATCGCACTCAACGCTCTGCCGCTAAAGGCTTTGCTTCTGAGTCTTTCAGCGACGTCCCGCCACTGTAGATTTGGATTGAGAATGTCTGGGCCGATTCGCTGCAGAAAGGGGTGCTCCTCTATATTTTCAGTTTTCCACACGCTGATGTCAGACGCACTGTACAACAGTGCGCTGTGCTCTTCAGTGTGA
>CAZDEW010000103.1:0-9976 GCA_964504585.1 uncultured Pseudomonadales bacterium | reverse complement strand
CTGGTTGCGCCGGCCTCTGAGTGAAAGACAGATTCAGTACGCCGCCATTGACGTATTCTGGTTGCCCGCTGCATGGTTGAAGCTCAAAAACGAACTTGAGGAAAAGGGGCGCCTCTCCTGGTGTGAGGAGGATTGTTCTAAGTTGATTCACAAAGAGGATATCGAAACGGATGATTCTCTCAATTTCTACAAGCGCCTGCGTGGTATATGGCGGCTGAACTCCAGCGAGCTAAATCTCGTCCGAGCACTATGCGCATGGCGAGAAAAACAGGCACAGCAGGATAATGTTCCCAGAGGGCGGATACTCTCCGACGGAAATATTATAGAGTTGTCCAAAAGAGCTCCGGTTGTGAAAGAACAGTTTGACGAGATAGACGGGATACGCTCGACCACCCGTAGCCAGTTTGCGCAGGGAATCTGTAAGCTGATTGAAAAGCAATTGAATACAGATCCCGAATCCTGGCCCGGTAAATTGCTGGATCGAACAGCGCCAGCATTTAAAACGCAACTTAAGTCGCTGAAAAATCTTGTTGAAGCAGAAGCTGAAGCGCTCGATTTACCGCCCGAGTTGCTGGGGCGAAAAAAAGAGCTTGAGAAATATATCGAGAACCCGGGTTCCTCTGAAATCACCTCGGGATGGAGAGCTACCCTGCTCAACGAGAAGTTGGCCCACCTGAAACTTTAAACCTTAGCAGATTAGGCGCAGAGCGATTGATCGCAAGGTGCGGTAAATCTGTAGGCGGGTATTAACCATGAATGGACACCATACGACAGGACTACAACAATAATGCTCTGCCGGATTTTCCGCTGCCAAAAGAAATCGCAGACTTACGTCTACATGGCGATTAATGACGAGCCTTCAAGTCTGCCAGAAGAATTGCGAGATTCACTTGGCGAGCTCGAACAAGTTATGTTGTTAGACTTGGGAAAGCGCAGACGTCTTGCACACGCCAAGCCTGAGCGTGTGATAAAAGCGATCGAAGAATCCGGATTTTATCTTCAGCTTCCGCCGTCACCATACCCGGTCGACTGTACTAACTCTCAAAAACAAATCGATTAGGAAGCCTATGTTTCACGAGCTTTGGGTGATTTATTTAGCCGCTGTTGCAGTTCTGGTGTTAATGTTGGCGTGGATCGTGAGAAACAAATTGCGTATGCCCACTGTGTTTGCGTGCATCATTCTTATCACTTCGCCGCTACTTGTTCCATATGCGGTTGAAACTGCCAGTGATGACGCGCAGCAGCTTGCACCGGCGTGGATGGTCGCAATTTTTGAGTCAATTCAAGGCAACAGTGAGGTCGCAGTTGCTGCCATTCGATCAGTAATTCTAGTAGAATGCGCGATCCTTGTCGTGATTTTACTCTGGGTCTATCTGATCCGCCGCTTCAGGTCTTCGCGTAACTAGTCAAGGTAAAGGCCATCGACTTGCTCGACGCGTCTTTGCTATTTTTGCGGTGGTCGGGTTTAACTCCGCTTGATTAGTCCATATTGATACCACTGACAACGAGTTACAGGCGATAAGCTTAGTCGCCCCGATTTTACGGGTTTCGATGTAAAGGGCGTTTCGCTTGAGCTTAGGGTTTAGAGATCAGAGTGAGGCACGATTAGGGTTTACCCGATTGGTGACCTATTCCATCCGGCTATTTTCTCCACTTATCCAGTTTTGGCTGGTTAGCAAATTTCAGATGAGTTGAATATGAGTAAGTTTTCGAGCACCAAAGATTACATCGCAAGCGCGGAGCTACAGTTGGCTGTCAATGCCGCAATTAGCCTTGAAAAACCACTCCTGATTAAAGGAGAGCCCGGCACGGGCAAGACTCTTCTCGCTGAGCAAATTGCTGCTTCCCTAGATATGCCGCTTGTGCAGTGGCATATCAAATCTACCACCAAGGCCTTTCAGGGGCTTTACGAGTACGATGCAGTATCGCGACTGCGTGATTCGCAGTTGGGCGAAGCGAAAGTTGCTGACGTCAAAAACTATATCAATAAAGGCAAGCTGTGGGAGGCGTTTGAGAGTGACCAACGAGTGGTGCTCTTGATCGATGAGATAGACAAGGCAGATATCGAATTTCCTAATGACCTGCTACAGGAACTTGATCGAATGGAGTTCTTTGTTTATGAGACTGGAGAGACCGTCAAGGCAGTACACCGCCCCATTATCGTTATCACCAGTAACAACGAAAAGGAATTGCCGGACGCATTTTTGCGCCGCTGCTTTTTCCACTATATCGATTTTCCGGATACGAAAACCATGCGCGAAATTGTTGACGTGCACTATCCATCGATTTCAAACAAGTTGGTGGAAGAGGCTCTCGAAGTGTTCTTCGAGATACGGGATATTCCAGGGCTGAAAAAACCGCCTTCGACCTCAGAGCTTATAGACTGGCTGAAGCTTCTATTATCCGACGACATTCCGGACACCGTTCTCTCCCAACGCGATCAGACTAAAGCGATCCCGCCGCTTCACGGCGCACTTTTGAAGAATGAGCAAGACGTCCATTTGCTCGAGAGGCTGGCGTTTATGCACAGACGCCAGTCGGCAGGCAACTAAACCTGGGTATCGCCTTGTCAATGTCTAACCATTGTTAAGCGGAGTGCGCCATGCTAATCAATTTTTTTGAATGTCTTAAGCAGAACAAGGTCCCCGTGAGTATTACGGAGTTACTTGATCTGTTGAATGCCCTCGATAACCATCTGGTGTTTGCAGACACCGAGAGCTTTTACTATCTCTCGAGGTGCTGCATGGTCAAGGATGAGCGCAACTTCGATAAATTTGATCGAGCATATAAAGCGTTCTTTGACGGACTGGAGTCGATGGAGGGGCTGGTAGAGGCTTTTATCCCCGAAGATTGGTTGCAGTCAGAGTTTCTCAAGCAGCTCACTGATGAGCAGAAAGAGCAGGCGAAAACCATGGGCGGGCTGAAGGAGCTTATCGAGGAGTTCAAAAAGCGCCTCGAGGAGCAACAAAAGCGTCACGAAGGCGGCTCGAAATGGGTGGGTACAGGTGGCACTTCACCTTTTGGAAACTCGGGTTACAACCCTGAAGGCATTCGGGTTGGCGGCACCGGCGGCGGAAAGACTGCGGTAAAAGTCTGGGAGCAACGCCAATACAAAAATCTGGATGCCGATCAAACGATAAGTGCTCGCAATATCCAGATGGCGCTTCGCCGCTTGCGCAAGTTCGCGCGAACGGGAGCTGAGGACAACCTCGATATTGACGATACCATCAGGTCAACCGCGAAGAATGCTGGCCTGCTCGATATCAAAATGGTGCCAGAACGACGCAACGCGGTTAAGGTGCTGATGTTTTTTGATGTGGGCGGGTCGATGGATTACCACGTCAAGGTGGCGCAAGAGCTGTTTAATGCGGTTAGGACTGAGTTCAAGCACCTCAAGTACTACTACTTCCACAACTTTATTTACGATTCTGTGTGGACCGATGACAAGCTGCGTTATAACGAGAAAATCTCGGTCTACGAGCTGATCAACCGCTATAGCCGCGACTATAAAGTTATTTTTGTCGGCGATGCAGCGATGTCACCTTACGAGGTTGTACAACCGGGTGGGGGCATCGACCACTGGAACGATGAATCCGGCGAAACCTGGATGCAGCGGATACTCAATACCTATGAAAAAGTAGCCTGGATTAACCCAGAGCCTGAGGATAGCTGGAAGTACACGCAGTCGACCAAAATGATAAAGGACATGATGGACGATAATATGTTCCCCCTAACTGTCGACGGCCTAGAAAAGGGTATGGGCTATCTGGCTAAGTAGCGATTAGGCCGCAACTTAATAAACTTGCGCTATCCAACAAATAGCCGCTCGATCGCGTCCATGGTTTCCGGGTCGCGATTTCTAATCTGTTCGGCAATCTCACGCTGAAAAAAACATCGAAAATCCGGATTGTCGGTTGCGGTATACAGGCAGTCGTCGCCGGACAGTATCGGATATTTGTAGGGTTTACCCTCATCCGCAATTCTGCATTCAATTTGCCCGTTACCCATCAGTCGCCAACTGACAACCGCTGTTAACACGATAGAATCGGCTTCTGGGTTGACCAGCATTGCATGGGTGCCAATCGGATCGTTGAATTCAAGGATAATGCTAGTCGCGTCGGCACGCCTTGTTGTTTGCATGGAGTGGCGACTATGCAGTTTTAGCAAGTCCTGCACCAGCACTGGAGGCTCCACAAAGATTTCATCGCTTTCCGATGCATAGTAGCCCTCCCAATAAACATCGAATTTGTCCGCAATTGTCTCGCAATCGAGCAGTTCCGAAACCCAGGGAACCAATCCTATAATGTCCCCATCTGATGTGATGCCCCAACAGAGTACTGGAACAGCGATATATCGTTCGTCGAACGGTGAATTGCGGTAGACCATTTTGATACCGCTAGTTTCCGGTACCAAGCCTACGACCTGATGACAGCGCTCTTGTTTGAGCTGTTTACTGGTAAAGAAACTGATGACTTCGCCGGAGCCGGCGCTGGATGAATCATCAGCGAGTGTTGCAGGCGATTCGGTATACTCGATTGCACTGGACTCGCGAATGGCGGATTCAGGGAAGGGGTAGCAGTTATTCTGGTCGCGAAGAGCTGCGTCCAGATTTGACGGTTCGTCATCCGTTTTGTGTGGCATAGAGCATCTCCTTTGCCCGTGGCAGAGCCGCATTCGCGGGCCCTGCGTGCTTGCTACGTTTTAAGTATAGCTGCTCAAGAAATCGAAGGTTGCTAATTGTGTTTTGCTAGCGCCTTAGAGAGGAGATAGCAGGAGGCGCACTAATGTATAAATTAATTTAAATATAATGAATAAGATATTGATATATATAGGTATATGATCAAAATCGATAGTGAGTTTATCGTCAAGGTCTTTGATGGACTGTTCGCTGATCAGTACAACACAAGGCTCGTCTCTGGCGGAAGCGAGCCGGAGTACTTGCCCGCCAGTGGTGGTTGTCCGTTCAACCAACTCATTTTCCGCTCTGACTATGCAGCGAGTGCCCTGCATGAGGTCGCGCATTGGTGTATCGCTGGTGTTGAGCGGAGGCGCCTGATCGACTTTGGCTATTGGTATTGTCCTGACGGCCGTGACCCATCGCAGCAAACGCAGTTCGAGCAAGTTGAAGTTAAGCCACAGGCGCTTGAGTGCCTGTTTACACTAGCCTGCGGCTGGAGATTCACGCCGAGTGTCGACAATCTTATGATCGATAACACGACGTCTCAATCGTTTGTGCAGGCGCTCAGGGAGCAGATACGCCGCTATGCTCTCGGTCCAATGCCGCAAAGAGCAGAGCGGTTTCTGATTGCCTTACTCGATACCTCAGAGCTATTCGACGACGCACAGTTGTTTGCTAAATTTGTGCTCGCTGAATTGAACACCGGTAGGCTGTTACCTGAGGTGGGGGTCGCATGCTAAGGGTTGTTGCGGATTCGGCAATACCCGGTTTAGCAGATCTGTCCAAGCATGTTGATCTGATCAGGATCCCCGGTGAAGAGATTAACGCCAGTTGCTTATCTCAGGCTGATGCACTGCTGGTTCGCTCGGTGACGCCTGTCAATGCAAGTCTCCTGACCGAGGCCAGACGCCTGAAGTTTGTTGCATCAGCGACCATAGGCTGTGACCATGTCGACCTGAACGCGCTACAGGAAAGGGGTATTGAGTTTGCGCATGCGCCAGGCTGTAACGCGAATGCGGTTGTCGACTATGTTCTGGCGAGCATCAAACACCTGGTGCCAGACGTTCCGCTATCCGCGCTGAGGGTCGGTATTGTTGGTTACGGCAATGTCGGCAGCCGGCTCTATCAAGCACTGTCTCGGCTCTCTTGTCATTGCCATGTTTATGATCCCTTCGTTACCGCGCCCGCTGCCGAGTCCAGTATGCGCGCTATTTTTAATTGTGACGTCGTGTCCATTCACGTGCCCCTAACCAGGGTGGGCAGCGAACCCACTCTGGGCATGGTCACACCGGCTTTGCTTGATCAAAGCAGGCAAAACGGGCAGTTATCAAAGCGGGTCTTAATAAATACGAGTCGAGGTTTGGTTCTGGAAAAAGGGTTGATTAATCGAGTAGAGTCTGAATGGCAAATGGTGAACGATGTTTGGGTAGATGAGCCTACGGTGGATCTGGAGTCTCTCCGCTCAAGTGCAATCGCAACGCCTCACATTGCAGGTCACAGTCTCGCCGGCAAGCTTAGGGGCACCGAAATGATACTTGCTGCCTTGCTAAAGCGTTTCCCCGAGCTGGAGATAGCGGGGCTTGCAAAAGACCCACTGGTGCGTCGCGAGATGCTAGTTAAGAATGATCAGGTCGCTGATACCGATAGTTTTTGGCTCGAGCTAGAAGCACGAGTTGCTATTGCCAGCACCAGCGAAAAGTTTCAAACGGTAATGGCGATGTGTCGGTCTCGCAAGGCGCGCGCAGAGGCATTTGGCCGCTTGCGAAAAAAAGCCCAGCGGCCGATGGAGTTTGATTACTCCGCCAATTGCTAGCGCAACTCACTTGCCACGCTTTTTTTGCCAGGCACCCTTTGGATCAGTGATATGAGTAGAACAGAGCAAAGCGATCTGGAGCCGCAGAATCAGAGTGATCAACGGTTCATGCGGCGTGCGCTAGAGCTGGCAGGGCAGGCTGGGCAAAGCGGCGAAGTGCCTGTCGGGGCAGTCGCAGTTCACGCAGGGGAAATCGTAGCTGAGGCTTATAACCAATGCATTGCGCTAAGCGACCCAGGCGCTCACGCTGAGATGCTGGTCTTGAGAGCTGCCGGCAAACGACTCGAGAACTACCGTCTCCCTGGTGTGACGCTTTACGTAACGATAGAGCCGTGCACCATGTGCTTCGGCGCGATGGTGCATGCGCGTATTGATCGCCTTGTTTATGGTGCGCCGGAGAGTAAGGGCGGAGTCATTACGTCTAATTTAGCCCTGCATCAGTCGCCACACTACAATCATTCGATCGAGGTATATGGTGGGCTGCTTGCTGAAGAGGCTAAAACGCTTATGCAGGATTTTTTCAAGGCTCGCCGAGCTGCCCGCTGACTGCGTGCGCTCCACGAAGGGAAGCATTGGTATTAGTCAAACGCAAACGCTCAGAACGCGCTTGCAAGATCCTGTTCTGTATCGTCGGTATCAACCGACGCCACTTCGATCAGTGTGGAGGGGTTCTCTGCCAGCGCGGCTTGCCGTGCACTAACGATGTCATTGAGCACAAGCACTTCGGCGTAGTGTCTAATCTGTTGCACATAATCCAGCGCTTCCCAGCCTCTGGCGTAGCCGTAGCGAGTCTCGCGATAGAATTTTGGATCGTGTAAAAGGGGCAGCGTTTGTTTTACATCGTGCCAAAGGTTGGGGTCTCCGCCACGTTTAGCAGTAAGTGCCCGCGCATCGAGCAAGTGTCCATAGCCAAAATTGTAAGCGGCCAGCGCCATCCAGTCTCTGTCTGGTCCTGTCACCGCTGGCGATATGCGCTTGCGCAACTTGAGGTAGTAGGCGGCACCGCCCTCTAGACTCTTCTCCACGTCAAGACGATTATTGATTCCCATCTCCGACGCGGTTTGGCGCGTTAGCATCATCATGCCGCGTACACCGGTTCTGGAGCGTGCCTTGGGCAACCAGTTAGATTCCTGATAGCTTATTGCCGCTAGAAAGCGCCAATCCAGATTGTGGGTATTTGCCACCTCTTTGATCACGTTGCGGTACTTGGGTAGCCGCACCCGAATGTTGCGAGCGAACTCATTCGCAGCGACTTGATTGATCTTGGATGAAGGCGAGAAAAAGCGCTCAGACAACACATCAATCTGCTTTTGCGTGTCGGCTAACACGAAGTATGCGCGGGACTGGGCTAGCAATGCATGTTGGTGTTTACCGTTGCCAAATATCCATCGGTGCTGAACCGCGTCGAGCAGCGGGAAGCCCTCGCCCAATCTGGGAAAAGCACCTCGATACAGTTGAAAATCGGTTTTGCTAACGATTGCGACGTCTAGATCGCCGTCTTCAATTCTGCTCAGCAAGTCGATGTAGTCAATGTTTTCAAGCTCGGACCAGTTCAAGGCAGGCAGCTCGGCCTGCAGTCTGTGCAGTTCACTGCTCTGCAGGCTGTCGCTAACAACTGCAACACGCTTGCCCACTAAATCATTGACAGATCGGGGCCGGTGATGTCCCACGCGGTAAACGGCGATCAGTTGATCGTTGCGGTAGCTGGGTCCCTTCTTGAATGCCGCGGTGAAAGCGGGGCTCGCCTCATACCCCGAGGAGACCATATCGACGTCGCCACGGTCCAGGGCCTCAAACATCGCTTCAACAGAGGTATATTCGACTAGCTCCAGACGCCTGTTGACGCGATGAGCAAAATCCAGCAGGAGTTGCTGTTCGAACCCTGCGTCGCCCCTCAACTTGGGAGACAGTGTTGCAGGCGAAACTCTGATCGCGGCTCTAATCGGGCGTTCTTCAGGTTTCGTCAGGCTTGATTCAACAGCAGAGATTGCCTGGTAGTTTGTAGGCTGGGCAACCAGAGGTAAGATCAGGGCTATTCCCAAAAGGAGCAGCGGCACAACGAACAGCGTGCAGGCGAACACCATCGGCCGGGATTGTCCATCCTCCGATAAGCGCTTTCCTGCAAACCTGGCCGAGGAGGCGATAGCGCTCAATGGCCAGTGCTGTAGCAACACCTTTTTAGTCAAAATGACCTCGAGAGTTCCAGACCTGAATCGCAGTTTGCAATCAGGTCACTAGTTAACGCGTAAACGATTTGGCAGTGCCACCCCGGCTGCGCATTGCACCAGGCGAGGGGTGCGTAATCAGGGAGACTGGCCAATGTGAACTGCATCACACTAAGGCCGCCAGTTTAGCTTGGAGTTGCGGCATAACCAGTTAAAGACTTCACAGGCTTACTTTCGCGATATCTAAATTCGGTTTTAATAAAGCTCCCTATCTAACTGTTATATCTATGTTTAACCCCTGATTTTGGAATTATCTGATGTTTGTTATTTTTCCATTGAACCTGAAAAAAGCCCTGTTCGTCTCCGCAGATCAAAGGTGTGGCGTCGGACTTCGCCCAAACTCACCTGCTTGCTGCAGAGTCACTCAGGCTGCCTTTCATCGGCGCCTGCTTCAGCTAATAGGTTGAAAGTCGCAAGGTTTTCGCTACCAGTGTGTGTCTTGCGAGACATAAAATACACCGCTTCCAGTCCGTGGCTCGAACGGCACTGCTAGCGGGTGCACAGTGCTGCGACTGCTGACATTCGATCGGCCTCTTTTGCGCAAAGCCAGAGGGCCTCTACTACCCAAAGACAAGAGACAGCCAGTACGTGGATATTGCTGAATCCGAAACCGTTGTACCTTCCTCCGTAGCAGACAATAGAACCCTCCACTTTTTTCTTGGGGGCAGGGCGATATCGGCGTTCAGGCAGCGTGGCCTGATGGCTGCAGCGCAAGAGAGCCTCGCAACAGACCTTGCCGGGCATTCTGGTACGGGCGCTCAACTGTCTACGATTGATGCGGTGTTTCTTTACTGCGTTGAGTTTAACTCGCCGCCTGAGGAGGGTTCTCTCACTAAAATTTGTCGCATGCTCGGTAACGATTCTTTTACTGCAGACGGCAGTCCGGCCGATGTCAGTGTGATTGAGTCTGGCTCCTGGAGCGATAGTTTTGCCGATGCGAAAAAACTTTTCACGACTTCGCCGGGTGCTTTGAGTACGGTCGGAGAATGGCGTTTTGTAACGCCGCGTCGTGGCACTCTGTCGCCCTGGTCCAGCAAGGCGACGGATATTCTCAAAAACTGCGGTGTGGAAAATCTGTCGAGGATTGAGAGGGCCGCTGCCTACTACGCTGAGTTCGACGGCGGCATTGGGCACACGGCAGATGATTCTGCACCGAGCCTTCAGCACTTAACTGACCGTGCGCTTGCACCAGCCTTCGATCGCATGACGGAAGAGTTGCTGAGTACACGCGAGGAGCTTTGTCAGTTATTCGATCGTTAC
>CAZDEW010000102.1:0-10060 GCA_964504585.1 uncultured Pseudomonadales bacterium | reverse complement strand
GTAATTGCTCCAGTAATTTCAAATAGCGTTTCAGGGTTATGCTCTTATGTCGGTGCGTTTTGGCTTGCCGAGCCGTCGAGACCGGCTTGCGCCGCGTGCCTTATTGGCACGCTTCGCAGTCGGGATCGTCCAGCGAGCAGGCTTTGGGAATCGGCGCTGGCGCTGCTGGCTCAGAGCTTGCTCCCAGTGCCGCGGCACCTTCGCTACCCGCGCTCACAGCATTCAGTGAGCTATTGGTCACCGTAGACTTCTCGGTGCCAGTCGCCGCTAGTGAGCGGAGGTAGTAAGTGGTTTTAAGGCCACGGTACCAGGCCATGCGGTAAGTCACGTCGAGTTTCTTGCCGCTGGCATTGTTGATATAGAGGTTCAGCGACTGCGCCTGATCGATCCACTTCTGGCGACGGCTGGCTGCATCGACAATCCAGCGTGGCTCAATCTCGAAAGAGGTCGCGTACAAGCTCTTCAGGTCAGCAGGAATACGATCGATCTTTTGTACGCTGCCGTCAAAGTGTTTGAGATCGTTAACCATCACAGCGTCCCACAGATCGCGGGCCTTGAGATCGCGCACCAGATAGGGGTTGATCACTGTGAACTCGCCAGAGAGGTTCGACTTAACGTAAAGGTTCTGGTAAGTCGGCTCGATCGACTGCGAGATGCCAGTGATATTGGCAATCGTTGCAGTTGGCGCAATCGCCATGACGTTAGAGTTGCGCATACCCTGCTGGACGACCTTGCTGCGCAGGCCTTCCCAATCCAGTGTGCTGCTAAAGTCGACTTCGATGTACTCCGCGCCGCGCTCTTCAACTAATGTTTTAAGTGAGTCGATGGGCAGGCGACCCTGACTCCAAAGCGAACCGTCAAAGCTGGAGTAGGCGCCACGCTCGACGGCGAGATTAGACGACGACTCGATCGCGAAGTAGCTAATCGCTTCCATAGAGCGGTCAGCAAACTCCACCGCTTCCTGCGAGCCATAGGCTATGTGCTGCTTGTACAGCGCGTCCTGAAAGCCCATAACACCCAGACCCACCGGGCGATGACGCAGGTTCGAGGTGCGCGCCTGTGGCACCGAGTAATAGTTGATGTCGATAACGTTGTCGAGCATGCGGACTGCAGTCTTAATGGTGCGCTCTAGCTTGGCAACATCGAGGCCGTTTTCGTTCACGTGCTGTGGCAAGTTGATCGAACCCAAATTACAAACGGCGATTTCTTCGTCCGATGTGTTCAGGGTGATCTCGGTACACAGGTTAGAGGAGTGAACCACGCCCACGTGTTGCTGTGGAGAGCGGATGTTGCAAGGGTCTTTGAACGTTACCCAGGGATGGCCTGTTTCAAACAGCATGCCAAGCATTTTGCGCCACAGATCCTGTGCACGAACTTTTTTGTAGACGCTGATTTCACCGGCTTCTGCCATGCGCTCGTACTCTTCATAGCGCGCGGTGAATGCTTTGCCGTAGAGGTCGTGTAGATCTGGCGTTTCATTGGGAGTGAACAGCGTCCACTCTGCATCTTCAAAGACACGCTTCATAAACAGATCGGGCACCCAGTTGGCGGTGTTCATGTCGTGCGTACGACGGCGGTCATCACCCGTGTTCTTGCGCAGTTCGAGAAACTCTTCAAGGTCGAGGTGCCAGGTTTCAAGGTATGCGCAGACAGCGCCTTTACGTTTGCCGCCCTGATTAACGGCTACCGCAGTATCGTTCACCACTTTGAGGAAGGGGACGACGCCCTGCGATTTGCCGTTAGTGCCTTTGATGTAGGCGCCCAGTGCGCGCACTGGTGTCCAGTCGTTACCCAGGCCGCCTGCCCACTTGGACAGCATGGCATTGTCGTGGATGGCGCTGTAGATGCCGTCCAGATGGTCAGGTACTGTGGTCAGGTAGCATGAAGAAAGCTGGGGTCGCAGTGTGCCCGCGTTAAACAGGGTTGGCGTTGAGCTCATGTAGTCGAACGAGGACAACAGCTTATAGAACTCAATAGCACGCTCGTTTTTGTCATCTTCGCGCGCGGCAAGACCCATCGCAACGCGCATAAAGAACACCTGGGGAAGCTCGAGGCGGATCTCGTCTTTATGAATAAAGTAGCGGTCGTACAGCGTTTGCAAGCCCAGGTAAGTAAACTGCAGGTCGCGCTCGGCGATCAGAGCCTTGCCCAGAACGTCGAGGTCGAATGCGGCCAGCTCGGGCGAGAGCAGCTCTTCTTCAATACCGAGTTCAATAAACTTTTTGAGAGCGCCGGGATAAATCGCCTGCATATCGCTTTGCGTGGCCGACTCCGCCAGATCGAGTCGCTGCAGGGTCTCGCTACGAATAGTGTCGAGCAAGAGGCGAGCGGTCACGAAACTGTAGTTTGGATCCTGCTCGACCAGGGTGCGCGCAGTCATCACCAGCGAGGTGTTTAGCTCTTTGATAGACACGCCGTCGTACAGGTTTTTGAAGGCTTCATCGAGAATGGCATTGGCGTCGACATCGTCGAGGTCGGCAACGGCTTCGTTGACGACGGTTTGTATGCGCTGCCAGTCCAGTGGGCGACGGCTGCCATCGTCATAGGTGACTGAAATAGACGCTTGCTGTTCGGCTTCAGCCTGCTGTTTAGCGCGAACCTGTGCGCGCTCATCGCGATACAGGACATAGGCGCGTGCAACTTTTTGTTCGCCGCTGCGCATCAGCGCCAGCTCGACCTGATCCTGAATGTCTTCGATGTGAATGGTGCCGCCTGAGGGCATGCGACGCTCGAAAATCGCGCCAATCTGGTCGGTCATGCCAGCGACGGTTTCGTGCACGCGGCTGGAGGCCGCTGCATTGCCGCCTTCAACGGCGAGAAACGCCTTAGTGATGGCTACTGTGATCTTGCTATCGTCATAGGCGACGACCTTGCCGTTGCGTTTGATAACGCGAATCTGACCGGGTGCGATGGCCGCATCGCCCGTCATAGTGTTGTTGCTGTCTGTGGTGAAAGAAGAGTTGCTTGTCGCAGCCTGCTCGCTGGCTGCACTACCAGTCCCGGGGATTCCCTCTGTTTGCATGGATTTATACCTTATAGTTGGGTCGATAAAGAGTTAGGTCAAAAAGCCGTTAGATCAAAAAAAGCACAATTTAGAGCGTCCAACGCTATCACCGCGTTCGTCGCTTGAGCGTTAAACGAACGGTGTGTGTTGTAATAATTCAGAGGTCAAGAATTGAACGCTTAGAAGTCCTGCCAACACCATATGTAGGGGTATCGGCAGTTGATGTGCACAAGATAATGCGCTTTTCGTGAATAATCAAGCCTTACTACTTGCCCTAAATTGGGGCTGAAGTGCTTGATTTTTCAGGAGGTTGGTGACCACTAGCGCGAAGCGATCGATAGCTTCTAGGCTCTTGTTACAGAAATGTGAATCTGGACGCGCTGTGGCTAATCTTAATTTTTTTTCATAAAAAAAATATTTTTCCAGGCAGCCGTTTTTTACGAAATTCGGCGCCCAGAAACGCGCTCCGGGTGGACCATGAGCCGCCTTCGCAGCGCTTGTGTGCCGACTCTGGATTGCTAAGACTGTGCGAGCAGGAACTCCATCAGCGCTTTCTGCGCATGCAGGCGGTTCTCTGCCTCTTGCCAGATCACCGAGTCGGGCTCGGCCATGACTTCTGCGCTAATCTCTTCGCCGCGATGGGCAGGCAGGCAGTGCATGACCAGCGCATCGCTGTTAGCAACCGAGAGCAGTTCATGGTTGATCTGAAAGCCACTGAAGTCTGTCAGTCGTTTGGCCTGTTCGCTTTCCTGGCCCATCGATGCGAAGACGTCGGTCACCAGAAGGTCGCTGTTTCTGGCGGCTTCGGCCGGGTCTCGCAGCACGCTAACCCGGTCGCTGTTTGCATCGAGCAGGCTTTGCATGGGTTCATAGCCCTGAGGGCAGGCGATCTTGAGTTCAAAGTCGAACTGTCTTGCCGCATTAATATAGCTGTTGCACATATTGTTGCCATCGCCAATCCAGCTCACGGTTTTACCCGCAATGGGCCCCCGAACCTCGAGATAGGTCTGCATATCGGCCAATAGCTGGCAGGGGTGGAAATCGTCGGTCAGGGCATTGATAACCGGTACGCTTGAATTGGCTGCCAGCGTTTCAATTTTGCTGTGTTCAAAGGTACGTACCATGAGCAGGTCGCACATTGAAGAGATAACGATGGCGCTGTCTTCAATGGGCTCGCCGCGACCGAGCTGCGTGTCTCGCGGCGACAGGAAGATTGCGTGCCCGCCCATCTGCGCCATGCCGGCTTCAAAAGAGATGCGGGTGCGCGTTGAAGCTTTCTCAAAAATCATTGCCAGTACTTTACCGGCAAAGTCATTGTTCACTGGCGCAGCTTTGAGCTCGATGGCTCGCTGTAGCAGTTGTGCAAGCTCAGCTGGCGTGCAGTCCAGGAGCGAAAGAAAATGTCTAGTAGCCATTAACGTGTCTCATTCGTTATGGTTTTGATCCAGTTGATCGAAAAGGTTTATCCTAAATCCGCTTGTGATAGCGCCCGGAATCATCGCTTGATCGTCTAAAAAGTTAATAAAAAAGAGAATAAAAAGCGCTTTGCTAGTGGTCTTAGCCGAACTCGATCACGAGCTCAACGATTTTCTCGATAAGCAAATCCGTTTCTTCCTGTGACATTACCAGCGGTGGCAACAGCCTGAGCACATTGCCCGCTGTGACATTCACAACAACGCCTTTTTTCAGCCCCCTGGACACAAGCTCGCCGCAGGGTTTGTTCAGTTCAATGCCAATCATAAGGCCGAGGCCGCGGATATCGGATACCCAGGGCAGGTCGCCTAGCCGGGTCTTAAACGCTTTGCGCAAAGCTTCGCCCGTGGCGCTTGCCTTATCGGCTAATTTTTTGCTCTCGATTTGCTGGACGACCTCAAGCGCAACACGGGTTGCGAATGGGTTGCCGCCAAAGGTGGAGCCATGCTTGCCTGGAACGAAGACTTCGGCAACTTCCTCGCTCGCCATGCAGGCGCCAATGGGTACGCCGTTACCTAACGCCTTTGCTGTGGTGAGAATGTCGGCTTTGGCGCTACAGCCCATTTTTTGCAAGGTTTCGATCGCAAAATAGTTGCCGCAGCGTCCGTTACCGCTCTGAACTTCATCCAGAATAAGCAGCGGCCGATGGCTGTTGTAGTGGTTTTGACACAGTGTCTGCGCCAGGTCGAGAAATTCTATCGAGGTAAGATTGATGCCGCCTTCACCCTGTACCGGCTCAACCAATATGCCGGCGATATTGTCATGCTTGGCGAAAGCTGCCTGTAGTGCTTCTTTGTCATTCAGTGGGAGGTGCAGGAATCCGGGTAGTGTGGGTTCAAAGCCCTCTTTGATTTTGTCGCCAGCGGTTGCTGCGATCATGCCCAGGGTGCGTCCGTGAAAGCTACCGTAGAACGTAATAATCAGTGGTTCCGCGACCCCCTGACTTTGTGCATACAGGCGAGCCAACTTGACCGCGGCCTCATTAGCCTCTGCGCCTGAGTTGGCAAAAAACGCCTTGTCGAGGCCGCTGAGTGCACAGAGTTTTGCGGCCAGCAGGGACTGATTCTCGATGTGGAAAATATTCGAGGTATGCAGGAGTGCTGCCGCCTGTTCGCTAATAGCCTGAGTCACGGCAGGGTGGCTGTGCCCGAGGTTTGTCACGCTGATGCCGCAGAGCCCGTCGAGGTAGGCGCGTCCGTCAGCATCGTGCAGCCAGCAGCTGTTGCCGCGCACAAAGCTCACGGGCTGACGGGCATAGTTGCCCATTAGCGCGGATGAATTGGCGGCCCTGGCGCTATAATCGATCGCGGTGGTCGATTGTTCTGAGTGTGATGGCATAGCTGAATGCGTAGATAAAGTTGAATGCGCAGATAAAGTTGAATGCGTAGATAAAGTTGGATGCGTAGATAAAGCCGAATGCGAAGACAAAGCTTACAGATCTTACAAATCTTAAAAACGAAAAAGGGGCAGCAAAAGCTGCCCCGATTCCACGAGACTAGCGTAGTTTAAAACCCCGCGCAAGCGCCATGCTGGGGTTTCCAGCGTATAAGAATGGCGGCGCATGGCGCGAGTGCCCACTATAGCCACTCTTTGGGGCTTCCCAGCACTGGTTAATCTGCGGGTGACTGCTTAAAATGCGCCCTGACAGCACGTTCAACGAAGTTTTTGGAGACGCAGAACCATGGAAATCATGGACACCATTAAAAGCCAGATCGAAGATAACCCGGTCATACTCTATATGAAAGGATCGCCTAACCAGCCGCAGTGCGGGTTTTCCGCGAGAACGGTTGAGGCGCTTATGGCTTGTGGCAAGCGGTTTGCCTACGTTGATGTGCTCTCCAACCCCGATATCCGTGCGAATTTGCCGGCCTATGCCAACTGGCCGACCTTCCCCCAGCTCTGGGTTGCAGGCGAGCTGGTAGGCGGTTGCGATATCGTGACGGAAATGTATGAGAACGGCGAACTGCAAAGTGTTATCGACGCCGCTGTGCCGGCCGAGGGCGAAGCGGAGTAAAACCCTGGTGCAGCTTTCTGGCGTGGCCGCGAGTCTGTAAGTGCCGAACTGGGGGTCCTGGCAGTCGCTATCGCCTTTTATTAGCGGTAGTGCCTTTTATAAGCGGGAGCGCACTTCATTAACGGTAGTGCCCTTTATTACCGGTAGAGCCCTAAAAAGCGGAGCCTGTATAAGTGGCGGCGATGGCAAAGGGAGCCGGCTGGTCAATTGACTTATAAAAAATGACCCAAGATTGCCCCCTCGCATTGTCATAGGCAGTGCTAGACTGAGCCCTTAACCGCAGTACTTTCAATCACTTAAATTTTATCTGGCAGCCACAAACGACTGCCTCTGACTATGTGGCCTCTCGTATGGGTCACCACTGGTGTGTTTAGCTATGTCCTCTATTGTCATTACCCTCCCTGATAACAGTCAAAAAAGTTTCGATGGTCCCGTATCGGTCATGCAGGTGGCTGAGTCGATTGGCCCGGGATTGGCCAAGGCCACGCTGGGCGGCCTGGTCGATGGTGAAAGGCGCGATGCCAGCGATCTGATTGAAGCCGATGCGTCGGTGAGCCTGTATACCGCGCGCGACGAAGACGGCCTCGAGATTATCCGTCACAGCTGCGCACACCTGATTGGGCATGCGGTCAAGCAGCTCTGGCCCGATGCCAAAATGGCGATTGGCCCGACCATCGAAAACGGCTTTTATTACGATATTGATCTAGAGCACAAGCTGACTGATGCCGATATCGAAAAGCTCGAAGCGCGCATGAAGGAGTTGGCCAAAACAGAATACGACGTCGTTAAAAAGAAAGTCAGCTGGCAGGAAGCGCGCGATGTGTTTAGTGCGCGAGGCGAGAATTATAAGGTCGAGATTCTGGATCAGGATATCGACCCGGACGATAGGCCGGGCCTTTATCATCACGAAGAATACGTTGATATGTGCCGCGGTCCTCATGTGCCGAATATGCGTCATTGCCAGCACTTTAAGCTAATGCGCGTGTCTGGGGCTTACTGGCGTGGCGATCAGGCCAATAAACAGCTGCAGCGAATTTATGGCACAGCCTGGGGCGATAAAAAAGCGCTGAAGAAGCATTTGGCCTTTTTAGAAGAGGCCGAGAAACGCGATCATCGCAAAATCGGCAAGCAGCTTGATCTGTTTCACTTACAGGAAGAAGCGCCCGGTATGGTCTTCTGGCACCCCAAGGGCTGGACGATTTATCAGGTTATCGAGCAGTACATCCGTCAGGTGCAGCTCGATAATGGCTACCAGGAAATCAAAACGCCACAGGTTGTCGACCGCAGTCTGTGGGAGCGATCCGGGCACTGGGACAAGTTTGCCGACAATATGTTTACCATCGAATCGGAGTCGCGCGACTACGCCGTGAAACCGATGAACTGTCCCTGTCATATTCAGGTATTCAATCAGGGGTTGAAGAGTTACCGCGACCTGCCGCTGCGTCTTGCTGAATTTGGATCCTGTCACCGCAATGAAGCGTCGGGCACCTTGCAGGGAATTATGCGAGTTCGCGGGTTCACGCAGGACGATGCACATATCTTCTGCGCCGAAGACGCTATTCAGGAAGAGGTTGCACAATTTAATGCGCTGCTGTTTGAGGTGTATAAGGATTTTGGCTTTGATGAGGTGCTGATCAAGCTCTCGACCCGACCCGAGCAACGAGTCGGCAGCGATGAAATCTGGGACAAAGCCGAGGCGGCGCTAGAACTGGCGCTTAACAAGCAGGGGCTTGATTGGGAGCTACTGCCCGGAGAAGGTGCATTTTACGGCCCGAAAATTGAATTTTCGCTGAAGGACTGTCTTGGCCGAGTGTGGCAATGCGGCACAATTCAGGTCGATTTCTCGATGCCGGGGCGCCTGGATGCCCAATTTGTGGCCGAGGACGGCAGCCGGCAGGTGCCGGTGATGCTGCACAGGGCCATTTTGGGCTCATTTGAGCGCTTTATCGGTATTTTGATCGAGGAATATGAGGGCCGTTTCCCGTTCTGGCTGGCTCCAGTACAGGCTGTGGTCATGAATATCACCGACAAGCAGGGCGAATATGCGAAAAAAGTGTCTGATTCCCTCAAAGCTGCCGGATTTAGGGCCGAAACAGACTTGAGAAATGAAAAAATCGGCTTTAAAATCCGCGCCCACACTTTAGACCGTGTTCCTTATTTGCTCGTTGTGGGCGACAAGGAGCTCGAAAACGAGACTGTTTCAGTGAGAACCCGTGAAGGTGACGACATGGGGAGCTTGCCGTTGCAGTCTATTGTCGATTTGATGGAAGAGAAACAGCTTCAGCGATCGCGGACGTCCGCGGCGGAAGAGTAGGCAAAGCGCTGAAATCCGGCAGAAGCAGAACTGAAATCCGCAGCGGAGAAGCCATTATTTTTCAGAGTTTTATGAGCATCGAGCTGGTGTTCGCCCCAGTAAATTCGAAGTCTGAGGCAGGGTTAGCGTAGATGGCAGTGAAAGACAAAAAACGGGCTCTGATAAACGAGGCAATTGAAGCTCGCCAGGTGCGTCTGATTGACGCGGATGGCTCGCAGGTCGGCATTGTAGGAATAGACGAAGCGTTGGAAAAGGCGCGCTCGCAGAGTCTGGATTTGGTCCAGATCGCGGGTGACAGCGAACCGGTTGTCTGCAAGGTTATGGACTACGGCAAGCATCTTTTTGATCTCAAAAAGAAAAAAGCCGCATCCAAGAAGAAGCAGAAACAGATACAGGTCAAGGAAATCAAGTTTCGACCTGGCACCGAAGAAGGCGATTATCAGGTCAAGCTGAGAAACCTGACGCGTTTTCTGGAGGCGGGTGACAAGGCTAAAGTTACTCTTCGGTTCCGCGGCCGAGAAATGGCCCATCAGGAACTGGGTATGGAGTTACTCAAGCGGGTTGAAGCTGATTTGGCAGAGTTAGGCAATGTCGAGCAGTTTCCAAAAATGGAAGGTCGCCAGATGTCGATGGTGATTGCGCCTAAAAAGAATCAGTAAGTAAGTAGATACAGTACCGAGTAAAGAGTTATGCCAAAGGCAAAAGTACACAGCGGAGCGGCCAAGCGCTTCAAAAAAACCGGTTCAGGTTACAAGCGCAAGAGCGCGTACAAGAGCCACATTTTGACGAAGATGACCACCAAGCGTAAGCGTCAGCTGCGCGGCACTTCTTTAATCCATGCTTCCGACAAGCCGCTCATCGATAAGATGATGCGCGCAAACTAAAGTTTTCGTTTCTCGCATTTCTGAAAGAGTAGCGACGAGCTTTAGTTGTTAAAGAGTTTGAAAGAAAGCCCGGTAAAACGGGTTTCTTAAGCTTAAAAGTAAGCAGTACCTTAGAGATTTAGATCATGGCAAGAGTTAAACGTGGTGTCGTTGCAAGACGCCGACACAAGAAGATCCTGAAGCAGGCTAAAGGCTATTACGGCGCGCGTTCACGCGTATTCCGCGTAGCCAAGCAGGCTGTTACCAAAGCGGCACAATACGCCTACCGCGACCGTCGTCAGCGCAAGCGTCAGTTCCGCGCGCTGTGGATTGCCCGCATCAACGCTGCGGCACGTTCGCAAGGTTTGTCTTACAGTCGCTTCATTGCTGGA
>CAZDEW010000101.1:0-10215 GCA_964504585.1 uncultured Pseudomonadales bacterium | reverse complement strand
GGTCGTACTGCTGCATTGCCTCTATTACGCGATCTTTATTTGCCAACAATATCTCCGCCCACATCACGCTATCGGAACCGGCGACACGACTAAAGTCCCGCAAGCCTCCCGCTGCGTAGGCGAACACATCCTCTTCCAGATCACTTTGTGCTATCTGGCTGACCAGCGCATAAGACAGCAGGTGTGGCATATGCGACGTTAGAGCGAGCACGGCATCGTGCTGCTCAGCCGACATCAGGGAAACCTCCGCGCCAACACTGTTCCACATGGCAGCGACGCGCTGCGTAGCCTGCTCACGCCCGCCACGGATCAGGATAACCTTGTGTCTTTGGTAGAGCGTTTTATCAACCGCATCGATACCGCTTTTCTCTGAACCTGCTATGGGGTGACCCAGGACTACATTCTGCGGAACTTCGCCGAAAGCCGCATGCAGTGCAGCAAGCAGATTCGCCTTAACGCTGGCTACGTCCGTAACTAATGTTTCAGGACCAACCTGCCGCAGCACATCGACCATTAACGTTTCTGCGAACTGCGTTGGTGTCGCAACAACAACAATATCAGCCGAGTCGACTGCTTCAGATAAATCCAGAGACCAGCTATCTATAACACCGCGGCGCTGAGCGGTCTCCAGATTATCGGGATTGCGACCCCAGCCTATGACATGTTCGACGAGCCCCTTCTCACGCAGCGCGCTCGCCAGTGAGCCACCCATAAGACCTACGCCCAAAATCGCCAGACGCCCAATCACCGCGCTCGTCTTTCCTGATACTTCTTTGCTTTTCTCAGTCATGGTTTAGAGATTTCAGAACATCGAGGAAACGCTCGTTTTCTTCGGGAAGGCCGATGCTGACCCTGAGGTGCTGCGGCATCGCGTAAACGGCGAGCCCCCTGAGAATCACACCGCGCTCAAGCAACTGCTGCTCCAGCAAAGCGGCATCTTTTCCAACTGACGCACAGTCCATGGTAAGAAAGTTGGCACAGGAATCGATACACCGAACACCGATAGCCGAGAGCTCAATATGCATGCGCTCCAGTTCTTCATTGTTAATCCGCACTGAATCCCGAATGTACTCGTCGTCTTCGACTGCCGCTTTTGCGCCCGCCAGCGCGACATTGCTCACATTAAAGGGCTGGCGCGCCCGATTGAGCACATCTGCGACTGCTGGATGACTCAGACTGTAACCGATACGCAAACCGCCCAGACCATACGCCTTGGAGAAACTGCGCGTTACGAGAAGGTTGGGATAGGCCTGCAACAACGCTGAACTATCCGGATAAATATCACCGTCGCCGGCCACACGCTGGTAGAGCTCTGGTGCGTACTCGACGTAGGCCTCGTCGAGTACGACCAGCGTTTCCGACGATACCGAATCGAGCAAGCCCACCAGCTCTCGATGCGAAAAACATGTTCCCGTGGGGTTGTTTGGATTGGCCAGAAACAGCACCCGAGTGCTGTCATCGCAGGCAGCCGCCATGCGATCAAGATCATGTGCAAAATCGCTCGCATCCACAACTACTGCTTTAGCGCCGCTTTTCTTAACGACCATCGCATAAACGATGAAGCTATATGCCGAGTACACGGCAGTATCACCGGGTCGCAAATAAGCCTGGGCAATCAACTCAAGAATGTCGTTGGAACCGTTACCCAGCGTAATGAACTCGGCAGGCACCTCGTGTTTCTCGGCCAGCATCTGTTTGAGATAGTAACCGTTGCCGTCAGGGTAACGATTCACATCGCGACACGCAGCCTGCATTGCCTTGAAAACACGCTGCGAGGGCCCACGCGGATTCTCGTTGCTGGCCAATTTGATCAACGACTGGATACCGAGCTCGCGCTGGACCTCTTCAATCGGTCGGCCACCGACGTAGGGCGACATTGAAGCGACCTCAGGTCGCGCAAGTTCGATTAGTTTCTCTCGAGCATCCAAAATGGATCGTGCCTCAACAGGTTTTAAATTACCGCAGCGGGATATGAGCCGAGCACCTTCACGAAAAACGCCATTGAGCGCATTGCCGAGATCGCATGCGTAATGTGCTCGGCTTCGTGGTGCCCCTCGAACTCAATAAAAAATATGTAGGCCCAGTTTTCAGTTTTGGAAGGTCGGGTTTCGATACCGGTTAAACTGACCCCCGCCTCCTCTAACGGTTTTAGCAAGCGATAGAGCGCACCGGGCTCGTTGCGAACAGAAACAACCATCGCCGTCTTGTCATTGCCGCTAGCCGGCACTTCCTCTCTGGCTACGACCAGAAAACGAGTGCGATTGTTCGCGTAATCCTGAATTCTGGTTGCGACATGCATAAGTCCGTAGCGCTCCGCAGCAAAATCACCCGCCACGCAAGCGACCTGCTGATCCTGACTTGCCAGTTCCGCCGCCAGTCCGTTTGAACTCACCGCCTCGAGCTCGACATTGGGGAAGTGCTGGGTCAACCAGTTTCGCGACTGCGCCAGCGCCTGCTGATGCGCACATATTTTGCGAATGGCATCTCTGTTAACGCCATCCTGGGCAAGCACATGCAACTCGATAGGCAGCTCGAGCTCACCACAGATCTTTAGCGGCGAATCGACAAAATTATCGAGCGTATGGGTCACCATACCCTCGGTAGAATTCTCTACGGGCAAAATGCCGTACTGGCAAAGGTTGCGCTCAACCGCGTTGAAAATCTCGGTAATGTTGGCCTGAGGCCGCGTCAATGCGGAATGGCCGAAGTGCTTGATCGCAGCCGCTTCCGAAAACGTTCCCTGGGGGCCTAAATAGGCGACCTCGAGGGGCTTTTCCAGCGCCAGACAGGCCGACATAATCTCGCGAAAGATGTGGGCTACCTCTTTGGCGGCGAGCGGCCCGTCATTGCGCTGCATGACCTTGCGTAATACCTGTGCCTCACGCTCGGGACGATAAAAAATTGGGTCCTCGCTGCCTTCCTGCCTGGCCTGCGCAAGCTTTACATCGGCGACCTGCTGGGCTATCGAGGCGCGCTTATTGAGTAGCGCATGGATTTCCTGATCAATTGTGTCGATCGCCTCGCGAAGGCCAACCAGCTGATCACCACCAGTATTTTCAGATGACATAGCTAAGAAACCTCTAATCTATTCGCTGATGGCCGAGTTTGCGTCTCGCTGGCGATTATCGCCCGGCATCTAGGCCTTGCTAGCAAAGTCTTGCATGAAATCTATCAGCGCATCGACAGCCTGCTCGGGTACCGCATTGTAAATTGAAGCCCGCATGCCACCCACAGATCGATGCCCTTTGAGGTTTAACAGACCCGCCTCTTCTGCCTTTTCAAGAAAGCTTTTATCGAGGCTGTCGTCGGCCAGCGTAAACGGCACATTCATCAGCGATCGACAGTTGAGGTCAACGGGATTTGCGTAAAAGTCATGCCCATCAATAAAGTCATACAGCTTACCCGCTTTGCGGCGGTTGACTTTCTCCATCTCGACGAGGCCGCCGTTATCGATCAACCACTCAAACACCAGACCGGCCATGTACCAGGCGAACGCTGGTGGCGTATTCGACATCGAGTCCGCCTCGTCATGGATCTGGTAATTCAGCATCGATGGCGTATTGGCCGCAGCCTTGCCTAGCAGTTCGCGTTTGACAATAACGATAGTCAGGCCAGAAGGACCAATGTTCTTCTGCGCACCGGCATAAATCAGACCATAGCGGCTCACATCAACCGGACGCGATAGTATCGTCGACGACATGTCAGCAACCAAGGGCATCGCCACCTGAGGCTCAGCAAAAAACTCTACCCCACCAATGGTTTCGTTCGGCGTGTAGTGAAAGTAGGCTGCCTCTTCATTGATGTTCCAGCTCTCTATGGCGGGTATGTTGCTGAAATTATCGGCTTCACTGCTCGCAACCAGATTGACATCACAGTACTTTTTAGCCTCTTTAATTGCCTTCTTCGACCACTGCCCGGTGTTGAGGTAATTGGCCGCTTTTTTCTCTCCCAATAAATTCAGTGGGATCGCGGAAAATTGCTGAGTCGCTCCACCTTGCAGGAATAACACCGCATAATCGTCGCTTATGTTCAGCAG
Source organism: uncultured Pseudomonadales bacterium (assembly GCA_964504585.1). Classification (GTDB taxonomy): domain Bacteria; phylum Pseudomonadota; class Gammaproteobacteria; order Pseudomonadales; family UBA7434; genus UBA7434. The sequence continues at coordinate 6,179 of CAZDEW010000101.1, read as the reverse complement.
TTTGCGCAGATTCGCCTCTGCCGTCGAAGCAATGCCGACGAATTCCTTGCTGCGATGGCTCATCTCCATAACGGAAGCACCACTGGCATTCCAGTCTAACAACTCGCTTTGCGCGCGCGCTAAAACTTCTTCCGGCAGCGCGGCAGGACCCGCGCAAAAATTGTATTTTCTAGACATAACTACCTAAATTGAAGTGTTAAAGAACTATAGAAAAACCAGCAACAAACGCTGTGCAAGGTTAAAAGCTGACGATTACACCCTAGCCTCCAGCCTCGTTGCTTACGACCGCAAGTGACAGGAGCGCAAGCTGGTTTTTTGCAGGAATCGATACGGGGGCACTCACCCTATTCGTTAGACTGCTCTGCGGAATCATCTTCCTCATCAGAGTCTTCAATTCGCGCCAATCCGACGAGCTGCTCACCATCCTTGAGCCTGATAACGCGCACACCCTGCGTATTTCTACCCAGCTCAGACACCTCATCGGTACGACAACGCACCAGAGTGCCCTGATCACTAATGAGCATCATCTCATTGCCATCGTATACCTGAATGGCACCCACCAGTGATCCATTGCGGTCGCTGGTTTGCATTCCGATAACGCCCTGAGTGCCACGCCCCTTGGTCGGGAACTCATCGACATGGGTTCGCTTCCCGTAGCCATTTTCGCTAACGGTAAGAACCCGCCCTTCGGGCTGCGGGATCATCAAAGAAATCAGGCGTTGATTCTCGCCAAGTTTGATGCCGCGCACACCGCGCGCAGTACGCCCCATTGCCCTGACATCGCCTTCCTTAAAGCGTACAACCTTGCCCTCTGTACTGACCAACATCACATCAGAGGAGCCATCGGTAATCGCTGTGCCTACCAACACGTCGTTTTCTTCGAGCTCCAAGGCACGCAGACCCACGCTTCTCTGGCGCGCGAAATCGGTAAGTGCGGTTTTCTTCACCGTACCGTTAGCGGTAGCCATAAAGATATAGTGCCCTTCCTTGTACTCACTGACCGGAAGAATCGAGGTGATTCGCTCATCCTCTTCCAGCGGCAGCAGATTGACGACCGGTCGGCCGCGGGCATTGCGGCCGGCAACGGGTATTTGATAAACCTTGAGCCAGTAAACCTTGCCGACATTGGAAAACATCAGCACGGTGTCGTGGGTATTCGCGATCAGCAGATGCTCGACAAAGTCCTCATCCTTAACTGATGTTGCCGAGCGACCTTGCCCACCGCGTCGCTGCGCCCTGTAATCATCAAGAGGCTGAGACTTTGCGTAACCACCGTGAGAGATCGTCACCACGCGATCCTCTTCTGTAATCAGGTCTTCAACGGTGAGGTCACGTTTACTGGCAATGATTTCAGTGCGTCGCTCATCACCGTAAGCATCTCGCAGCTCTACTAATTCATCACAGATAACGCCCATTAGGCGCTCGTTGTCGTTGAGGATTTCCAGATAGCCGGCAATCTGTTCGAGGCGCTCGCGGTATTCAGCCAGCAGCTTCTCGTGCTCCATTCCGGTCAGTCGATGCAGCCGCAGATCAAGAATTGCCTGAGCCTGCGCGGCCGACAGGTGATATCGGCCATCGATAAGCCCCAGCCCCTGTTCGAGACCTTCCGGTTGTGAGGCATCGGCGCCTGCTCTGTCGAGCATATCCAGCACATCGCCTGGCGCCCAGGGCTCTCTTATTAGCGCTTCTTTCGCTTCTGCAGGGCTGGGCGATGCCTTGATCAGAGCAATGATCGGATCGATATTGGCGATCGCAATCGAGAGACCCTCGAGTATATGCGCGCGCTCTCGCGCCTTGCGCAGCAAGTAGATGGTGCGGCGAGTAACGACCTCACGCCGATGGACAATAAAACACTGAATCATCTCCTTGAGATTCAGCAGTTTTGGCTGACCATCGACCAGCGCTACCGTGTTAATCCCGAAGACTGTCTCTAATTGCGTCTGTGCGAACAGGTTGTTGAGTACGACCTCACCCACCTCTCCGCGCTTGAGTTCAATCACTACTCGCAGACCATCTTTATCAGACTCGTCACGCAAGCCATCGGAGGCAATCCCCTCGATCTTTTTGTCTTTGTGTAACTCGGCAATCTTTTCAATCAAACGAGCCTTGTTAACCTGAAACGGAATCTCGTTGATGATGATCGTCTCGCGACCGGTTTTTTCATCAACTTCTATCTCGGTTTTGGCCCGTACATAAATACGACCACGCCCCGTGCGGTATGCCTGCACGATACCCGCCCGTCCGTTAACGATGCCCCCGGTCGGAAAATCAGGACCCGGGATGTGCTCCATCAATTCATCGACGCTCAACTCCGGATTCTCAATCAGAGCAAGCGTTGCGTTTACCGTCTCATTGAGGTTGTGCGGCGGTATATTAGTCGCCATTCCCACCGCGATACCCGATGACCCGTTGACCAGCAGATTGGGCACGCGCGTTGGCAGCACCTCGGGAATTTGCTCGGTCCCATCGTAGTTGGGTACGTAATCGACGGTATCTTTATCCAGGTCGGCCAGTAGCTCATGCGCTATCTTGGCCATGCGGATCTCGGTGTATCGCATTGCGGCTGGCGAGTCGCCGTCTATTGAGCCGAAGTTGCCCTGACCGTCGACCAGCATGTAGCGCAGAGAAAACGGCTGCGCCATGCGCACAATCGTGTCATACACCGCAGAATCGCCGTGGGGGTGGTATTTACCGATAACATCCCCAACCACACGCGCTGATTTCTTGTAGGCCTTGTTCCAGTCGTTACCAAGCTCGTTCATCGCATGTAACACGCGGCGATGAACAGGCTTCAGACCATCACGCACATCGGGCAAAGCCCTGCCCACGATAACGCTCATCGCGTAATCGAGATAGGACTGCTTTAGCTCCTCCTCGATATTAACCGGTAAAATTTCTTTGGCGATTTCGCCCATGGAACGTCTCTCGAATTATTACTTGTGATCCTTTTCAGGCACTGCGCAAACCCGCCCTTGAGGGGAGAAAACCATTTTGCACACCCGTCGCAAACAGCATCCGGAAGGAGCGCTGGCACCACTGTATACGCACACCCATAACGGGGCAGAATTGTAACATAAACAGCCCCCTGAAATTGCCGTAAGACCCTATCCAGAAAGCGATTTTGGTAGTTATTGGCGTTGTTATTCGGCACCCATCAGAAGCCACAAAAACGGCACGAGTGCCAGCTTTGAAACTGCATGTATAATCGCCCCTCAGCGACATAGCGCCAGACAAAATTCGACGCTTTTGGCGCAGCCTTTGCGACAGCAAATAGAACTAGCAGCGAATCAAACGAGATCAGCAATCGAGTGAAACAAGACGCAATCGAAGTAGTCGGCGCTAGCTGGGTCATTCCAATGACCGAGAGCCCGGAAGAACAGGATCTCCAACCAACAATCATCGAAAATGGCGCAGTTGCGATGCGAGACGGCAAGATTGTCGAGGTCGGCGACTACGCGTCAATCATCGAGCAGCACAGCCTCGAGCAAACAGCAAGCAGTCATACCTTCTTTGACGACCAGATACTGCTGCCCGGACTGATCAATTGTCATGGCCACATGGCAATGTCGCTCCTGAGGGGCTACGCAGACGATCTGAATCTACAGAACTGGCTGGAAGATCACATCTGGCCTGCCGAGGCCAGGCTGGTGAGCGAAACGTTTGTCTATGATGGCGCGCAGCTCGCGATCGCCGAGATGCTGCTCACCGGCACGACCACCGCCAGCGACATGTATTTCTACCCGGAGAGCACGGCGAAAGCTGCCGCCGAGGCTGGCATTCGCTGCAATATTTTCTTCCCCATACTCGAATTTCCATCAGCCTGGGGCGGCGGACCCCAGGAGTATCTGGAAAAAGGGCTGGCATTGAGGGATACGTATAAGCAATCCACAGCGATAAGCATTGGGCTCGGCCCTCATGCGCCTTACACAGTCAGCAATGCGAGCTTTGAAAAAGCGGTGATGTATAGCGAGGAGCTCGATGCGCCCATTCAAACCCATCTGCACGAAACGGCCAGAGAGATCGAAGACTCAATCAAAGAACACGGCTGCAGACCTATCGAGCGACTGCAGCAGCTCGGCGCTCTGGGCGCAAATACACAGCTCGTACACATGACGCAGACGAGCGAGCAGGACCTGGCAATACTAAAAACTCAGGGCTGCAGTGTGATCCACTGCCCCCACTCCAACCTGAAGCTCGCCAGCGGATTTCCACCCGTGTCAGCGTTACAGCGAGCCAATATCGCACTGGGCTTTGGAACCGATGGCGCCGCCAGCAACAACTCACTGGATCTTTTTGAAACGCTGCGCATCAGCGCGCTTGTTGGCAAGCATCTCGACGAGGACGCCGCATCCAATAGCAGCTATCGCGCGCTTTATCAGGCGACGAAGGGTGGCGCAATTGCCGCCGGACTCGAGAACCTGACGGGCTCGCTGGATATTGGCAAACAGGCAGATCTGATTACGGTAAACACGCGCAATATTGGCATGCAGCCACTGCACAACCCGGTCTCGCAGCTCGTACACACCGCTGCAGGCAAGGCGGTATCTAATGTATGGGTGAGCGGCAAACAGCTGGTCAGTGAAGGCGAACTGATTCACCAGGACGCACAGGAACTTGTAGAAAAAGCGCAGCGTTGGCAGCGCACGATAAGCGAAGCGGACGGCGATTAGAAAATTGCGCTCATGCAAATAAATTTAGCATGCGAGCACCGAATGTAGCGAGCAAACGTAGCGGCGACGCGCAATCACACAACTCGGCAGTCGCACCCGACAAACCTTTTAATTTAATTGAAAATGAAAGTGCTTAATTCAGATCAATCAGAGCTCGATAAGTTTGAGGAAGCCGCTGCAGGCTGGTGGGATCTCGAGGGTGACTTCGCGGCACTGCATCGACTCAACCCGCTGCGCAGTGACTTTATTGAATGTCACAGTCAGGGCTTGCACGGCAAATCACTGATTGATATCGGCTGTGGCGGGGGCATTCTTTGCGAGGAGATGGCACGACGCGGCGCCAATGTTACCGGTATTGACCTTGGAGAAAACCCACTCGCGATCGCCACACAACATGCCGCGCAGGAAAATCTCGACATTAACTACAAGAAAACCAGCGCCGAGGAACTCGCCGCCGAGGTTGCCCCTGATAAACGCTTCGACATCGTCACCTGCCTGGAGATGCTGGAGCACGTACCGGATCCAGCCAGCGTCGTGAAATCAGCTGCCGAACTCTGCAAACCTGGCGGCCACCTGTTTTTCGCGACCATTAATCGCACCAGCAAAGCCTATGCACTCATGGTGCTTGGCGCAGAATATGTTTTGCGACTGGTTCCGCGCGGCACCCATGACTACGAAAAATTTATCACCCCGGCAGAGCTCGCGCTTTGGCTTCGACACAGCGCGCTCGATCTGGAGAATAGCACCGGTGTGGCGTACAACCCCTTTAGCAAACGATTTAGACTCGAACCACACGACCTCGCGGTCAACTACATGCTCCACGCATACAAGCCCATCTCGGAGTAGGTGCCATGGAAGACTACAAGGCTGTGCTGTTTGACCTTGACGGCACTCTCGTCGACACAGCTCCTGATTTCGTTATAGCGGCCAACGCCCTGCGCGCACACAAAGGCTTAGCACCTCTTCCGGCTGAACAAATTCGCCCAGTGGTTTCCAACGGCTCGGCTGCGGTAACGGAAACAGCACTTGCTCTATCCCGCGATGACCAGAGCTTCGAAGCCAACAGACAGCTGCTGCTCGATGAGTATGCCCTCGTCCTTGGCCAACAATCACAGCTGTTCCCATCGCTGGATCCGCTGCTCGCCGAACTCGAGTCCGCTGGCATCCCGTGGGGCATCGTTACCAATAAACCCTTTGCATACACGGAGCCGCTGATTAAGGCTTTGACCCTTGAAAACCGATGTGGCGCGCTGATTTGCCCCGATCACGTCGCGCGCGCAAAGCCAGACCCGGCCGGCATTATTCTGGGCGTAGAGCATCTGGCTCGCCACAGCGAGCCGCTCGAGACAAAACAGTGCCTTTATGTCGGAGATCACTTGCGAGACATTGAGGCAGGTAAAGCTGCGGGCTGCGATACCGTAGCTGTCGCTTATGGCTACCTCGCAAGCGATGACAAGCCGGAAGACTGGAACGCCGACTACCTGGCTCCAAGCCCTGAAAAGCTTTGCA
>CAZDEW010000100.1:0-10378 GCA_964504585.1 uncultured Pseudomonadales bacterium | reverse complement strand
CGAAACATCTTTTGCGAGAGGCGCAGGAAAATGGCGCCTGTGTTCTGCCGCGTGTTCTTGCCTACGACGACCTAATTCAGGATATTGCTGACCAGCAGGTACTTGAAGCACGATTGGACCTGTGTCGGCCGCTTCATCCCACGGCCGAGGTCTGGCTCTGGGAATCCATCATCCGCGAGGATTTTGCACAGAGTGGTAGCGACAATCCTTTCACCGCTTTTTCCAGTCTGGCGCGCGAGGCAAGGCGTGCTTTTCGTCTTGCGCTGGACTATCAACTACCGCTTGATCAACACGCAGCGCAGTTCGAGTTGCACGAAGAGAGTAGTCGCGTATTGGGCTGGTTCCGTGCATTTGAGGAGCGAACGCATCGCTTGGCCAGGCTCAACGGTACGCAGTTACAGAGTCTGCTGCTTGGCTTGCGCGAAGGCGAGGCGCAAAGCCAGTTGGCATTGATTCCCGAGCAGGGTGTGTGCGCGGTCGGCTTTCAGATGATGACGCCTCTGCAAGAGCAGGTGTTGCAGAGCTTCGCCGGCGCTCAGCTCGCCACGGCAGAGCTCACTTCGAATGTTGCTCACTCAGCTGAATCTGCCGCACATAGTACTCGCACGATGCGTGTCGAAGAGTTCCCGGATCTGGGCACCGAGTTAGCGGCCGCTGCCAACTGGCTTTGTGCCAGCCACCAATCTAACCCCAGCGGTCGCTATGCGGTTGTGGTTCCGCAGTTGGCGCAGCAACGCCCGCAGGTAGAACGTATTTTCAACGCTGCATTTGCCGAGACGCTCGCCAGCACGGAGGGCGATGTTCTCAACCTGTCGTCGGGTATTCCACTGAGTCGCACCACGCTGGTCAGGCATTGGCTGTTGCTGCTTAAAAGCATCAATGCGCCGATTAACCGGCTCGATACGCTGGAGCTGGTGCAGTCACCCTATTTTTTGCCAGGCGCGCTGTCTGCGAAAGTCGATCTACAGGCTGCTTTGATTGCGACTCAGCAGGATGAACTAAAGCTTGGCGATTGGCTGCGAGCGCTGGACTGGCACCAAAACAAGGCGCAGCCGAGTCATACCGACGATAATTTTCTGACCGCGCTTGCCGCTCTCGGCGATTCCGTCAGACGCCTGCGAGAGCAGGAACGGAAAACGATGCCAGAGTGGTTAGAGCTTATCGAGACCTGGGTATCGACGCTAGGTTGGCCGATGCAGGAAAGCCACGATAGCGATGAGTTCCAGCAATTTCGCATGTTTCGTACTTGTTGCCAGCAACTGGCCGAGCACGGTGACTTATTCGGCGAGATAAGCCTTGCGGCGGCTATCGGCCTTTGCGAGCGCTTTTTCGCACAGACCGATTATCAGCGTCAAACGATCAAACCCGATAACACTGAAATCGCTGAGGTGCTGGGTGTGCTGGAGGCCAGTGGCCAGTGTTTTGACGGTCTGTGGTTATGCCAGATGGGCGATCGCGAGTGGCCGATTCCCTCGCAGCTGAACCCGCTAATCCCCTACGGCTTGCAGCAGGATTACGGGATGCCCGGCGCTTCAGAGCGAGAGTTTGCCTTTTGGCAGGGAATCATCAGGCAGTTGATCGATGGTGCAAATGAGCTCTGCGCGAGCTATGCCGAAGCCATCGATGAAGTCTCACAGAGGCTTAGCGCTTATCTTGATGGCCTATCGGGCGTTAGCGCGATTGCTTGTGATAAGGGTGTTCGGCAAAACAGTAGTAAAACGTTAGCTTCGGCGGGCGAGCGGGCTGCTGCACGCTCTCTTAGTATTGAGGTGTTGGAAGATCACTGTGGTGTTCCGCTCGAGTCTGATGAGCGCCTGTTAATCGATACTGAAAACGGTGTCAGGCAAATACGCAAGGGTCTTGGCATACTTCGCGATTATGCCGTGCTGCCTTTGCAAGCTTATCTGAAGCATCGACTCGGACTTGAGCGCTTACTGCCCGTCAGTCAAACGCTTACACCTGCTGAGCGCGGAATGGCGGTTCACAGTACTCTCGAGCATTTTTGGCGCAAGCACTTGCATCAGCAGTCGCTCGCAGCGCTATCGGAAGAAGCGGTAGGCGCTTCGCTGCGCGAAACTCTAATATCGCAGCTAGAGCAGCTAAATCGCAGGCGATTCAAGCCGCTCAAACCGAGTGATGTGGCGCTTGAGGCGACGGCGCTCGCACGCATCCTTTCCGGTTTTTTGCGCATTGAGCGGGAGCGGCATGCGTTTTCGGTAATTGCCAGTGAACTGGATGTGAGATATCGCTACGGCAATTTTGAATTGCTGGGGCGGATCGATCGAGTCGACCTGACCGAAGGCGGCGGTCTGCAGCTTATCGATTACAAAACCGGACAGGCCAGTACTAAAGGTTGGTTCGACGAGGAAGTCAGCGAGCCGCAGTTGCCGCTTTACGCGCTAGCGCTCGGCGAAGACGAGAATTTCAGGTCGTTGCAGCTTGCCTGTGCCGAGAGACTCGGCGATGCCGCTTTTATTGAGGGCGAGAGTGTGGCTTCGATTGCCTTTGCCAATCTTTCGGTTGGCGCGGTCGGTCTGGATGGCTGCAGTGACGAGGCGTTTGAAGTGCTGGCCCAACATGGGGTCAAAGTGCTGGAAAAGACGAGCTCTAGCGCCTCCGACTGGAGTGAGCAGCTCGCCCTATGGAGAACGGCGGTCAACCAAAGCTTTGCGGCAATGTTAGAGGGCGATGCTCATATGCTCGCACGTGCCCCCGCCGAGAATAGTAGTTATCAAGCGCTATTACGCTCGGGGTTTCCCTACACCATAAGGCTCGATGAGCATCAGGTTGAATGGAGCGGTAGTACTGGAACGGTCAGCGCAGCTGCCAGTGCAGCGGGAGATGCCGCCAATGACTGAGTTGGAACTGGCACTGCAGGCGGATGAGCGCGCGCGTCAGGATGCGCTGGATATCGACAGGAGCTTTTGCGTGAGTGCGCCGGCGGGCTCGGGTAAAACCGAGTTGCTGACCCAGCGCATTTTAAAGCTGTTGGCAACGGTTGATGAGCCGGAACGCGTGGTCGCGATTACCTTTACCAGAAAGGCTGCGGCAGAGATGCGAGAGCGCCTGTTTAATGCGCTGGATGAAGCTGCGGCAGTTGTGCGGGGCGAACTGTTGCTAGACGCTGTGTCGCCACATAGAGCGCTGACCTTGTCACTGGCGCAAGCTGTACTTGAGCAAAACGAAACGCGTGGCTGGCGCCTTACGCACAGTCCCGGACGTCTGAGAATTCAAACCTTTGATAGCCTTTGCAATGCGATTGTACAGAGTGAGCCACTGGCGAGCCGGGTTGGCGGTGCGCTCAAACCAACAGACAACGCCGATGTTCTCTATGAACGCGCTATCGAGCAATACTTTCTTGAATTGCACGAGGCAGGCGTTTCCGGGGCAAGCGCTGATTCACCTCAGAATAATGCGCTAATTGATCTGCTCAATTATTTTTATAACAGGCAGTATTTCGTCAAGTCGCTATTACTCGACATGCTGAGGGCGCGCGATCAGTGGTTGCCCTATGTCAATCGGCTGGTGCTGGAGCAGAGCCGGGATTCGGGTGAGGCGCTCAGGCAGGAGTTTGAAACAATCCTGCAAAAACTGATTGAGCACGGATTGCTTGCGCTCACACGCTCGGTACAGGGCGAGGCGGGCGATCTGCTTGCGCTAGCTCTGCACGCGCGGGCGCAGTTGCGAAAAAATAATTACGCGGATATTGGCAAAGGTTCAGTGTTACAGGCACTGGAGTCGCTCGGCGATACACTGCCAGATAGTGGCGCGAAGAACCTTAGCGTGTGGCTGGCAATCGCGGAGTTACTGTTTACGCAGGACAGACCCGTCAAGGCGCGATCCAGGCCAACTAAGTCTACAGGTTTCCCGGCCAAGGGCTCGCTTAAAGGTGAAGAGCAGCAGCGCAATGAGGCGATGAAAGCTCTGTTGGTAGAGACGGCAGCCCGGTTAGCTTCGCAGGATGAGTCCAGCGAAGCGTTTAACAACCTGAGACAGCTTCCACTGGCGCTAGATGAGTCGGCACAGGGTCAGCACGATGTACTGAATACGATTGCGCGCTGTTTGCAGCGCCTGAGCGCCTATTTACAGCTCCAGTTTTACCAGCATGGGGCCTGTGATCACGCGGCGATTCAGTCGGCGGCGCTGGAGGCGCTGGGCGCGAATGAATCGCAGCAGCCGGGTGCGATTGAGTACCGCTGGCATCGTGCGATTGAGCATCTGCTGGTCGATGAATTTCAGGATACCTCGATTGCCCAGTATCGATTGATTGCCGCGCTTACCCGGTATTGGCCAGAGAGCGCCACTGCGCATAGTGCCGCGGAATTGGATGCTGGTGAGTCGGTGCGTCGCTCACTGTTTGTGGTCGGTGACGGTATGCAATCGATCTACGCATTTCGCAACGCCAATGTCGGCTTATTTCTGAAAGCGGCCGAGTCCGGTATTGGCGGGCAAGCCCTGATGCCGCTTCGGCTGGCGAAGAATTTTCGTTCGGGTCCGGCGCTGGTTAACTGGTTTAACGCGCAGTTCTCGGCAACCTTTCCGCGCGACAGCGATGCTGCGATAGGCGCAGTGTCCTACGAACATTCGGTCTCAGCCCAGGCCAGTACTGAACAGCAATGTATAGCGGCGGTTGAGTTTACCGCTGTGGTAGAAGACCCGCTGATCGAAGATAAAAAAGAGCGTACGGCCGAGGCGCGGCAGCGCGAGGCCATGCAGGTCGCGAACTTGATTCAGCGTCTGCGGGAGCAGCGTGCGGATGCAAGTATTGCAATTCTGTTGCGAGGGCGTAGTCACGGCAGCGAGCTCTTTAGCGAACTGGATGATCGTGGTATTGCCTGGGAGGGGGTAGATCTGGCGCCGCTCTCATCGCGTGAAGTGGTTATGGATTTACTGACGCTGCATCGGGCCACAAGCAATCTCGCGGACGACATCGCCTGGTGGGCGATGTTGCGAGCGCCCTGGTGCGGACTGCTGCTTAATGACATGCAGGCACTGCGGGTGCACATTGATAACGATGACAGCTGTTCTCGACTTGCCGGCTTTTTGCTGACCGCAACACCGCAAGATCTGGAGCGAGTGCCGGATTTGTCGGAGGATGCGCGTTCAAGGTTGCTGTTACTAACCAGTGCGCTACAGGAATACTGGGCGCTGCGCGGTAAAGCGCCGCAGCGCGACTTGCTGGGGGCGCTCTGGAAGCGCCTGGGCGGGGATGCGCTGGCCAGTGCCTGTCTGCTGGGCTCAGGAAGTCAGGCTGCGCTGGTTTCTGATCTTTCAACCGCAGAGGCGATGCTGGATTTAATCGAGGACTTTGAGCTCGATCGCCTTGATGCGCCCGGCAGCTATGGTTTGGCAAGCCTGCAGAGTCGGGTAGACAGACTCTATGCACAGGCCGCGCCCGTGGCTAAGGGAGAGCCTGAATCAGAGGAGCAGAGTACCAGCGGCGGTGGTGTGGGCCGAGCGGTGCAGATTATGACAATGCACAAAGCCAAAGGACTGGAGTTTGATCATGTGATCCTGCCTGCGCTCGCGCGTGATAGCGGGCGTAATGACCAACCCATTCTGCGCTCGCGCGAAGTTGTCGTCGACGGCGGGGAGGGCGTATTGCTGGCGCCGAAGCCGGAGTCCAGCCTTTATGCAGACAGTTACCAGCATTTGCTGCGCGAGCGTGGAAGCGAGCAGGACCGGCGTGCACAGTCGGTGTATGACTACTTAAAGTATCTGGAGACGAAGGCGTCGGCGCTCGAGTTAGAACGTTTGCTCTATGTTGCGGCAACTCGCGCCTGCGAGAGTTTGCATCTCAGCGCTTGCCTTAAAGTCGATGAAGATTGCTGGCCACCCGCCAACATCAGTGAGCTCGACGCACCGCGTAAGGGAACGCTGCTTGCCAATGGCTGGGATCAGATTTGTGCCGCGCCTGATTCAATGCTGAATATCACACTGTCGCTTCCCGCGGAGCCAGGCGAGCGGCCGGCTCCCGCACTGACCAGCGAGAGACCGGATGCCACACAGGACGATGAACTAATGGCGATTCGGCGATGGAGCGCCGAGAGCGTGCAAGTCTTGGTTCGCGCTTTAGAAGAGACGCGCGTCGCTTCTGTTCCGGATTTGGTGGGCGAAGGTTCCGGGGGTGTGAGCTCTGGTGATGAGGACTCTAGTTTTGAGGGCTCTTGTGATGAAGGAAGTGTCGCACAAGCCGATGGCGATTCCGGGAATAGCTATTCTGCGGAGAACGCTAGCGGCGAGTGGCAGCGCCTGGCAGGTATTGTTTACCACGAGATGATGATGCGTTTTGGCAATGCGAATTCCGCAGCTCAAGAGCCCTGGCTTACACCTGGCGCTGCTCAGCAGGCGATGCTGATGCACTTACACCAGCAGGCCGCGCGCAGAGAACGCATCGTCATTGGGCAAAGTGAGTTGAACGAGGCGGTTGCGCTAGTACAGCGAGCACTACGCTCAACGCTCACCGGAGAGCACGGCAGGTGGTTGCTGGATGCAGGGCACAAGCAAAGACAAAACGAGGCCGCGCATGTAGTGCTAAGTGATGGGCGACGCTCTGAGTCTCGCATCGATTGCAGCTTTGTTGATGCCGACGGGGCTCATTGGGTTATCGATTACAAGTTGCTCGATGACCGCGACACACGCGACGAGCAAAGCATTATTTCTGCTTATCGCAGCCAGTTATCGCACTATCTAGCAATTCTGCGGTCAGAGCTGGGCGGTGGCAGCGGGCAGGAGGCGGAAATAAAAACGGCCTTATATCTGCCCTTATCCGATAAGTTGTTAATTTTGAACGAAATTTAAACGTCTATTCCCGGTCATAGTGGTGCAATCAATCCGCTGGGCTTGCTGCATTGTTGTAAAATGCGGGTCTTCAGACTATCCGGGCAAGAAATAGCCGCTCAGCGTTGTCGACAGGCATTGCAAGCTCAACGTGCACATAGCGACGCTGTCGAATACGGAGTCGATAAATCATTCATGAAAATAGCAGGATTTGTAGGGGCGAACAGAGAGCTGCTGATGCAGCTTGATCAGGTGCTCTCGCGCATTGATGGTGAGCAATACGCCCAGCATCTCAGCAATGTGTTCGATGCTTCGCTGGGAGGGCATGTTAGGCACCTGCTAGACCACTACGAAAACTTCTTCTCATCGGTGCTTGAGACCTATCCCAGTGAGCCGGATGAGTTGCGTCTATCCGATCGCCGCCCAATGGTGAATTACGACAGCCGGCAGCGCGATCGCCTGGTTGAAGTAGAGCTCGATGTTGCGCGAGGCCGCATTGAGCGGATTTGCCAGACGCTTGAGTCAATGCCGAGAAAAGATGTCGAAGTCGACATTATTTTGCAAATAGATCACGCACCGGAAAATGCGCTGCAGCGAACAACGCTGGCGCGCGAACTTTCCTTTTTACACAGTCACTCTGTTCATCACATGGCGATTATCTCCTACATGCTGCGTGCCATGGGTGTTGACGATATGCCTAACACTTTTGGTATAGCGCCTTCGACCATTAAGTACCGGGAGGCGATGTAGTATGTGTACCCTGACCTGGTTTTATCGCGAAGACGGTGGTTATCACCTACTGTTTAACCGCGACGAGCTAAAGACGCGCAAGCGAGCAGAGCCGCCGCGCCTCCACGTGGCCGACAACGGCATGGAATACATTGCGCCGATCGATGCTGATGCTGGCGGCACCTGGTTAGCGGTGAATAGTGCGGGAGTGACCGTATGTCTTCTGAATGATTACACCGCGCCAGATCCACAGATAGCGGTGGATCAGATACACTCTCGCGGCGAAGTCGTTGCCCGGCTAGCCGGTTGTACCGACGCTGAGGAGGCTTTTGACTTGCTAAAGTCTTTGCCGCTCAAGCACTACCGCGGGTTCCGCCTGGTGATTTTCTGCAGCAAAGTGCGTAAGTGGCGCTGGGATACGCGGCAGCTCATTGAGTTGGGCGATGATGTTGTACGCAATCCGATAACATCTTCATCCTACGATGAAGAGAACGTGCAAAAAACCAGAGCGGCGTTTTTTGAGAGTTTACCGGGCCCAACTGATCTTAAGAAGCTGCAGCTGTTTCACAGTGCGCATATCGATGACGATCTCTGTGAAGTAAGTGGAGAGCCCGTCGCGGTTAGCTCGGTGTGTATGCACCGCCAATACGCCGAGACAGTTTCGCAGTGTCAGGTGAGTGTAGACGCAGATGCAGTCTCAATCGCCTATACCGATGGTGCCCCGTGTAAGACAAGGCAGGGGGCGGCGGTGGTTCTACCCAGAGAGCGCGATCATCTGATTGATCAAGCACCTGTGGGTGTCAGCGCGCTGTCCAAGTAAGCCCTGATGTCACGGTGAGCTGTGTTTGCATCGCGTTAGAGTATGGGACACCCAATAAGACACAAAACGAAACACCAAACGAAGCACAAAAAAAGACTGAAGATATTCAGGAAAATAAAAGGAATGGTAAATCACCGCTCTCTCTCACTGTCAGGTGAGTTTGAGTCCCCTTAGTACTATCCAGCAACTTTTAGAGTTATAGAAGCTATTCCAGTAAGCCAGTCATGTATAACGAGTCGGATCATAACCCCTTTGTCATTCCAGGTAATCGATTATTAGCCTGGCCGTTGGAGAAACTGCTGGGTTTAGGTCGCCTCATCGAGATCTATGCCAGTCGACCCGAGGGCTCTAACAATGACAGCTTTCTGAATCACACAGAAGAAGCTTTTGGCATTAAGCTGTCGGTGCTCGGTCATCCGCTGGCAGAGCTACCCAAAGAGGGTCCCTTGCTAATCGTTGCCAACCATCCGCTGGGTGGGCTGGAAGGTGTCGTACTCGCGAGATTGCTGCGTGAGTACCGCCCAGATACCAAAGTTCTCACGAACGAGTTGTTAACCCGCATACCCGAGCTCAGCGAAATTTTTATCGGGGTTGATGTGCTGGGTGAGCACAATGAAAAAAGAGCATCGTCGAACTTGAAGGGGCTGCGAGATGCATCGCGGCATCTTAACGGTGGCGGTGCATTGTTGATATTTCCCGCCGGTAAAGTGGCGACCTACGACAAGGAAGAGGGTCGCATTAAAGATCACCCTTGGAATCGTGTTGTTGGTAGTCTGGCGAAGAAGAGCCAGGCCACCTGCTTACCGATTTACGTTGAGGCGCGCAATAGTAAACCTTTCTATTGGCTGTCGGCGATACACCCCCTGTTGCGAACGATGATGCTGCCGCGAGAGCTGAGCAATAAGCAGGGAAGCCCTCTGCGACTGCACGTTGGCGAGCCAATTCTGAATCGGGATCTGAGACACTTACAGAATCCCGACGATATTACTAATTATTTGCGCTTGAGCACTGAGTTGCTGCAGCCGGACAAAGCAGCGGAGAAAGTGTATGAAGGGGTAAACTTCAAACCGCTTAAGCCGACCGGCCTCGATGCGAGTATGCAGCACTTGCAGTCGATGCAAGAGTATCGATTGATTGATGGCGAACGCTTTGCCGTTTACTGCGCGCCACACGCTGCACTTGGGCCTGTGATGGATGCGATCGGAGCGGCGCGAGAAGTGACCTTCCGGGCAGCCGGTGAGGGCACCGGGAATGAGACGGATATTGACCGATTTGATCCGCACTACGAGCATCTGTTTGTGTGGGATAAGGATGCTGCCGTGATCGTAGGCGGCTACCGTATTGGCCGTGTTGACGACATTGTTGCCAGGCATGGTATCGATGCGCTGTACAGTCGAACGCTTTACCGCTTTGGAGAGAGCTATCTCAAAACCATAGGCGCGCCGTTAGAAATGGGGCGTTCTTTCGTCCACCCCGATTATCAGAGGTTGCCGCAGGCGCTGGATCTCCTTTGGCGTGGCATTGGCGCCTACGTTGCGAAAAATCCGCAGTATCACACGCTGTTTGGCGCCGTTAGTATCTCCAATGAGCACTCAGACCTGGCGCGAGCTTTTATCGCCGAGGCAATGGTCGAGAGTTTTCGAGCCGAGCAGCAATTTTTGCAGGGGATTGAACCGGTTGTACCGCTGAAAGTCTCGGGTAAGGTTTGGAGTAGTCGTGAACTGCAATCGCTGAATCACGTGTCGCTCATCAATAAACTCGTTGGGCGCTGCGACCCTGGTAAAGCACTGCCCACTTTGCTGCGGCATTATCTGTCGCTAAACGGGCGCTTCGTCTGTTTTTCGGTGAATCGGGTTTTTAATGATTCGCTGGATGGTCTGATTCTTGTGGATCTGCGCAAAACGCCAGCTAAGTATTTGAATCGCTATTTGACTAAAGAAGGCGCAAGCCGTTTTCTTGCCTACTGGTCAGAGCGCGGGGAGCAAAAAGCGAGCGAGACTGGGTCTAGCAGCGAAGTTAGTGCGGCTAATGCGGTCGAGCAAAGCGCAT
>CAZDEW010000099.1:0-10531 GCA_964504585.1 uncultured Pseudomonadales bacterium | reverse complement strand
AGAATCGCCAAAACGCGACCCAGCGGGTTGCTGTCGCTGGGATTGGAAGTATCCTTAGCCTGTTTGTCGACCGCGGCGCCGATAAGCGTCAGCGTGACTATTTTGAACAGTGCAAATACAACGGCGAGCGCACCGACGCCGAGAATAATGTAGCCTACGAGGCCACCTTGCTCGACGCGTTCTGCAAGGCTAGGGCTTTCAACAGCTGCACCAAGTAGGGCACCGCGGGTTGGGTCAACCGGAAAGGCAACCAGCCCGCTAGTTGCGGCCTGTAGGGAATCTGCTTCGCCAAGAAAACGACCTGCTGGCTGACGGGGCAGTTCGGCAATTCCACTCGCGCCGTACTCGAGGAACTTGCCGTTGGCGACAAGATTAAAGGTCCCGATTCGGCTGACCGAGGTATTTGCCTTATTGCCATCGGTGGTCGCGACGGGTGCCTCAAAGGTCACAACACGTCCTTGCTCGACCATCTCAGTGAGCATTTCCTGCCAGACCGTTTCCATTTCTTCCAGAGTGACCAGATCGTTTGTCTGCGATATCTTTTTCGCAATCGCATCCACAGCGGCGCTGCGTTCCGGATACTGAGCCGAGACGATGGACGTGTCGAAGATCGCCTTCGCCTCGCTCGCTGACTGCTCTATCAGGCCAAACAGATTTGCCAGATCGCCCAACTCAGCTTCCTTTCGGTTGCGCAGCTGATTGAGTAGCTCCTCGTTGCTGTTGAACTGATCCTCAAGGCTTTCGCTCTGCGCTTCGAGTGTCGAGCGCTGCTGGTTTAACTGCTGCACAAAGGCGGCTTTGTCGCCGGCCGCAGCATAGGCCCGCTCGAGCTCCGCAGCGTTTTCCGACTTGTCAAAGTTGCCGCTTTTAACCTGATTTAACAGATCCGCTAGCGAATCCGCGTGCGTCAGCGCGCTGCCCATTGTCAGAGCGATAGAAGTCAGTAGGGCTGGTATAAGTGTGTTTGTTTTGATCATGATAGCGGTCTGTTCAGTGGTGAGTTACTGAGTTACTGTGCGACGGGAGCTTGTACCGGCAAGCTGAGCAGTTCAGGCGCAATAGCCTGCGCGGCAACTTTAATAGCCTTGCGAACGGTGCGGTTGTATGAGGCATCTAGCTGTTCCCAGTCGCGGGTGTCGCGATTAAACATGTATGAGGTAGCCTGATCACGCGTTTGTGCGTAAAGCGCGAGACGGCCAATGCGCAGCATGTCTACCGGCTGTTCTCCAATCTCGCCAGGATATGCCTCGTACGACTGACCATACTCTGCCTCGACAGCATAGATATCCATAATGTTGCGGTAGCGTTCTGAATCAGGGACGCTTGTCTCTAGCATAAGGGCTTTAAGACGCTCGATGCTCTGCTGGCGGTCTTCCAGGCGGAATGGCAGGTCGCCCGCAACAAACTGTTCAAGCGCTGCAATCATTTTCTCGAGCAATGGGCCGACCTGCGGTGCAAGTGCTTTCGAGTCGACGATTGATTGTTCAATGAGATCTCCTGCCTGCTTTTGCACATCGAGCTGGGCAGCGAGTTGTTCGTTGTAAACACGCAGCCCCTCAACAAGCTTGAGTTCGCGAGCGAACTCGGCATCAATATCCTGTGCGCCTGAATCTTGCGCCAGTGCAGTGTAGGGTGCGGATGCCAGTGTCAACAGAACAATGGGTATGACCCGGGTTAGCGTGGGGAAAATGGACTTTGATTTCATACGCGTTTTACTTAAGTAATTAAAACTGATTAAAAGAAATAAGAGTATAAATTTTGCGATTGCTGTCTATCTAAACGCTTACCAGTAACTGGGGTAGGGAGACCTGTCTCGGTACCAGTTACCTATGCGAGCCGCTTCAACTTAAGCGGTCAGTCAGTATTCATTATTTCGATGCTGCGCTCATCGCTGCGTAGCACTCTTCTTGCTGCTGTTCTTTTCTAACTCTTGTCTTGCTGCCGTCGCGCTTGCTTTGCTTGCCTGGGTGAGGTGCCGATTGCCAAGGCCCCAAGGGCGCGCAAACTGTTCGTATTTTAGGCTGTCTGGTGTGCCTTTCGCGAAACGCTACGTATAGCGAATTCTACCACCAATTCAACGACTTGCGCCAATTGATTGGACAGGTGCGCCAGCGCAGGGGTGTTCCCGCCAAAAGCCGGTGAGCGACTAATTATTCAGGTTTGCACCGTCACTCGTTTGCTCGAGCAAAAAATGAGCCTTGACCGGTTACCGCGCGAATGACCAGATCATCATGGCTTGCGCCATGGCGTGACAGGGCCAAACGTGCGCGTGAACATAGTGCAAGGCTTGGCAAACGGCTGACCAAGGCAGGTTAAACGAGTGCGATAAAGTGGGCAGGCAAGCAAAGACAGTTGGGTCGGTTTATACGTTAGACCGGTCGAGGAATCTGTTGGTGCTCGTCTACCTCTGTGCAGCGGGACTCAGATGTTTTCCGCGGTGATAACGGGACAGGGTTAATCTAGCGGGATGAACTGTTCGCCAACTTTGCGGTGCAGTTTCCCATCGAGGATGACGATGTCCTTGCGTTGTTCTTCGGTCATGCGAGCTAGCCTCTGCTCGATGTCGGAAGGCAGATGTACGTGTTCAACGCCGCCATGGCTGTGGCTTTCATAGTCACCGGCATGCGAGACGTCGCTTGGCGCCGGTTCCGAGTGTGGCAGCCGCCTAACAAATGCATCGGCAAAACCGTTTGCCTTAATGTTGTCGAGCGCCTGCAGGGCTGATTCATAGCTCTCGAACTGCCCAATCACTACAGTGGTAAGCTCTCCCGCGCTGACTTTCGTTACGCTACCCAATGCAGACGCCTGCTCTAGTGTTGAGTCGCTTAGAGATCGGTAGGCTCCTACCTGTACGCCAAAATGTTCAGCCATCGCCGGTATGCTCACAGCGAGCATGATGCTGGCCAGCGCCAGCCGAGCCGAAAGTGAATACTTCTTCATGGCAAAATTCCCCCGGTTGTTAATTCAGGTAATGCTGAGCTGATTTTCTAACAGCGCTCCCAATGGACTCGGCAACGTAGGTAGCCAGACCAACAGGGCTAGTGTGACCTGCCACTGGCAGAGGCCCGATTTATGGAACGCTGTCGCTGACGGAACGCGCAGCAAACCATTTTGTGAGGTCTTATAAAGATTAAGCGGGCTCACAAACGTGAGGCCCGCTTTCGAAGTGCAAAGATCCGGTACGCAATCCGTCTTTATCGCGGATTTAATAATTTCGCTGCGTCAGATAACAAGTCGAATCAGGAACCGGAAACGCCCAGAGCCTCAACCGTCGCTATATTGAGGTATTTGTCGACTGGAAGCCCTTGCGCGCGCTGGAATTCATTAACGGCCTGCATAGTCTGCGAACCTATGACACCGTCAACCGGACCAGGGTTATAACCTTCACGCACCAGTGCTTGCTGGATCAGTGCAACGCGATCTCGTGTGATATTGGTCTCGCACAAAATTGAGCGCCATTGCATGTGGCCATCTTTCACCAGTTTTTTGTTGGTTACCGTTTTGTATTCAGCGGGAATGACTTCGCGTTGCTCGCTTGCCTCGCTGACCAGACGCTTAACCTTAACCGAGTCATAGACTGCCGGTACTTCGATTTCCTGCACGCTGGCTGCCTGCTTGACCACTTGTCGAGAAACCTGCTTGTATTCCGCCGGTTCGTTCACCAGGCAAATCTTGGCGCCAGTGCGCGATTCCTTACTCATCGAGGTGTCGGATATCTCGTGCCATACAAACGATGCATCGGCGATTTTCTCTGTGCGCGAAACAGTTTTATAGCTTGCAGGGATCTCAACAACCTGCTGCTGCGCGGCGCTCACAAGCTTGCGAACCTTCACCGTTTCATATTGCGCCGGTATTTCTACACGACGTGTGGTCGGCCCGGACTTGAGTACGCGCTTGGAAATAGTTTTGTAGGTCGCAGGCACTTCAACCAGACACATAATTTCGCCTGTGGCCTCGTCGATACGCTGAATGGGCCCCGTACCTTTTTTCCAGATTGTATGTGCGGGTACATCAACCACAGTTTCAGATACAGTCTCGTAAACCGCTGGAACTTCTTCCATACGGAAAGATGCCTCGGAAACTAGCACACTCTCTTCAACCCATTCGTACTGAGCTGGGCTGGTTTCGATCTTGGTCGAAGCTTCCGAAGCAAGCACTTCTTCAGTTACCGTCTCATAGCGAGCAGGGATGAAGTGTTCGTGAAAGCACATGCCGGGTGTCGCAGCTGCGATATCGATACCATGAGACTGCGCAGTCGCCAGCAGCTTGTCACCCGCGGGAGCTGCGTTGCGGCTTAAATCAACTCGCCAGCTATTCGATTCCTCCTTAACGAGGAGTGTTTCCGTTTCAGTCGCGTAAACAGCAGGAACCGACTTGAGCGAGGTAGAAGCCTCTTTGACCAGAACAGTTTCTTCAGCCCACTCGTACTTGGCGGGGATGAGTGTGATCTTCTCACTGGCTTCGCGAACCAGCACTTGCTGACTCTCGGTCTCATACTGTGGCTCTACCCACACGCGAGCGTAGCATTCGCCGGTTTTTGCATTCGGCGGCAGGAGATCACTCGACCCTGCATAGCTTTGGCTCTGTGAGCTCGAGAGGCTTGCCTGTGCGGATGCGAGGTTTGCCTCTCTCGCCGCGAGATCCCGCTCTCGTTGCTGCAGTTCTAGCTGTCTGGCCTCGAGGTCAGCGCTGTCGATAGTGGCGCTAGCTACACCCGCCGTAGCGCTATCGTTGTTAGCGCAGGCGGCTAATCCGCTCGCTACGCTCACTGCAATAATCGATTGTAAGAGCCGTTTTTTGCTCGTGGTGTGAAATGATTTGTTCATTGTGGTGTACCCGTGTCTTTGAAGGTGGCTGTGCCGCAACAGTTATTCGAACGTTTCAGCTGTTGCGCCAGTTTGAATATCGCGAAAGTGGTGATTGCGACGCGCTATCTCAGGGGCGACGTGCCCCGGTCGCGGTTAACAGGAGCCACTATAAAGAGCGCCTTCTGAAAATTTAATAGCCTTGCTCTGAGTTTTACATTCTTTTCCATGAATACGGGTTAACTCGTTGCGAGCTGGCTAAAGGTTAATCTGGAATCGGGTTTTTGGATCGGATTTCGCTTGAATAACGCGCAAAACGTGTGGGTAGATGCTGTGCTTAAAAAATCGGTGCATAAAAAAAGCCCCGCGCTGCTCTTATGCAACGCGGGGCTTGTGTAGCGAAATCAGGTTTGCCGTGCGCTAAACTCCCGGGCGAGCACTACATATTAGGGTAGTTGGGCCCGCCGCTTCCTTCAGGGGTTACCCACACAATATTTTGCGCGGGATCCTTAATGTCACAGGTTTTGCAATGCACGCAGTTCTGACCATTGATCTGGAAACGCTTGCTGCCATTTTCTTCTTCCACGATTTCATAAACACCGGCCGGGCAGTAGCGTTGCGCAGGTTCGTCGTAGAGAGGAAGGTTTTTGCTGACCGGAATGCTGGCGTCTTTCAAAGTGAGGTGGCAGGGCTGGTCTTCTTCGTGGTTCGTGTTGGACAGGAACACAGAAGAGAGCTTGTCAAAACTGATGACGCCGTCGGGTTTGGGGTAGTCGATGACGGGCATTGAATCAGCAGGCTTTAGCGCTGCGTGGTCCGGCTTGGAATCTTTCAAGGTAATTGGAAGCATGCCGCCCAGAATGCCTTGCTCTAGCCATGCGATGCCGCCGCCGATAATGCCGCCAAATTTATGCACCAGCGGGCCGAAATTTCTGTATTTGTGCAATTCATCGTGTAGCCAGCTATTTTTAAAATTGTCGGCATAGCTGGTAAGGTCTTTTTCAGCTGCGTCACTGACCAGCGCGTCGTAGAGAGTCTCTCCAGCGATAATGCCGGATTTCATGGCAGTGTGGCTACCTTTGATTCGCGCAAAATTGAGCGTACCCGCATCATCGCCAACCAGTAGTCCGCCAGGGAAAGACATTTTCGGCCGCGCCTGTGGCCCGCCTTTGATCAAGGCTCTGGCGCCGTATGTCAGGCGCGTGCCGCCCTCGAGAAATTCCCGGATCTTGGGGTGCTGCTTCCACTGTTGAAATTCATCGAAGGGGGAGAGGTGCGGATTCTCATAGCTTAGTGGCACCACATAGCCGAGTGCAACCTCGTTGTTTTCTGCGTGGTACATATAAGAGCCGCAGACCGTATTTTTTGCGGCAGGCCAACCGGTAGTGTGGATTACCAGCCCCGGTTGATGCTTTTCAGGATCAATTTTCCAGATCTCTTTAAAACCAATGCCGTAGTGTTGGGTGTCTGCGTCTTTGTCCAGCTCGAATTTGCTGATGAGCTGCTTGCCTAGATGACCGCGACAGCCCTCTGAGAAAACGGTATAGCGCCCGTGGAGTTCCATCCCCGGCATGTAGCTGTCTTTTTGCTCTCCGGCTTCGGAAATGCCCATGTCGCCGGTGGCAATGCCCTTAACACTGCCGTCATCGTGATACAGCACCTCGGCTGCGGCAAAGCCCGGATAGACTTCGACACCAAGCGCTTCGGCCTGTTCGGCCAGCCAACGACAGATATTTGCCAGACTCACAATATAGTTACCGTGATTCATGAGGCCGGGTGAGAATATGGGCGGCACGGAAAGCATGCTCTCTTTGCCCAGCATCCAGACCTTGTCTTCGGTGACTGGCGTGTTCAGCGGGGCGCCCATTGACTTCCAGTCGGGGAAAAGTTCGTTCATCGAGCGGGGATCCATAACCGCACCCGAGAGAATATGCGCGCCGACTTCCGAGCCCTTCTCAACAACACATATTGTGATCTCTTTTTCATTGGCCTGCGCCATTTGCGCCAGCTTGCACGCCGTTGAGAGGCCAGCCGGCCCCGCGCCAACGATCACAACATCGAACTGCATTGATTCTCTTTCCACGTGAGGATCCTCTAGTCTGAAAAAAACGCGCAGAATTATACGGTAATTGCGGCAGGCATGCCTTGGCTTTGACCGGGTAAGATCGTGACTACTTCCATAAAATCATACGCTTATCTTATCGATCAGGACTAGCACATCGTATGGCGACTCGCTCGATGGCCCTGAGATGAACAAATTTTGGAACAAAATCGTTCATTCTGTTATCGATCACGCCTTGATCGCCACAATCAGCCCCTGGATATCGGCTATTTACCGCGATTTCAAGCGATAGCCGCTTGACGAGCAGCGCGTGTACAGACATTATACCGCCCCGTTTTTCCGGCCGTCCCGTCTCATGGTTAAGACGTCTTAACCGCAGTCTGTTTCGTCGGGCTTCGACAGCTACGGGCAAGCCATCAGGTATAGCAAACTGATTTCGGCACTGATTTCTGCACTGAGTTCTGCATAGAGGATTCCGATCAGGTTCGCTGTTCACGCTGGTTCCACCGCGTCTAATCTTTTTAACACTCACCACAGTAAAGGAGAATCTATGAAGGTTCTGGTAGCAGTAAAAAGGGTGATTGACTACAACGTCAAGGTACGCCCCAAAAGCGACGGCTCAGATGTTGATCTGGCCAACGTAAAGATGGCAGTAAACCCCTTTTGTGAGATCGCGATCGAAGAAGCTGTGCGCCTGAAAGAAGCTGGCACCGCTACCGAAATTATTGCGGTATCCATCGGTCCCAAAGTTGCCCAGGAGCAGTTGCGGACTGCTTTGGCGCTGGGAGCCGATCGCGCCATCCTGGTTGAAACTGATGAAAGCGTTGAGCCTCTGGGCGTAGCCAAGTTATTGAAAGCTGTCACCGATAAAGAGTCCCCCGACATGGTCATCATGGGTAAGCAGTCTATCGACGGAGACAACAACCAGACAGGTCAGATGCTCGGTGCTCTCACTGGCATGCCTCAGGGTACTTTTGCCTCTGAGGTCAAAGTTGCCGATGGGAAAGTTGACGTGACGCGCGAGATTGATGGCGGTTTACAGACGGTTAAGCTCGACCTGCCGGCGATTGTCACTACCGATTTGCGCTTGAACGAGCCGCGCTATGCGTCGCTACCAAATATCATGAAGGCGAAGAAGAAGCCGCTGGATACCATGACGCCTGCGGATCTCGGTGTCGATGTTACACCCAGGCTGTCGCTGGTTAAAGTTGCCCCTCCAGCCGAGCGGGCTGCTGGCATCAAGGTTGAGACAGTTGAAGAGCTTGTAGAGAAACTGAAAAACGAGGCGAAGGTGATCTAATGGGTATTCTTGTATTAGCAGAGCACGATAATGCTTCCCTCAAAGAAGCAACTCTCAACACCGTTGCGGCAGCTGCTGCGATTGGTGGTGATATTACGGTTTTAGTCGCCGGTTCAGCTTGCGGAGCAGCAGCAGAGCAGGCTGCGCAGATCGCTGGTGTGGCTAAAGTTATCAATGCCGATAACGCAGCCTATGAACACCAACTGGCTGAGAATGTTGCGCCATTGGTAGCCGAAGTCGCGGGCGACTACGACTATGTGCTGGCGTCAGCGACCACCACCGGTAAAAACGTTTTGCCACGTGTTGCCGCCTTGCTTGATTCGCAAATGATCTCAGAGATCTCTGCGGTTATTGATGGCGAGACATTTGAACGGCCGATTTACGCTGGTAACGTTATTGCCACCGTTAAAAGCTCCGATGCGAAAAAGGTGATGACCGTTCGAGGCACCTCCTTTGACGCAGTCGCTGCAAGTGGCGGTAGTGCCAGCGTTGAGACGCTGGCTTCGGCACACGATGCAGGAAAGTCAGCTTTTGTTGGCGAAGAACTCGCGAAATCTGATCGCCCTGAGCTAACCTCTGCGAAGGTTGTGGTTTCAGGTGGTCGCGGTATGGGCAACGGCGAGAACTTCAAGATTCTCGAGGCCCTTGCAGACAAACTGGGAGCGGCCATGGGTGCGTCTCGCGCAGCAGTTGATGCAGGCTTTGTACCCAATGACATGCAGGTGGGACAAACTGGCAAGATCGTTGCCCCGGATCTGTACATCGCGGTAGGTATATCCGGTGCTATTCAGCATTTGGCTGGCATGAAGGATTCCAAAGTTATTGTGGCTATCAACAAGGATGAGGAAGCGCCTATTTTTCAGGTGGCCGATTACGGTCTGGTTGCCGATTTGTTTGAGGCGGTGCCTGCCCTGACGGACAGCGTATAGGTCTATCTGTCTGCCGTATCGTAGCGGTAGAATATCTACAGAAAACCCGGTCTGAAAGGATCGGGTTTTTTTATTGAAGCCATGCAAACTGTTTTAAAGCACACTCTGAATCGACGCATCGATTGTGTAGATATCGATGACGCTCTGCTGTTGCGCATACGTCAGCTGCTTGGTCGTGAGCCCCGAGGTATGCTGGGTGTCTATATCAGCGCCGAGACAGGCTCTCCAGCGGTAGTAGAGGTCAGCTGTCTGGTCGATCAAAAACCTTTTCCCACCCTTTATTGGCTTATCGAGCCTTCGATCTGTTATCGCCTCGATCAACTGGAAGCGAGTGGTGTCATCGCACAACTGCAGGCAGAGGTTGATCGGAGTGATGACATGCGGCGAGCAATGGCTGCTGACCACGCCTGGTACCGGGCTCAGAGAAAACGACAAACACCCGAGGCAGACTTGCGCCAGCTTACGGAGTTAGGTTTCGCCAGCACCCTGGAAGAGAAGGGTATTGGCGGGATAAGTAAACTCGACCGCGTGCGCTGCCTTCACACCTGGTACGCCAGCCATCTCGTTGAACCGAATGCGGTCGGCAGCTGGCTCGACGAAAACACAGAATTTTAAAGCCCAATCCGATAGTGCTCACTAACATGAGCGGGTGCGGTTTGAGAGCGTCCCTGTCTATATGCAGGTGCATTGACCATTGCTTGCAAATTCGCAACGATACTGTTTAAATATACAGTATTGAGCACGAGGTCGCGGCGTCTTATTTTTATCTAGCCTGTTTCATTTTGCCTATCTCTGTGCTCTGTGTGTCTTTTAGGCTCGTTAATTGTTTTGGACATGCTGTAAGTGGTAAGTGACAAGAGCTACACACAATTAGTAACCGGTATTTATAATTTGCGTTTTCACGTCTGGATTAACCAGGCGCCCCACGAAAAAAGTTAGATCAAGATCGAAAAAGCGAGGAACTAGTAATGGAAGAGAATCGAAAAAAAGCGCTGGATGCTGCACTCTCACAGATTGAGCGTCAGTTTGGTAAAGGCACCATCATGCGCATGGGTGATGAACACCGCGAAGTGATTCCGGCGATTTCGACTGGCTCACTCGGTCTCGACATAGCGCTAGGAATTGGTGGTTTGCCCAAGGGGCGGGTGGTCGAAATCTACGGGCCGGAGTCCTCGGGTAAAACGACGCTGACGCTGCAGGTTGTCGCTGAATGCCAAAAGCAGGGCGGAACCGCGGCTTTCGTCGATGCCGAGCACGCACTCGACCCCAGCTACGCTGAGAAGCTTGGGGTTGACGTTGATGATCTTCTGGTATCTCAGCCAGATACAGGCGAGCAGGCTCTGGAAGTGACGGATATGCTCGTACGATCAGGTGCGGTCGACGTGATTATTGTGGACTCTGTTGCCGCGCTGACACCGAAGGCTGAGATTGAGGG
>CAZDEW010000098.1:0-10667 GCA_964504585.1 uncultured Pseudomonadales bacterium | reverse complement strand
GCGGCAAGAGCGGCAATCATTTACCGCCGACGAGCGGGCGGAATCAACATCAAAACAACGACCAGAACCCGCTGAGAAAGACAGGGCAGTGAATCGGGCTGAGGAATCCGCGGCTGAAGGCGACGTTCGCGGCGCTGAAAAGAGCGGCGGTGAAGTGGCCGCTACAGATGACGCGCAGAGCACCGGGGATGTAGCGGTCAGCGCTGAGGTCAAGGCTGGAGGCGAGAGTACCGGCGCCGGTGAGGAAGCGGCTGTCGCTGAAAATTCTGCGATTGACTCTGGGCAAGGTGTCGATACCTCACAAGCCGCCGAGCTACCGTTGGCGCCGGGCGATAGTCTTCTGGCTGAGCAGGCACAAGCTGGCGCTCTGACTGGCGAGCAATCAGCGGCAATAGCTGCAGTGGATAGTAAAGTAGGTAAGCAAACCGTTGCACCGCTTATTGACGGAGTTATCAGACCGTCTAATCAGGATTTGCGCGCCTTGCTTCCTGAATCTCCCTCCCTACACAACGATGCACATAGACGTGGCGTGATCGGTAACGCGTTAAAAGATGTGTTTTCCCTGTTCGCTAGCCCCATCAGTCCGCTTGCTGGTCAACAGGCAAGTGGGCTCAGCGCTTTGGACGGCTCCTCTGCAGGTCGCGAAGTTGCTGGCCTGTCGGCACAGGGTCTGTCGTCTTTTTTGGGCGCCAGTGGCTCCAGCCTTAGTCTTGATTCAACAGATAGCCCGGTGAGGGCTGGGCAGGATCTCAATTTACTCATGGCCCAGTTTAGGGGCGCGCTTACCGCTGCGCAGTCCAACCTGGGTGCATTTGCCAATGGTTTAGCGGATGCTGGCGGTCAGAGTGCGCAGCAGTCGTCGGTCAATCCTGCCACGATGATTAATCCTTTGAATAACGCTGCGATCCCACTACCGATGCAGCTCGGTAATCAACTGAACCGCGTATTACAGTCTGCCGGCCAGGTAGAGGGTGTGCGTGCAGACGCTAAAATTGGAGCAATCGCGGGCACCGTGACAGCAGCGCCTGGGCTTCAAGCGAGTGGCTCAACGCAGAGTGGGCCGCAGCCCGTGGCAGGTTCTACGCTGAATTTGGCGTCCTTCCAGGCGAGCACGATGAATCAGGGTGATTGGCCCGGCGAGTTCGCTGGCAAATTGAAGATGATGCTTTCGCAGCGCATGCAAACGGCTGAGTTACAACTCAACCCGGCTGGTCTCGGCAATTTACAGGTGAAGATTGAAGGCGCTGACGAACAAGCAAAGGTTTTTTTCAGTGTGCAGAGTGGTCTTGCAAAAGAGCAGATAGAAATGCACATGCCTCGACTCAGGGAGTTAATGGCCAGTTCGCAGATTGATCTGGGCGACGTTCATGTTCAGGATCAGAGTGCGGGTGGGGATCATCAAGGCTCTTTTGCAAGTTCATCCGAGCAGAGTCAGGACCAAGTTTCCCATCAGGCTAGCTCGGATGTGCAGCGAGAACCATCCAATACAATCGAACTCAAGGGCAGGGTTGGCGATCAACTTTTAGACACATACGCATAGGTATTGACCGCCAGTGAGAGTCTGAGGGGTTTTCTGCAGAAGCCTCTGCGAGCGAGTCGTGGATCTGGTCTAAACTGTCTATAAGCTGACGCGAAATAAAAAGAAATAGAGGCTCAATGTGGGTCTCTCGCAGGGCGTCTGCCGACAGGATTGGCTGGCATGAGACTTGCTGGCTGTGGATAGGAAGTAGCCGATTGACGGGATTTTGGCATGGCTAAGGACGAAGAAAACAAGGACGCTGAGGGATCAGAAGAAGAGAGCGGCAAGGGCGGTAAGCTCAAGTTCATCATCATTGGTGTTGCAGCGCTGGTACTGGTCGGGGCATCTGTTGGCTTAACCCTTTTTCTCACAGGCGGTCAGGAAACTGAAGTCGCTGAGGAGAGTCTGGAGGACGTCACACCGAAGGCCGTTTACTTCGCGCTAAACCCGGAATTCAGATCGAGTTATGTCGTTAATGGGCGGCAGAGACTGTTTCAGATCGCTTTGACACTGGTGACAAGAGACCCGACGGTAGTTGACGCATTCTCCAAGCACGCACCGGCAATCAGGAACAAGGTGGTCATTCTACTGAGCGATCAAAGCTTTGATTCGCTGCAACAACTCGATGGACGCGAAGCGCTCAGAGCCTCATTACTCGCAGGCATTCAGGAAATCCTGAAAGCTGAGATCGATAAGCCTGGCGTTGAGTCAGTACTGTTTACACAGTTTGTGATGCAGTAAGTGTTCCCAGGTGGCTAATGGCCCGGTCTGGCAGACTGGCCAGATCGCGCTGGGTGTGCGCTCTTCGTTTGTAAAAGAATATCCCCAAAAGCTACTCCGTATGGGCGGCGGTTATCGTGGCCGCGAGGCTTGGTCGCCTTGCGCTTTTCCCTTTTCGCCGTGTCCGTAATATGTCGCGATGATTTATTTGTGGAAGTGGTAACATTCGAGTCGGCAAACGCTCTCATGAGCGCGTGTTTTTGCTTTACACCACGAATCCCGACTACAAAATAACGTTGTAGAGAAAAATAGCTTTGTCAGAAGAGATCCTTTCCCAGGATGAGATAGACGCTTTACTCACCGGTGTTGACGAAGGTGGCATCGATACGAGTGCGGGCGGAAGCTCGCCTGATTTTTCGGTTTACGATCTGTCTTCACAGGATAAGCTCGTTAGAAGTCGCTTGCCGACGCTGGAAGTTATCAACGAGAAATTTGCGCGCCATTTAAGAGCAAGCCTTTTTGCCATGCTCAAGCGCTCGGTGGAAGTGGATAACGGTACGATCCAGATCCAAAAGTATTCAGAGTATATCGATTCACTCAATGCGCCAGCGTGCATGAGTCTGGTATCCATGCTGCCGCTAAGAGGCAGTGCCTTGTTCACGCTACAGCAGCCGCTGGTGGTCAAGCTAGTCGACAGTTTTTTTGGTGGGGAAGGGCATGAGCCGCGCACAGAGGCTCGCGAGTTCACACCTGCTGAATTGAGAATAGCCGATATTTTTCTTAACCATGCCATGCAGGGTGTAAGAGAGTCCTGGTCCAAAGTCTCGACGCTGGAGGTCAATGCTGTTGGCTTTGAAAGTAACCCTGCAACGGTTGCGGTGTCCGCGCCTAACGATCCCATAATTGTGAATAGCTTTCGTATTGAGTTCGATGAATTCAATGGCGATTTTCACGTGGCAATTCCCTACGGGATGATTGATCCGGTTAAAGACGCCTTACTTACAACAAGCAAGGCCGCGGCGGAATTACCGGAGGAGAGTTGGACGACAGCAATTCGACGGGATATTCTCAGCGCAAATGTGAACCTGGGTTGTACTGTCGCTGAGCGAGATATATCTCTGCGCGATGTTGTGGATTTGCGTGAAGGGGACGTGATTCCGGTCGAAATACCCAAGACACTAACGTTACAGGCCAATGGCATACCCGTGTTCAAGGTCAAGCTGGGTCGATCACGCGGAAATCTTGCGTTAGAGGTTATCAGCAAAACCGGCACCGGCGTGTGAGACCTGGGGATACTTTGAATGCTTCTCGTGCTTGTTCGGGTATCCGCAAACGCGATTTATATGCAGTGAGATGAGACGATTGAGCAATTACATGCAGCTAACAAATAAAGAGTGGGGTATGAGCTGACCATGGCTGAAGAGACAGAAGCAGCGGAAGTCGAGCCGCTGGAAGAGCTTGAGCAAAGTGCCGACGATGCCGCACCGATCGATACCAGCAATCCGGATCTCGAGGTTGTGCTCGATATCCCGGTCAATCTATCGATGGAGGTGGGATCTACCGAGATTTCGATTCGCAATTTGCTGCAGCTCAATCAGGGCTCGGTCATCGAGCTGGATCGTGTCGCGGGAGAGCCATTGGACGTGCTGGTTAATGGAACCCTGATCGCGCATGGCGAAGTGGTGGTGGTCGGAGAGAAGTTCGGTATTCGGGTGACCGACGTGATCAGCGCGGCCGAAAGGATCAATAAGCTGCGCTAAAGTGGTTAAATGTTGTACAATCGAAGCTAATTATAAAGAGTTAGTGGGTATATTGTCATGAATTGTATAAAAATCAATCGCTTGGTGAGAGGCGCATCACTGTCGGTGCTTATTGCCTCCGCAGGATTGGCTGCCGCCGCCAATGCAGGGCTGGTTGGCGTTGACGTTAATCAGACTCCCATCGCAGCAACTGCGGACGCGAGTACCCAGTCCGAGTTTACCGCCGACGCTAAATTGTCGGGCGCCCCTGATGTTGAAGTGAGTGGTGTTGAAGGAGCCGCTGTTGAAGTGGGCGACGTTGAATCGGTTGGCGTTGAAGCAGTCAAAGCACACCCAATCAAACCAGAGCTCGTAGAGACGGTCGAGTACGTGGTCGAGGCCCCGGTCGAAGAAACGGTGGCGCAGCCGTTGGATGCTGCCAGCCTTCTTGGTACGCGTGCTGAATCGACTCCAGGCGATAGCAGTGTGCTTGGTCTGAGCCAGTTAGCCAAGGTTGCTGGCAGTCTGCTTTTCGTTTTACTGCTCATATTGGTACTCGCAAAAGTTGCTCAACGCTTCGGCCCGGGCAGTTTGAAAGCGGGTAATGCGATGCGCGTTATCGAGGCCCTGCCAGTCTCTCAGAAGGAGCGACTTTTGCTCATCGAGGTACACCAATCCCAGTATTTGCTTAGTGTGGGTGCAGGTGGCAGCAGACTTTTGACTGAGGTTGCCAGGCCGGAACAAAGCGCCGCGATGGGAGAGGGGTTTGCGGGTGCAGAGGAACAGGCCTTGGATCAACTACTCGACGAGTATAGGCAAGAGACCCGGTTTGCCAACAGCGACGCAGCGGCAGGAGAAGCGGCAATAGAACAGGCGCATGATTCGGCTGCGGGTGACCCGCTATTTGAGGAAGAGTTGGCAAAGGCCTCGTTTAACAAGACCTTCACCGTGCTTAGCGGCGGTGAGCAGCTTGCAGTTTCTCCTGGTCAGGAAGAGGCCGGCACCGGTAGAGGTAATCACTCGTAGCGATGTCTTTCAGATGCAGTCTTCACAGCATTTGCTGTCTTAAAGGGTTTTCAAGGCTGTATCTGGGTGTTATCGCCATATCTTTTCTGTTAGTCACTTTTACGCCAGCTGTTTCCGCGCAGGAAACGGCTGACGCCGGCTTAATTAGCGGCGATGCGGCTGAGGTTTTGCAGAATCTGCCTGAGCTCCCAATTGCGCGAGTTACACCGAATGCCGCGGGCGGCGACGATTACACCGTAACGATTCAGCTGTTGTTGTTGATGACAACGCTGACGCTTTTACCCGGCATGTTGTTGGGGTTGACTGCGTTCACGCGAATCATTGTGGTGCTGGCGATCCTGCGACAGGCTCTGGGCCTGCAGCAGACACCTTCCAACCAAATCCTGCTCGGTCTGGCGCTTTTCTTGACCCTGTTCGTCATGCGACCGGTGTTTACAGAAATCTACGATAGCGCGGTGGTGCCTTACGCCAATGAGACAGTCACGTCTTCGGAGGCCGTTGTGCTGGCATCGGAGCCTATTCGGGATTTTATGCTGACTCAGATCCGAGAGTCCGATCTTAATCTGTTTATGAGGCTCTCGGATACAGCGCCTGTCAATAGCGCGGACGAGTTGCCTTTTACTGTTCTTATACCGTCTTTTATCACCAGCGAACTGAAAACAGCGTTCCAGATCGGATTCCTGCTTTTCGTGCCATTTCTGGTTATTGACCTCGTTGTCGCGAGCGTGCTGATGGCAATGGGTATGGTCATGCTGTCGCCGATTATCGTGTCGCTGCCGTTTAAAATCATGTTGTTTGTTCTAATGGATGGTTGGGCCATGATCTCGGCGAGTTTGGTAGCAAGTTATGCCGTCTAAAGTCATGGAGCCCGACCAGCGCAGAGGTAGCATTAAGTACCATGAATGCTGAATTTGTCGTCGAGGTTTTCTCGAGAGGTCTTTTTCTGGTTGTTGTGCTGGTTGCCGCAATTATCTTGCCCAGTCTGCTAGTGGGCCTGATTGTGAGCGTGTTGCAAGCGGCAACTCAAATCAATGAACAAACGCTGAGCTTCCTGCCCAGATTGCTGGCGACGTTGCTGACGGTCATGCTGCTCGGTGAATGGATCATCCAGGAGTTGCTCGAACTTTCCGAGTATGTATTTACGGTAATCGCGCAGACGAGTCGATAAGCGCCTGCCACAATTCGCCTATCTCATGAATGAAGCCTTGATCGTTATAGACAGCAGGGAGCTGCTGGAGAGGGTTTTTAGCTTCATGATTCCCTTTATCAGGATCGGAGCTTTTATCGCGGTGCTGCCGCTTTTTGGATCGCAGATGGTGCCGGTTCGAGTCCGGCTAATACTCACGATCGTGTTAACCATGATTGCCACGCCAATGATAGGGCTTAGCATACCCCCGGATATTTCTCTGGCGACAGTGCTGCTTGTGATGCAACAGATACTTGTCGGTGTCAGCATGGCGTTCATGCTCGTTATTTTCTTTCATATTTTTGCGCTGGCGGGGCAGATGCTGGCGCTACAGATGGGGCTTGGTTTTGCCTCGATGATCGATCCCTCCAACGGCGTGTCGGTACCGATAATAAGCCAGTTTTATACAATTCTGGTGGGTATGCTTTTCCTCACCTTTGGCGGGCATCTGGTCGCGATAGAGGCGATCGTAGAGAGTTTTCGTGTGATACCCGTCGATGCGATGTGGCAATTTGATCAGGCGGCTAGCCAGTTGATTAATGCAGGCAGCTGGATGTTCGCAGCCGCCCTGTTGATGGCATTGCCAGCCGTCGTGGCGATTTTAATCGTCAATCTGGCTTTTGGTGTCATGACCAGAGCCGCTCCTCAGCTCAATATCTTTTCGCTGGGCTTCCCATTTACTCTGGTATTCGGGCTTTTTATTATATGGGTCTCGATGCAGGGCTTCCTGGTCCAGTACGAACAGCTGAGTGTCGAAGCGTTCTCACGCTTGCGACAGCTTTTGTTATCTAGTTAGCTATCCAACCAGCGACAACCAAGAACTCCCAGTAGATTCCTACACGGTTTACTTGTCTAAAGTTTTGGTGAGGAACTTTGATCGTAACCGCTCCCTCTTCTCATCCGATAGTTTGATAAAGTTGCGCAGATAGTCGCTGTCGCCGGGACCCTGTTCTATTTTTTGCAGTGCTGCCTGCAAGTATTCGGTTCTAACCTCCATAATGGGTAGCATGATTCTGGGATCGTGCTCCAACGGGTTATCCGTCGGCAGGAGTGCGAGCAATCGTTCCATTTCAACTTCAGGCCGGAAGAAATATCCGCTAAGCATATAGTCGGAAAAGATATCGGTACGACTAAAGTCTAGTGCCATTAGGAGTAAGGCGGCGGCAAAACCCGTGCGGTCCTTACCTGCAGTGCAATGGAATAACAGCGATTCGTCTTCATCCAAAGATAACACTTCATCGAACAATCTGGCATAGGCGTCGGCATGTTCGAATACGAAGTCCTGATTGACCTTGACCATGAACTGGCCGACCTTCTCGGCAGTGAGCTCTTTTCGTTGCAGGCTTTCATTGATCATTGTGTGGTGGCTGCCATCTCCGACCGGTAGCCGGATAATGCGAGTCCCATCCGGCGCCTGCGTAGGCATTCTATTCACCTCGTCCTCGCGCCTGAAATCGCAGATCTTGACGAGTTTGTGGCCACCCAGAACCTGCCAGTCTGCGTTGCTAAGGTTGGTCAGAAATCCTGAGCGAAAAAGCTTTCCCCGTTTAAGGGTGTAGCCATCGTCGTTGGTTCGTCCGCCTAGATCTCTGAAGTTGGGCGTTCCTTCAAGATTTATATGCTGTTGGAATGTATCAATTGATTGTGTCACAGGGAACCGTCAGTGTGTGGGAGAGTTGTGATGGTGGTGAGGGGCGGCAATGCTTACACGAACCGCATCGAAAGGTCGATCGCGGTGACATGCTTGGTTAGAGATCCCATCGAGATAAAATCGACGCCGGTACTTGCTACATCGACTAGACGCTCGCTGGTCATGTTGCCGGAAGCCTCCAGTTTACAGCGTTTGTCGGCTTCAAGAACCGCGGAGCGCATGTCATCCAAACTCAGTTCATCGAGCATGATGATGTCAGCTCCCGCTGCGAGCGCCGCCCTGAACTCGGTTAGCGATTCGACTTCGATTTCGACAGGCTTGCTTGCATCGATAGATCTTGCGCTCTCGATAGCGGACTCAATTGATCCGCAGGCAGCGATGTGGTTCTCCTTAATCAGAAAGGCGTCGTAAAGACCCAGACGGTGATTGAAGCAGCCGCCGCAGCGCACGGCGTACTTTTGTGCAAGTCGAAGCCCGGGGAGGGTTTTGCGGGTATCGAGAATACGCGTATCAAAATCTTTAAGTATCTGGCTGATGTGATAACTTTTGGTAGCTGTTCCCGACAGCAATTGGAGAAAGTTAAGGGCAGTGCGCTCAGCCGTCAGGATCGAGCGAGCGCTACCCTCTGCGGTGAATAGCGTCTGCTCTGGGCTTACTTTTTCTCCGTCCTCGACATGCCAGTCCAGTACTACGTCTGCATCTACTTGCCTGAATGTCTCTGCAACCCATTCGCGCCCGCATAGGATTGCGTCCTCTCGCGTAATCACGCGCACTTTGTAGCGATTTGTAGCCGGCACCAGCATGGCGGTTATATCGCCGTCGCCAACATCCTCCGCCAGCGCAAGCTTCACGTCTTGTTCAATATTGAGTGGCAGTTCGTTCATAGTTTTTTCTGAGTTTTCTGCGCGCGCATCCTAAAGGCTGGATTAACAGGGCTGCCAGGGATCAGTGAGAAATGCAGACTTACCGGAAAGCGACGTGTGGATTTACTTTTTTATTATATCGCCGGCTCAAGGGCGAATGGTGAGCTTTCCATCTGCAATAGTGATGTTGAAGCGCGAGAGTGCGCTCATTCCGAGCAAAATCAAATCACTATCGTTCATCCCGGGATTGAGGGTTGCTTCGACATCGGTCAGTACAATGCCAGCTATCTCCAGCTGGTCTATCGTCGTCGTGTGTACGATAACGGGGCCGTTTGCCGTGTAAGCCAAACCTTCGTCCTCTTTTTCTAGCCCGTACTTCTGCTGTAGTGAGGCGGGAATAGAAACCGTTGTGGCACCGGTATCGAGTAGAAAGGAAGCTTTTGAGCCATTGATTTTACCGGGAGCAAAGTAGTGGTTGTCTCGGTTTGCCTCAAGCTCCAGCGACTGTTTTCCATTAACAAATGCTGCGTCCGCGTGCCGATTGGGATTGATGGCGTCCATCTCTGAGGCAGAAAAATAATAGGTGGCGGCCGCGAGAATACATACCCAGGCAAGGATAATCATGGTTAAGCCAGAGCGTTTTACCGGATCTATTTCGGGTGGTTCGTCTGCACTCATTGATACATGTCGCCTGTCGCGTTGGTTGTCAACTGTGACCTCTGTCACAGAGCATTGTCCCACTCAGCTCCTTAGGCATCAACGTAGCAGGCGAAAACTATACTAAAAGTTGTCTGAAAAGGCTTTAACGCAGGGCTTTGAAGGGCCATTCCGGGCTTGTTTGGTTGTAAAACCATGTTGCTCCGGACTTACGGGGGTTGCGGCAACCTGAACGTTGCCTGCTTATCCATGGATGTCTAAAGACAAATCGGTAGCAAAAGTGTCAGAACCATTAGAAAACCAGCAAAGAACTCGTGGCGTTCGAGCCAGTGACCGCAAACTCATTGAAGCACTCACGCATACGATCGAAGCTCAACTTGGCGATATTATCGATCGCTGCATTGAATCGGCCCATCAGCTGCTGACTGAGGAGTCAGACAAGCCCGAACATATTGGGATTCAATCCGACTTTCTGGCGGTGATGAAGGACCTCAGAGATCGAAAGTCGTTGATCAGTGATCGCTACCTCGCGCAATTGAGTTCCACCCTGCGAGATATTCAGGCGCATAGTTTGCAGAGTGAGAACCCACAACTCTCTGAAGATTTCGAGCTTAGTCTCGTGCAAGACTCAGAGTTGCAGATCACAATGGCCAGCGATTCCATTGTTAAAAAATGTGAGACGGTATTTGAAACCTCAATTGCATCGCTCGATGCGCGTTTTGCCTGTGTGTTTGCTTACACACACCGGGTAGAAGAGGGCGATGACGATGCCGAGGTCAGGAGTCAGGCCAACCCTGTCACTCCTGAAAGGCTCAAGGACTACTTTGTTTATGCGATCGAGCCGATTGAGACCGATGTCACCATATTGCTTAAACTCTTCAAGATTTATGAGCATGGCTTGTTGCAGATGGCAGGCAAGCTTTACGACTCACTCAATGCAGAGTTTCTACGCGCCGGTGTGCTCGAGGACTTTGTACCCACCTCGGTCGCCAAAGAGGATATCCCGTTCTTTAAGAACAGGGAGGAGAATCTAGCGCGAAGTGCGGATCTTGAAGAGCAGGTCGCCGCTCAGATTGGAGACGCATCGGCAGTCGCCGCCGCAAATCCGGAGCTGATCGCCAATATTGGGGCGGCGATGCAATCGGCAGTAGAAATAGCATTGAGCGCCGAGAGA
Source organism: uncultured Pseudomonadales bacterium (assembly GCA_964504585.1). GTDB lineage: Bacteria > Pseudomonadota > Gammaproteobacteria > Pseudomonadales > UBA7434 > UBA7434. The sequence continues at coordinate 132 of CAZDEW010000098.1, read as the reverse complement.
GCGGGCTCCTCGCCAATTCAGCACTTCTTTAATGGTTCACTTTCCGCCTCATCATTTCCTTCGTTGAATATACCCTCCAACGAGATCCAGAGTATCAATGAAATAGCCAATTTGCTGCATCTGGTGCCTTCT
>CAZDEW010000097.1:0-10762 GCA_964504585.1 uncultured Pseudomonadales bacterium | reverse complement strand
ATCCATTTCCCAAACTTGTCGATCGAAGTCTTCAGCCACAAAGGGCATTTGATAGATACAAATCCATTTGTCGTTCTGGACAACAATAAGGTTTGTCATCGCAACAAGGCCGCACAAACGGTTGGTATCGACATTGGCACAACTTTAGCCACAGCGCATAGCATTTGCCCTAGCCTGCTTCATCAGCACAAGGCGCCAGAAGCAGAGACTAAGCGTCTTCATGAGCTTGCCAACCTACTCTATCGTTTTAGCAGTTATGTTAGCGTGCAATCACCAGACTGCATTTTGCTCGAGATCTCTGGAAGCTTACGCCTTTTTGGCGATCATTCTGAGATTCAAAAACAAGCTGCTTTGTTATGTGAGAGCCTTGGCCATCAAGTGAGCAAACGTGTCGCAGCGACGCCATGGGCTGCAATCGCGTTAGCCAAATCTGGCGCTAAACGTTTACATGACGTACCACTCTCTGATGCAGGCCTTGAGCTAGCTGGGGTTGATGCTCAAATGATCGAGCGCTTCAATAACATGGGGATCTATACCCTCGCCCCTCTTTTGGACCTACCCTCTAAGCAGCTAGGACGCCGGTTTGGGAAGTCCTTACTGACATATCTCAGTCAGTTAACTGGAGATTTGCCGGACCCTCGCGAACAAGTCATACCTGTCAGTCGTTTTGAAAAAACGATGCATATGCTGCAACCCGTTTTGGGCAAAGAAGACTTGCACAGTATGCCGATGAGCCCGATGCAACAACTCGTTCGTGAGTTTCAGCAGTGGCTAATCACGCATCAACAAGGCTGTGAACGATTGCAATGGTGTTTTTTGGGGCATTCGCGCGATGACGCCACAGAGCTTGTTGTCAGTCTTGCCCAGCCAAAACAGTCTGCAGAGGATATCTTACGTATCAGCTTATTGAAGCTAGAGCAGGCTGCTTTGCCTAAGGAGGTTTTGAGCGTCGGTTTGAGTGCCACAAAGCTTCAAGGCTGGCAGAATAAAAGCCAAAACCTGTTTAGCTTCCATACCGCTTCTAATGCAGCTTTAACGTCAAAAGCGCTACTAGCCTCTAACTCACTTGATCCTAATGTCTTTGAGCTTGTCAGCGAAGTGAATGCACGCCTTGGAGACCTAACATGCCGAGGCTTGGTATCACTTGACCAGCACTCTCCAGAGTCCGCCTGGTGCCAAACGGCGTTGTGCCGCCTAAATGCAAAGCGCCTAAAGTCGAACCATTTGAATGATCCATCCAACAAAAAGCTTAAGGATTCCCTTCGTCCACTCTGGCTATTTGATGAGCCAAGAGTAGTCTCTATTTCTGATCTGACATTACTATATGGCCCTGAGCGTATTCAAAGTGGCTGGTGGCAATCGGAGACCACCTCGCGAGACTACTACATCGCGCAACACTATCGTGGTGCACAGTGCTGGGCATTTAGAGAGATTTCGGCGTCTGATACGGCCTCAGATGATTGGTATCTACATGGTTACTTTAGTTAGAGCTTCTGGCCCACAAAAGCGTCCTAGTCCGCTAAAGCGGCCTAGGCCATTTGCAGAACTCCATGCAATCAGCAATTACAGTTTTTTACGTGGTGCATCGCATCCCGAGGAGCTTGTAGAGCAAGCGCACGCTCTGGGCTATCAAGCCATCGCAATTACTGACGAATGTTCATATGCCGGTCTTGTCAAAGCACACTTAGCGGCTAAAGAATGCGGCATTAAGCTTATTGTCGGAGCAGAGTTTAATATTCGTGTTGCGATAAAGAGTAGAGAAGTCATAGCCAAAGTCGTACTTCTTTCCGTCGACCGCGCTACATACGGTCAGCTCTCAGCAGTCATTACTAAGCTCAGGCGCAAAGCTCAGAAAGGAGAATATGACGCAACACTTGATGACTTTCGATTTGGCCTTAAAGGTTGCTTAGCACTATGGGTGGTACCCACAGCGGATATTGAAACGATTATCCTGACCGGCGAGCAGTTAAAACGTGTGTTTCGCGATTTGTGGCTTGCGCTTGAGTTATTCAACGATGGTCAGAACTTAGATAAGACAGCGAACATCCTGACTGCTTCGATGCGCTTAAGCCTACCTATCGTTGCAACAAATGATGTCCACACACACATACCTGAACGCCAGCCGCTTCAAGATCTTCTCACTGCAATACGTCTGCGTAAATCTGTCCATGAGCTAGGGCATGATGCGTTTAGTAACGCAGAAAGAACACTTCGAGACATTGACTACCTTGAGACACTCTACCCGCCTGAGTTTCTTGACGAGAGTATGGTCATAGCTGATCGGTGCGAGTTTTCGATGGATGAACTCCGATATGAATATCCTACCGATCTTGTCCCCCCGCACCTCACGCCAAGTGAATACCTTAGACAACTGACCTACGCAGGTGCCCAAGAGCGCTGGCCAAACGGCATAGACGATGACGCGCGCGAGCTTGTTGAAAAAGAGCTCGCACTTATTGCAGAACTTAAATACGAATACTATTTCTTAACCGTTCAAGACATTGTCCGGTTTGCTAGAAGCCAAGATATCCTCTGTCAGGGTCGAGGCTCTGCGGCGAACTCTGCTGTTTGCTACTGCTTGCATGTGACAGAGGTTGATCCTGCGCGAATGCATCTTCTGTTTGAGCGGTTTGTGTCTGCTGAGCGCAACGAGCCACCTGATATAGACGTTGATTTCGAACATGAGCGTCGTGAAGAGGTGATTCAGTATATCTATAAGCGTTATGGGCGAGAGCGCGCAGCATTGGCGGCTACTCTGATCTGTTATCGACCGCGCAGTGCTATAAGGGATGTTGGCAAGGCACTCGGGTTGAGTCTCGATACAGTCGATCTGCTCGCCAAGTCCATGGCCTGGTGGGATAAAAAGGAAGAAATTCCGGAACGATTGCGCGCTGCCGGGCTCGATCCGAATAGTCGAGTTGCTGAGCAATTCCTCTACTTTGTTGGTGAGGTGTTGGGTTTCCCCCGACATCTTTCGCAGCATGTTGGCGGGTTTGTTATTTCACGTGGCCAACTCGCACAGCTTGTACCTGTGGAAAACGCGGCAATGGCTGATCGCACAGTCATCCAATGGGATAAGGATGACTTAGAGGCACTTGGTTTGCTCAAAGTGGATGTGTTAGCGCTCGGCATGCTTACCGCCATTCGCAAAGCATTTAATGCCATTAATGACTACAAAGGTGCTGAACTCAGTATTCAGAAAATCCCTGCCGAAGACCCTAAAACGTATGAAATGTTGCAACAAGGTGACAGTGTGGGCGTCTTCCAGGTGGAATCTAGGGCACAAATGACCATGCTGCCGCGCCTCAAGCCACAGCATTTTTATGACCTTGTCATTGAGGTTGCCATTGTTCGCCCAGGTCCGATTCAAGGAGACATGGTGCACCCGTATCTTCGCCGTCGGCAGGGTCTAGAACCGATTCACTATCCTAGCGAAGGTGTAAGGGGTGTCTTAGAGCGGACGTTAGGCGTACCTATCTTTCAGGAACAAGTGATTGAGCTTGCGATGGTTGCGGCTGGCTTTAGCGCTGGTGAGGCGGATCAATTGCGGCGCGCTATGGCTGCTTGGAAAAAGCGCGGAGGACTTGAGCATTTCGAACAAAAATTAATCGACGGTATGCAGGAACGCGGTCATGACGAAGCCTTTGCTAGGCGCGTGTTTAAACAGATTCAAGGATTTGGTGAATATGGCTTTCCTGAATCCCATGCAGCCAGTTTTGCGTTGCTTGTCTATGTATCGTCCTGGCTTAAGTGTCATGAACCTGCCGCCTTTTTCTGTGGCCTTTTGAACGCGTTGCCGATGGGTTTTTATTCACCCTCTCAGCTTGTTCAAGATGCAAAACGTCATGGAATTGAGGTGCGCGATGTCGATGTGGTGCACAGTGAGTGGTCTCATAAGCTCGAGGTGATCGAAGGCGAGCAAGCCTCCAGCCAACCTGCACTTCGCCTGGGCCTAAGAATGGTGAAAGGATTTAAAGAAGAAATCGCTGAGCGTCTAGTTGTTGCACGTGGCGAAAGAATATTTGTAAGTGCCGAAGACCTGGCTGTCAGGGCAGCTATAAATGATCAAGGGATGAAGTTTCTTGCTCGAGCAGGCGCACTGAAATCATTAAGCGGACATCGCCATCAAGCCCATTGGCAAGTCTCCGGCATCGAACGTCCAATGCCTTTGCACAAGGTGTTGCCGAGCGTTGCAGAGTCGCGTGCTGATTATTCGTTCACAGAGACAGAAGACCAAATCGTTTTGCCATCGCCGACACCGCATGAGGATCTTATTAGCGATTATCGTTATACGGGACTGACTTTGGGGCCTCACCCAATGCAGCTAATGCGGCAAGACGTGGAGTTTTCTGACTTTCGAGCCGCTGCTGACTTAGAAACCTATCGACAAGGTCAAATGATACGCGTGGCCGGTCTTGTCACTGGACGCCAAAGACCAGGCACGGCGACAGGTGTTGTCTTCCTTACGCTCGAAGATGAGACTGGAAATGTGAACGTCGTTATTTGGTCGACTGTGCTTAACCAGTTTCGTGCAATCTGGCTACAAGGTCAGCTGCTCAAGATCAAAGGCATTGTCGAGCGAGAAGGTCGCGTGATTCACGTTGTTGCGGGACACGTTGAGGACGCTACGGCTAAATTAAAGCGCATGAGCCAGCCTCAAGTTAGCACAGACCAGAATGCACTCCCCTTTAAATCAAGGGACTTTCACTAAGTCGTGCTTTAACTGGATAGCGCTAGCTAGCGCGTTTTTTCTTACTACTAGAGGACGAGGTCAACTCTCGAACTTCGTGCAAGAGATCGTCCATCATTAATCGTAAGAAACTGAGCTCTTCGCGGATTTCTGCGAGTTCTGGTTTTAGGTTGTGCCCTAGCCCATCCACCGCGCGTTCGAGCGAACCAATTCGACGTTGAACATCAGCCTTATCAAAGACTGAGCGAGCCATCGTCTCAAGCGGCGCTCCTGGTGTATCGAAAACTTCGGCCGCTACTGGTTTTTCGGAAGTTTCGAGGTCTACAGTGGCAGAACTACCCCAAAATTCAGAACCAATCTCTTCAGAGACCGTTTCCACAACTTGCCCGTTGATCTCGGAAATCTCTTCAAGGAATGCGTAGAGAAGGATTCTGTCACAAACGTTATTGATCCTGCGTGGCACGCCTTCGCAAAAGCGGTATATCGCCTTATACGCATCCTCGGTAAACGTTGGGTTATTTTCCCAACCCGCCACCTCAAGACGGTGTTCGATGTAAGTCTGAGTTTCTTCTTCGCTCAGAGGATTCAGATGATAGGTTGCGATGACTCGTTGACGTAGCTGTTCGAAGCCTTGTGAAAGCAATGTACCGCGAAACTCTTGCTGTCCCAACAAGAATATCTGAACGAGTGGACGACCTTCATACTGAAAATTGGACAGCATACGAAGTTCTTCCACAGAACCGTCCGGCAAGTTCTGTGCTTCATCTACAATAAGCAATATCCGTCGATTTGCTTTGGACTGCTGTACGAAATTGTGCTCAAGCTCTTTCAATAACGTCGCTTTGTTAACGTCACGAACATGGACGCCAAAATTGTTTGCCACCATCTGCAACAAGTCACTGCCTTCGAGGTTCGACGTTACAATGGTTGCAACTGAGAGCTCCGACTGATCAAGCTCGGCAACTAGGGTCTGAACTAATGTCGTTTTTCCTGTCCCTACACTCCCAGTAATGACGATGAACCCATCACCTTGACTCAAACCATATTGTAGAAAGGATAGGGCTTTGGCGTGCTCTGCACTGGGATAAAAAAAACTAGCATCCGGCGAAAGCTGGAATGGTTTTTTCGTCAGACCAAAATAATCTTCGTACACTAGTTCCCACCTACTGTCTCTTGGCCGTAGCCGTAGCCGTAGCCGTTGGCTGATGTACCCTGAGTTTTGTTAAGCAAAAGGTTAACCAATTGCGATCCTTCGAGGTGCGAAATAGCTTGTTCAACCGCAGCTTGGGGTGTTTTGTTCGCTTCTACCACCATCACAGTCTGGCCCATAAGTTGTGCAAGGACAGCAGCTTCTGTGGTCGCTAAGAGGGGTGGTCCATCCACAACGATCACGCGATTAGGTTGCTTATGTGCCAAGCCATTGATAATGCTCACCATTAAATCGCTAGCATACAGTTCGTCTAAGTTCTCTGCCTTTTCGCCGCATGACATAACACTAAGCCGATCAACATTCGTGTCAATGATTGAACCTTCCCCGTATCCGTTTTTTGCTGTCAGCAGATCAACGAGGCCGGGTTCTTCATTAATTCCCATCCAGCGACTCAAATCACCTTTGGCCGCATCCCCATCAATAAGCAATATAGAACGATCTAACTCTCCAGCCAGACTAAGCGCTAAATTGAGGGAAATAAAGGTCTTCCCCTCCGCTGGTAGCGCACTCGTGACAAATATAACATTTGTCGGCTTGACCTGATTTTCCTGAACCTGCGGTTGCAAATTTAGGAGTAATGGCCGCTTTATCCGCCTGAACTCCTGGCTCTGCTTCGCGTTTGTATGACCCGGGACTAAAAAGCCATTCTCAAGAAGCATGGTGAAGTCGAGCTCACAGGTGCGGTCGTGCAGGAGGTCAGGTCGCGAAGGGTGAGCTGTAGGCTCAGTGCGCTTTTCCTTATTTCCAGAATGTGATTCTTCTGGAGCTGATTGAACCGGAACCTCTTCAATTTCTCTTAGGCTCGGGTTGTCAGCTATCTTGTCACCCTGCCTCTCAGACTTCGGCGTTTTTACCAGCCTTGCCGCTGCTTTTTCAATCGTGCTCATTGAGTTTGGGATATCGTCCATGTGGTGATGCGAATTGTAGTGCTAAAGCCATGCCAGCGGTGTATTTTCATGTAAATCATGTGATGAATAACTTAGTTTTACATAAATCACAAATCACTCACGGTTTGGACGAAATTCAAGGGCATAATAGTCCGACTCTCTAAAGGGATTTTTAAGTGATGGAGAAAGACTCACATCGCATTGCTGTGTTAGGGCTTGGGTACGTAGGATTACCCCTAGCAGTAGAATTTGGAACGAAGTATCAAACTGTCGGTTTCGATATAAACCAGGCACGGGTTTCCGAGCTTGTCAATAAAACTGACTCAACTAAAGAAGTCGATACAGAAGATTTTGCGCGCGCCGATCAACTTACTTTCAGTTCTGATTTACAAAACATCAAGGACTGTAACGTCTATATCGTGACAGTGCCAACTCCAATTGATGAGTCTAACCAACCTAACCTCCGTCCGCTTATAAATGCTAGCAAAGCCATTGGAGAGGTCATCTCAGAGGGTGACGTGGTTATATACGAAAGTACGGTTTACCCAGGTGCTACGGAAGAAGTTTGTATTCCAGAGATGGAAAGAGTTTCCGGCCTTAAGTACAACCATGATTTTTTTGCCGGATATAGCCCAGAAAGAATCAACCCCGGCGATAAGGAACACCGCCTGCCCACGATCAAGAAAGTTACTTCTGGCTCTACACCCAAAATTGCCGAATTTGTCGACGCGCTTTATGCCAGCATCATCACCGCAGGCACGCACAAAGCTTCGAGCATACGCGTTGCAGAGGCGGCTAAAGTCATCGAGAACACGCAACGTGATGTGAACATTGCATTGATCAACGAACTGGCGCTTATTTTCCAGCGACTCAATATCGACACACTAGAAGTCCTTGAGGCGGCGGGCACAAAGTGGAACTTTTTACCTTTCCGACCTGGACTTGTTGGGGGTCACTGTATCGGCGTTGACCCGTATTATTTAACCCACAAGGCTCAAGAAGTAGGCTATCACCCAGACGTTATCCTTGCTGGTCGCCGTATCAACGACAACATGGGCGCTCACATTGCCGATCGAGTTGTAAAACTAATGGCAAAAAACGCCATTAACTTAGTTGGGGCAAGAGTTTTGCTGTTAGGCCTGGCGTTTAAAGAAAACTGCCCTGATATACGCAATACGAAAGTTGTGGACGTATACGAAGCACTAAAGGCATACCATCTTAATGTCGACGTGTATGACCCGTGGGTCGACCCAGAGGATGCATGCGAAGAATACGAAATCAAAACCGTGCCCACCCCAAGGCGAAATTCTTATGATGCTGTTGTGTTAGCTGTCGCACACGATGACTTTAAGACATTGGATATTCAAAACCTGACAACCGAAAACAACATTGTGTTTGACGTAAAGAACGTTCTGCCACTAGACCAGGTTACGGGACGACTCTAGGTGAAAGTACTAGTTACTGGTGCCGCTGGATTTATCGGCTCTACGCTTGCTCATAAGCTCATCGACCGAGAAGATGTAGTAGTCGGAGTTGATAACTTAAACGACTACTACGACGTAACACTTAAGCAAGCTCGACTTGCACGATTACAAGCGCGTTCAGAATTCAATTTTGAGCAGGTCGATATTGTGGATCGCGATGCGATGATTGATGTATTTACGGAGCACAAACCGGATCGCGTAGTGCATCTCGCAGCCCAAGCTGGGGTCCGGTATTCGCTAGAAAATCCTCATGCCTATATCGACGCTAACGTTACCGGTTTTCTAAATATTCTCGAAAATGTTCGACATCAAGGTACAGAGCACCTGGTCTTTGCTTCGACGTCATCGGTTTATGGAGCAAACACCGGCATGCCCTTTAGTGTGCACGATGGTGCGGATCATCCTGTTAGTCTCTATGCGGCAACTAAAAAATCCAATGAGCTGATGGCTCATACCTACGCGCACTTGTTTAATATTCCATGCACAGGTTTAAGATTTTTTACCGTCTATGGCCCTTGGGGTCGACCGGATATGGCTTTGTTTCTCTTTACAAGAAAGATCTTAGCTGGTGAGCCGATCGATGTGTTTAATCGCGGTCATCACACAAGGGACTTTACCTACGTCGATGACATTGTTGAGGGTGTGATTCGTACCTTAGACAAACCTGCTACCGGGAATCCGCAATGGGACTCAGCAAACCCCGATCCAGCTACCTCTAGCGCCCCGTATCGTCTCTACAATATTGGTTCCAATAATCCAATTCAGCTCAGCAGGTATATCGAAGTTCTAGAAGAAACCCTGGGCATTCCAGCGAAAAAGAATCTTCTGCCGCTACAGCCGGGCGATGTTCCAGATACTTTTGCCAACGTTGATGATCTTATCTGCGACCATGAGTATCAGCCTTCAACGCCCATCGAAACCGGCATTGCAGAGTTTATAAAATGGTACAAGGATTACTATAACGTCGGCGACGTTGCACACAACTTAAGGTAGTTGCTATGGAGCAGATAGTGGGTTGGGGACTCATTATTGCACTAATTAGCCATCTTTCTTTCGTGCTCTTTGCGATTGTTAACCTGTTTCGAGGTGCGACCGGAAGAGCGCTCTTACTTGCGAGCGTTGTGTCTTTTCTTTGGATAATAAGCGCATTTTATCCTCTTACAGCACCCCTGCGAGTGAATGCTGAAATTTTTGTCCTACTGACATGGCAAGGCCTAATTTTACGGGCACTGGGCTTTCGCTTTCGCGAAAGACGCAAGAGTCAAGCCGTCCTGAAGCAGGTCGCTTTCACGAGCATCATGATCGCTGTGGTTGGCCTCACGACGTACTCATCACAACTAATTCTTAACGCTCAACTACCACTTTACATACTACCTTTGTGTTTCATCATTCTGAACGTTTGTGGCTTGGTGCTGATAGAACAATTAGCGAGAAACGTGGTTAGAGAGAACGTTTGGCGTATTCGATATCTAAATATTGGTCTCGGGCTTCTTTTCGGGTTCGGTGTATTACTTTGGTCTCTCAGACTCGCGACAGGTTCTAATGCTGATTTTCTTGCGGTACTCCAACCTTTAGTTGCCAGTCTCGCGTTAGCCCCCCTCGCAATTACTAGCCTAAGGAATGCTAATAATAGATTGCGTTTCAATGTTTCCCGCCAGTTTGTTTTCCGAACCGGCATTTTGGCAGTAACAGGCTTTTTCCTTGTCTCCCTTAGCCTACTTACTTATATCGGTCAACTTGTCGGAGGCGATCTCGGGCTAACAACTGCGATTTTTATAGGTATAGTCTTGTCCGTGTTTTTGCTTGTTATTGCGGGATCTACGCGATTTAGAAGCACTGCTCGCGTATTGCTGGCCAAGACCTTTTTCGAATCCCGTTACGACTATCGAGACGAGTGGAGAGAACTAACCCAACGCTTCTCTCAGCAGGGGCCGGATCACACGTTGACAGATCATGTTCAGATTAGCCTTGTGAACCTCCTTCACGCCACCCAAGCATCTCTTTGGCTTAAGGAAGAGCAGAACTTTAAGAAAGCGGGCGCATTTGGTAATGATGATTGGGAAGCCTCTATATCCGACAGTTCTTCAGAATCAATTTGCAAGTTTTATGATGCTAGAGATTGGGTTTTAGATTTAAGCGATTCACCAGAAGAAGCATCAGTTTTGGTTCGGCGGTTACAGACTGATCAACCCAATGCTAATTATCTAGTTCCTCTATTCCTTTCAGATTCCTTATACGCGATCTGCTTGATTGGCGAATCGGAAGTTAAGGGATACAAGCTCGACTGGGAAGATTTTGACGTTCTCAAAATGACGGCCCGTCAGTGCGCAAGTTTTTTAGCCCTAGCATCGGCAAACAACGCACTTGTCGAACATGAGAAATTTGCTGCGGTCGCGCAAATGTCCGCGTTCCTCTCACATGACATCAAAACAATTAACGCCCAATTAGTGCTCCTCCTAGAAAACGCGGAAAAGCATAAAACCAATCCTGC
>CAZDEW010000096.1:0-11153 GCA_964504585.1 uncultured Pseudomonadales bacterium | reverse complement strand
GTGGACGAACCTCTGGTGTTCCGGTTGTGTCGCCAGACGCATTGCCGGGTAGCTACGTTCGGACAGGATAACCGCTGAAAGCATCTAAGCGGGAAGCCCCCTCCAAGATAAGGTCTCCCTGAGGATTTAATCCTCCTGAAGGGCCCTTGAAGACTACAAGGTTGATAGGCTGGGTGTGGAAGCGCTGTGAGGCGTGAAGCTAACCAGTACTAATTGCCCGTGCGGCTTGACTATATAAGATAAGTGATTGGTTCATGTCGTTGACTTCAGTCAACGTTATAACCGGATAGCTTAATTAGATACGAAAGCTCATTGCACACATTTGCTGTTGAACTCTAAGTTCGCTTATTCGTTCAACAGTGTGCCTCAACCCTTTTCGTTCTCCATTGAGAAAAGTGTTGGGAAAGCAAAGAAGCTCAACAGCTTCTAAAACCTGTTGAAAAGCGAATAAGCATCTTGCGGTGCATTAAATTTATCAGATTCAAACTAATTTACTTTATTGCTGCTAAGACAACCAAAGTCATAGCTGGCAAACAGATCAGGTTTGCAGCCGATTGCTGTTAACCAACCAGTTTGCCTGACGACAATAGAGCGTTGGAACCACCTGACCCCATCCCGAACTCAGAAGTGAAACGACGCCTCGCCGATGGTAGTGTGGGAGGTCCCATGTGAGAGTAGGTCATCGTCAGGTTTCATTCAAAAGGGCTCGCCTTACAGGCGGGCCCTTTTTCTTTCCACCTGCCGCTGACCTACTACGGTCAGACCCACAACACTCGCTATTCGCTCATGGGGCCAGCTTTCGTCAGGTTTTAATTAAAGAAACCCCGTCTCGTAAGAGGCGGGGTTTTTTTATTTAACCTTTTGGATGTCTACTCTCACATGGGAACCATGAGGCAGCTCCTATGCATCCTGCGTTCGCTGCATTAGTGCATCCCTGCACGTCAAAGTTGGGTGTGCTCACATCATTCCTTTATATCGAGCGTCTGGCTACCGTAAAGCACCATGTTCTCAGTTATTTGTTTCTGCCATAAGAAAAAATCAAAATTGAAGACGATAGTGTAACCCTTTACTATCAACAAATGTTTGATACTAAAATGCTTTTAAAACAACTCAGCCTTGAAGAAAAAATCCGACTTTTAAGTGGTTTGGATGCCTGGCGTACCCAGAGTATCGAAAGACTAAACATCCCAAGTCTTAAGATGTCTGATGGCCCAAACGGGGTAAGAGGTGATGGGAAGTCAGGTGAGACATCGGCCTGTTTTCCGTGCGCAATATCCATTGGATCGACTTGGAACATGGAGCTTGTAAGAGAGCTAGGGGAAGAGTTGGCGGCTGAAGCGAAAGCTAAAGACGTTGATGTTCTTTTGGGTCCTACGATAAACATTCACAGGCATCCTTTAGGAGGAAGGCATTTTGAATGCTTCTCTGAAGACCCTTTTCTAACAGGAAAAATTGCTACTGAATACGTTAAAGGTGTTCAATCAAGAAAGGCGGCTGCATGCTTAAAACACTTTGTTGGAAACGACACCGAGTTTGAAAGATATACGGTAAGTTCAAATATTGACGAAAAGACCTTAAGAGAGATCTATCTTCTTCCGTTTGAAATGGCCGTTAAGGGCGCGAACGCTCAGGTTGTAATGAGCGCATATAACAAGCTGAATAATATTTACTGCAGCTCAGATGAAAATCTTCTTGTAAATATCTTGAAAGATGAATGGGGCTTTGACGGCTATGTGGTCAGCGACTGGGGCGCCGCAACCGAAACGATTGAGAATGCGCTGGGCGGTCTTGACCTGGAAATGCCTGGCCCGGCAAAGACCTGGGGGGAGAATTTACTCGAGGCAGTGAATGATGAAAAGATATCAATTGATTTGATTGATGATAAGGTCAAAAGAATACTGAATGTACTGAATTTCACTGAACGATTTGAAAATCATAGCGATCAAGCTGGGGGTATCGTCAATTCAAAATCCCAGCAAGCTCTTTTAAAGAGGGCAGCTCAAGAGGGAATGGTTTTATTGAAAAATGAAGGCGTTCTCCCAATGCAAAAAAATATTTCTTCACTTGGCATCATTGGACCGAATGGAAGTAGGGCGCAAATCATTGGAGGTGGCAGCGCAACGCTTGTGCCCTACTATGAGTCGCATCCAGTCGAAGCATTTAAAAATTGCTTGAATGAAAACGCCGTAATTAAAACGGCAAAGGGTTGCCATACCTATAGATACCTCCCTGAGATAGATGAATCACTCACGAAAGAGAATGGATTTCTGGTCGAGTATTTTGATGTTTCTGGAGGTAAGAGCGATCTCGTCTCCAGTAAGGTCTTGGCAGGATGCAAGTTCTGGATGTTTGAGGGGTTTGCTGAGGGCATAGTAGGCGGCGAAGGGCGGCCTGATATTCTTGTCAAATTCTCATGCACTTATACGCCCGATATAACTGGCGAGCATAGCTTTGAAATATTCGCGATAGGTAAAAGTCGGCTTCTGGTAGATGATGAAGAGATAATCGATAACTGGACTAAACCGGAGCCGGGGGATGCGTTCTTTGCGCATGCGACATTGCCGCGACGAGGTGGCAAGGTGCTTTCAAAAGATGAAACTTATAAGATAGAAATACAGTACAAGTTCGAGGGGAATTTCCCTGCGATCTATATTGGTTGTCAGCCGCCCGATAAATTTGACCTCCTCGACGAAGCGCTGACTATTGCTAAAGAGGTGGATCACGTTGTGCTTATGGCGGGCACTAATTCAGATTGGGAAACCGAGGGTAACGATAGGATAGATTTCAATTTACCCGGTAGGCAAAACGAGCTTATTGATAAGGTATTAGAAATCAATCCGAACGCTATTGTAGTTCTTAATACGGGTTCGCCAGTCAACATGCCTTGGATTGATAGGGCCAAGTCCGTGATTCAATCTTGGTACGCCGGTCAGGAATATGGCAATGCGCTTGTTGATATCTTAACTGGCGCTGTGAATCCCTCCGGGAAATTGCCCACCACATTTCCAGTCAATCTTTCAGATACGCCAGCTTTTGAATCTTATCCTGGCGAGAACTTGCAGATGAATTATGACGAGAAGTTGCTGGTGGGTTACAAATGGTACGATAAAAATGCAGTGGAGCCGCTTTTTCCGTTTGGTCACGGTTTATCTTATACGGAATATGAGTACTCCGGTCTGAAAATCGAGAAGAGTGATGGCGGTGGTTTTGTTTGTTCTTACACCGTTAAAAACGTTGGCGATATGGCGGGTTATGAGGTCTCCCAATGTTATATCCAGCCAAATGCAGTCGATGCGGGCGAACCAGTTAAAACATTGCAAGGATTCGATAAAACTTTTTTAAAGCCCGGGGAATCCAGAGAGATTCAAATTTCATTGTGCGAGAGAAGCTTCACAACATGGAGCGTTGCAAAGAATGGATGGGAGATTGCTCAAAGCGGATATGATGTCTTGATAGGCACTTCCTCCAAGGACATTAAATTGACCGATAGAATCAACTTGTAGTTAATTGCTCTCGATCAAGACTGGAGCTTAAAAGTACTCCTGAAGCACCAACTTCGGCGTCCTGTCGACTTTAAACAGTCCCCAGTGCTTCTCCGGCTCGAGGGGCTCGGGCGAGCCCTTCCAGGGTTCGTCGAAGGCTTCAAAAACGAAGGTCAGTATATTTTCCTTGTAACACCAACGGCTTAGATCCTCGTAATATTTCTTCTGAAATTCTTCGTTCACATTATGTGGTTCAATGCCCCGGCCATTAGAGTTTGTGGCCCAGCCGGCTTCCGTAATCACGACTTCTTTATTCGGGTATTTATTAGCTACCGAATAATAGTTCTCCTTCGTGTAAGCCATGGCCTCATCAATCGATTTGTATTCCCAAACCGGACAAGTATGAATGGAAATAAAGTCGACGACTTCGGCAAGGGGTTCCAGTTTGTTAAGCCACGGCAGGTAATTCTCGCAAAACGTAACCGGTTGGTTGGCGCCCTTTTTTACGCGCTCTACGGATTAAAGGGGTCAGAACCCTTTTCTAAACATTGATCACCGATAACGTACGATTCGATCAAGCAAATTTTTTGTAAGTGACTCCAAACCCTAAGAGCAATAACGTCGTTAACGCCCACAACCACAGTGAAGGTACAGCATTGACCTCTACTGACTGCACGCATTCGGTTGCGCCTGCTGCAGCACCTGTTCCTTCAGGACATGGAAGGCAGCGAGCAGAACCGTCGCTCGCGGCAAAAGTATCTGCAGGGCAAAGGTTGCAAACTGACTGTTGTTCGTCGGGAACAGAGCCCGCTGGGCAAAGAGTACAGCTAGTGGATCCGGCATCACTAACAGAACCCGAAGCGCAGCTTACGCATTGCTGGCCTGTTGCGGAAAACTCCCCGGGCGTGCATGAGTTGCACTGACTTTGCTGTGCATTCGGAGCACTACCGGGCTGACAAGCACTACACTGTGTTGCACCCGCTGTTTCAGATACAAATCCAGCAGCACATTGAAAGCACTGAGATGCACCTGCAACGGCAGTGAACGTTCCGGGCTGGCAAAGCTCGCACTGCGACTGCGCGATATTCGGCGCAGAACCTGCGGCGCATGCCGTGCAGCTCGTTGCGCCTGCGCTGGAAACCTGCCCCGAAGGGCAGCTATCGCAAGTCGCTGATCCGCTGGTCGCGGCAAAAGTGCCGGGAGCACAGCTGTCGCAGCTGCTTGCGGCAACGCCGGAGGAGGTGCCCGGTGGGCAGTCAAGGCAAGACTCGGAGGCAGGAAGCGAAAAAGAACCTGCAAAACAATCATTGCATGTAGCGGATCCCGCAGGTGCTGCAGTTCCCGCCGGGCAGATATTACACATGGCGGACCCAGCCTGTGCGGCAGATCCAGCCTGGCATTGTGTGCATTGCGAGGTGAAGCCACCGGGGCTTTCGGTGCCTGCTGGACACAGGAAACACTGCCCGCCCGAGAAAAACTCGCCCGGATCGCAAAATGCAAATGCGCCGTTTGATATCAGCCCCGCAGACAATCCAACCACTAGCATCTGCAATAATCGCTTGAACTTCACCATGTTGATATCGCTCTGGCTCTCCACATCGGCTAGATATACGCTGAGTATACTATTTCTAGAGTTTATGGGCTCAGAACCCTGTTTTGGGGGTCCGGATCGGGGCAGCTACTGCACCCACTAAATGGCGACTTGTCAGCCGATGTAAGACAAAGGGTTCTGCCCCTTTTTATTCGTTCAATTCCTGCAGTCAAAATATCCTTGCGGTCGCCACGTAAGCGTTCTGATCCGTTCACTCTTTGCCAGTAGCGTTTAAAGAACTCATGCTGTACGATAATCGTTCGGCCAATAAAAAGCACGCTACCTCCTCGAGGCAGGGTGCACGTCAGGACGGTTGAAAAACAGAATAAAATCAAAGCGTTGCGTGCAACAGACGCATGCTATTGCTGAGTTAGGATTTCGCAGCCAGCCGCTAACAGAGAATCCAAAGAGCCAATCATCATGTCACAATTTTCGTTGTACGCCTCTCGCTTCGTCGTCTTGTTCGTCGTGGCTTTAACAGCCCCATCGTATGCCGTCACAAACTTTTACTCTGATCAGGCCAGTTGGCAAACGGCTGCTGAGGCAGAGGCGGGCTCCGTTCAGGAGTTTCAAACGACGGCTATCAATGTTGCGTTGGCCAACGAAGTAACTGCACCACCAACAGGCAATCAATCGCTGGGCAATTTCCTGACTTTTTCAGCCGCTAATGCGGGTACCTGTGCTGCCTTCACACTTTCCACACCCGATGTCGACACCAGTAGTCCGTTGGCGATTGATGGTTTTATTTTTGAGGACAACGAACTGTCATCGCCTCGGGTGCTGTCCATGGGCGATGTTAATAACTTCGAAGACGACGATGTCACGGTAACGATTACGGATGGCAAAGTCCATGCGCTAGGTTTTTATATCTATCAGAACGGTTCTTCAACGGGCGAAACCATCGTTGTTAATGGCAATAGCGGCGTGCTGTTTACCGTAACTACCGTGCCCACTAATCTGGACCAGTTTGTTGGTTTTGTAGCTGATGAGCCAATTATCAGCGTGGTGTTTGATGAGGGCGCTGGCGGCGATGATGTCGGCATGCGGGATGTTTCATTTGCGCCGAGTGTGAGCGCTGATACTGATACTGATGGAATGCTGGATTGTTTCGAGATATTAAACGGCTTCAATCCTAACTTGATCAGCGATGCAGCGCTGGATGCCGACAGTGATGGCCTCAGCAACCTCGACGAGCAGACGGCTGGCACGGACCCTAACGACGATGACAGCGATAACGATGGCCTGTTGGACGGGTTTGAAATAACTTTTGGCTTTGACCCGTTAGGAGCCAACGAGGCATCACTCGATGGCGATAGCGACGGGCTGGATAACCTGTCGGAACAAACAGCAGGCACAGACCCCGCAGATGATGACTCCGATAATGATGGTTTACTCGATGGAGCTGAAGTAAATACACATTTAACAAACCCGTTAGACGATGATAGTGATGATGATGGCCTGTCTGACGGTGCTGAAGTCAATACGCATAGTACTAACCCGGTCCTGGCAGACAGCGACAGCGATGGGCTTAGCGACGGCGATGAAATCAATACGCACCTGACTAATCCGCTGGACGATGACAGCGACGATGATGGCTTGCTGGATGGCGCGGAGATCAATACCCATAGTACCAATCCGCTCGTTGCAGATACTGATAACGATGGCCTCAGCGATGGCGATGAAGTCAACGTACATACCACCGACCCCACTGACACTGATAGCGACAATGATGGCTTTAACGACGGTGCAGAAATCCAGTTCGGGACCGATCCAAACCAGGCCATTGATAACCCGTTGCAGGCAAAGCTTACGGCCAGTGATGGTGCTTCCAGTGACTCCTTTGGCCGTAGCGTTGCGATCAGTGGTGATACAGCAGTGATTGGTGCCCACGAGGATGATGACAATGGCAGCCGGTCAGGCTCTGCATACGTGTATGTACGCAGCGGTGGAGTATGGACAGAGCAACAAAAGCTGACCGCAAGCGATGGTGCGGCTGACGATATCTTCGGTTATAGCGTGGCTATCGACGGCGACACGGTAATTATTGGTGCCGTGCTTGACGATGACAATGGCAGCGGTTCTGGCTCGGCCTATGTGTATGCGCGTAGCGGCTGCCCCGGTGCATGTGTCTGGACAGAGCAGCAAAAACTGACGGCCAGCGATGGTGCGGCTGATGACGACTTTGGTTTTAGCGCGGCTATTAGTGGCGATACGTTAGTGGTTGGCGCTTACCAAGACGATGACAATGGCAGCAACTCCGGTTCAGCTTATGTCTATGCACGTAGCGGAGGCGTGTGGACGGAGCAGCAAAAACTGACGGCGAGCGATGGCGCGGCTGGTGACGATTTTGGTTATAGCGTGGCAATTAGTAGCGATACGTTAGTGGTTGGCGCTTACCAAGACGATGACAATGGCTCTCGCTCTGGCTCGGCTTATGTCTATGTCCGTGATGCTGGTGTGTGGGCAGAGCAGCAAAAGCTGACGGCCAGTGATGGATTTTTATTCGACCAATTTGGTTCTAGTGTGGCTATAAGTGGTGACTCGATAGTGATCGGCGCCGACGAGGACGATGATAATGGTAGTGATTCAGGCTCGGCCTATGTGTATGTGCGTAGCGGCTGCCCTGCTAGCTGTGTCTGGACAGAGCAGCAAAAGCTGACCGCCGGCGATGGTGCGGCTGATGACGAATTTGGTTGGAGCGTCGCTATTAGTGGCGATACCTTAGTCGTTGGCGCTTACCAAGACGATGATAATGGCAGCAACTCGGGTTCAGCTTATGTCTATACACTTAGCGGAGGCGTATGGATCGAGCAACAAAAGCTGACGGCCAGCGATGGAGCTGCAAATGACTTCTTTGGCTTTAGCGTTGCCGTCAGCGGTGATACGGCGGTGATTGGTGCTTATCAGCACGACGACAATGGCACTAATTCTGGCTCAGCCTATGCACTTGATCTGGACATTGATAATGATGGCCTGCTGAACGGTTTTGAGCTGACCTATGGCTTTGACCCGTTAGCGGCCGGCGAAGCTGCGCTCGACGGTGATAGCGATGGATTAAATAATTTGGCTGAGCAGGCCGCAGGTGCCAACCCGACACTCAATGACAGCGACAGTGATGGCCTGATCGATGGCGCCGAGGTTAATGTTCATGGGACCAGCCCTGCCGCGGCCGATACCGATGGCGATGGCCTGAGTGACGGTGATGAAATCAATACCTATTTGACGGACCCACTGGCAAGCGACAGTGACGGCGACGGCTTGACCGACGGTGATGAAATCGCACTACACATTACGGACCCCAACGACAGCGATAGCGACGGTGACGGCTTCAATGATGGGATAGAAGTCATAACTGGGACCAATCCTAATCTTGCATCCAGCGTCCCTCTTGAGCTCAAGCAAACGGCCAGCGATGGTGCTTCTGGTGATCAATTTGGTTTTCGTGTTGCTATCAGCGGAGACACGGCGGTGATAGGTGCTGCAGGCGATGATGATAATGGCAGTGGTTCTGGCTCGGCCTACGTGTATGTGCGTAGCGGCGGGGCATGGATGGAGCAGCAAAAGCTGACAGCCAGCGATGGCGCGGCTAGCGACAACTTTGGTTATAGCGTTTCGATTAGTGGTGATACGGTAGTGATTGGTGCCATAGCTGACGATGACAATGGCAGTAGTTCTGGTTCGGCCTACGTCTACTCGCGTAGCGGAGGTGTGTGGGCAGAACAGCAAAAGCTGACGGCCAGCGATGCTACTGCTGGTGACTCCTTTGGCTTTAGTGTTGCTGTCAGCGGTGATACGGCGGTGATTGGCGCCAGAAGTGACGATGACAATGGCGGTAATTCTGGCTCAGCCTATGTGTTTGTGCGCAGCGGTGGCGTATGGATCGAGCAGCAGAAACTAGCGGCCAGCGACATTGTTGGTGGTGATGAATTTGGATTCAGCGTGGCTGTCGAGGGTAACACCACGATTGTTGGTGCCAGGCTTGACGACGACAATGGCACCGCTTCCGGCTCAGCCTATGTTTATACGCGTAGCGGAGGCGTGTGGACTGAGCAGCAAAAGCTGACCGCTAACGATGGCGCCTTTGGTGACCAATTTGCTTATAGTGTGGCCATTAGCGGTGATTCGGTAGTGATTGGTGCCTACCAGGATGATGACAATGGCGACAATTCAGGTTCTGCCTATGTGTATGTGCGCAGCGGCTGTCCTGGTGCCTGTGTCTGGACAGAGCAGCAAAAGCTGGTGGCCGGTGATGGTGCGGCTGATGATGGCTTTGGTTGGAGCGTGACAATCAGTGCTGATACCGTAGTGATCGGCGCTGTTGGGGATGATGATAATGGCAGCGTTTCAGGCTCGGCCTATGTGTATACGCGTGGTGGCGGCGTTTGGACAGAGCAGCAAAAGCTGACGGCCAGCGATGGCGCTGCTAGCGACCAATTTGGTCATAGCGTGGCCATTAGTGGTGACACCGCGATGATCGGGGCCCTCGGTGACGACGATAATGGTAGTGTTTCGGGTTCGACGTACGCCTACGATTTCGATTTCGATAATGATGGCTTGCTGAACTTTTTTGAGACCAGCTTCGGCTTCGACCCGTTTGCCGCTGGCGAGGCCTCGCTTGATGGTGACAGTGATGGCCTGGATAATCTGGCTGAACAGGCGGCAGGAACGAATCCGACGCTGAACGACAGCGATAGTGATGGCCTGCTCGATGGTGCTGAAGTTAATGTGCACGCGACCGATCCGATTGCTGCTGATACGGACTCAGATGGTCTCGATGATGGCGACGAAATTAACGTCTACGCCAGTGATCCCTTAGATGGCGACAGCGATAGTGACGGCCTGCTCGATGGGGCCGAAGTGGCGACCCACAGCACCAGTCCAACGCTGAGCGATACCGATAGCGATGGCTTGAACGATGGCTTTGAAGTGCAATTTGGGTTTGACCCTACGGGCCTCAACGAGTCCGCGCTCGATGGAGACAGCGACGGGCTGGACAACCTCGATGAGCAGGCGGCCGGTAGTGACCCTCTTAACAATGACTCGGACAGTGATACGTTGCTCGACGGGGCCGAAGTCAATACCTATGGCACATCGCCTATCGATAGCGATAGCGATGACGATGGGCTCCTTGATGGGTTTGAAATCCAGTTTGGTTTTGACCCGCTGGGTACGGATGAATCTGCGCTCGATGGCGATGTCGATGGCTTAGATAATCTTGGCGAACAGGCGGCATTGACCGACCCAGCCGACCCCGACAGTGATGATGATGGTCTCAGCGACGGTGATGAAGTCAACGTCCACGGCACTGATCCCAACGATACCGATACCGATGACGATTTGCTGCTTGATGCCTTCGAGGTGGCTAACGGGCTCGATCCCGTCAACACGGATGAATCACTAAATGATGAAGATGGTGATGGACTCAATAACCTTGGCGAGCAAGCTGCCGGCACATCTGCAGTACAGAACGATAGCGACGGTGACGGCATACTTGATGGTGCTGAAGTTGCGGACGGTTGGGATCCGCTCTCTAATGATCGTGATAATGACGGCCTTACGGCAGACGAAGAGCTGGCGCTTGGCACTGATCCATTATTGGCCGACAGCGATATGGATGGCTTGCCGGATGGTCAGGAAGTGTCTGACGGAACCGACCCGTTAGCACCCGACAATATGGACAAGCAAGTACCTGTTTCCCCGATTTGGGTGCTGGTATTAGCAATGGGTCTGTTCGGCTTGATTGCGTTGCCGAGAAAGAATCAGCGGTTGAGCAGTGGAAGCTAAAGTCTGTGAGTCGGCGAAGCGAGAATTAAAGGGGTCAGAACCCTTTTAGGCCATCTGGTGCTACTTGATTAAGCTGAATTCCGGGGGACAGTTTACTTAATTGGATGTTTAACCATCCAAGGTTGCTAGCTGACCCTTTAATCCCTATTTCAAGATTAACCCCTAAAAGTACTCCTGAAGCACCAACTTCGGCGTCCTGTCGACTTTAAACAGTCCCCAGTGCTTCTCCGGCTCGAGGGGCTCGGGCGAGCCCTTCCAGGGTTCATCGAAGGCTTCAAAAACGAAGGTCAGTATAT
>CAZDEW010000095.1:0-11909 GCA_964504585.1 uncultured Pseudomonadales bacterium | reverse complement strand
ATTGATATCAACAATACCGGCGAAATTGCTTTTTCGGCAAACGTGATCGGCACCAGCAGCTCGACCGATGGTGTCTATCGAAGCAACGGTTCAAGCGTCACCGAAATCGCTTCTAACGGTCAGACATCACCGAACGGCTCGCCGTTTCGAACCTTCCAGAATGCCGTAAAAGTGGCTGACAATGGCATGACTATTTTCGCGTCCTCACTGACAGAAACCGGCACACCCAACGGCGTTTTCGTTGGAGACGGTTCCACGACGACTATGCTAGCCAAAGAAGATAACCCTGCGCCGGAGTCGCGCGGCAACTTCCTTGGTTTTAGCCGCTGGCAAATTAGCCCCGGTGGCAATGCCGTTTTTCAGGCCACCACCACGACCTCCGGCTTTGAAGCAATTTACCGCTACGATGGTTCACAAATTATTGAGGCTGTTAGCACAGCCGATACGCTGGATGGCAGCCAGATTACCGATCTTAGCCTAATGGGCAGCGATGACGGACAGGCGATTGGCGTCAATAACGACGGCGATATTCTGTTTGGATTCAGACTGGCGAATGGCAAGGATGGAATCGCCCTGTGGCGGACAAGCCTTGCGCCCGAGCCTCCCGCCGAAACTGTGACAATGCTGCCGTTTGGCGCACTGGCAGGACTTGGCTTGCTGCTGAGTGCACTGGCATACAAACGACGCATTAGCCAAGGCTAGATCAAGTGTCTGAACGATCGGACTGCGCTAAAAAAACTTATACGCGATTAGTGTTTAAACCATCCAGAATAAACGCAGCCAAATTCGAGTCAGACGCATAGAACACGCCTCTGTGATTCATGTAGGTCGAATCCGCGCGATTGAGATCCAGCGCTTCACCATAGATATCGCTCACCGGCAGGTCGCTCGCCGCAAACAAGGCAGCCGTTGCTGCATAATCCCAGATGCTGCCGCCCTTTTCTTTGGGCAGTTTGATGTAGACGGAATTACTGTTTTCGATAACGCGGGCAGCATTCAGAGCTGCGCCCAGACCGACCACTAGCTCAACGCCTGCAAGACCGTTCGCTTTTGCGTAGTCATCAAGCTTTGCGATAACGGCTTCGTAGCGAGCGTCATTTACGTAGCTGGCATCCAGAAAGCACTGCAGCTTGTTTTTGTTGTAAGGCGTTTGCTCGGACGCTTTCTCTGGCAACTGTATTTCGCAACCTTGAGCCGCCGCATATAAGCGCTGGTGATAAACGTCGTAGACGACGCCCAACAAAGGTTTGCCCTGCTGGTTGATCAAGCCAATGGATACCGCATAGCCCTCACGCTTCTCAACGAAAGGCAATGTGCCATCGATTGGATCGACTAACCAGCTATAGTCCGCCTGAAACCTTGAATTAGCTCTTTCCCTTTCCTTCCCAACGCTTTCTTCTCCTAGACTTTCTTCCCCGACACTCTCTTCTCCGACAAAGGCGATAGAAAACTGCTCACTGAAAGGCGTTAGATGTGACTCAATCAGCGCCTGCGCGTCGATATCTGCCTGAGTGAGCAGCTCCGCCGCTTCGCTGCCGCCCAGGTTTTTGCGCCTGACCGCTAACTGCTCGTCACGATAGTCCGAAATAATTTTTCCGGCAGCTTTCGCCGCGGCTATCGCCGTTGCCAGTAACTCATGTAAATGGTGACCAAGATCCAGCGGCTGCTTTTTAATGTCGCGTAAGGTTTGTTGTGCGAGAGCCTCACTATAGCCATGCATCTTCCAGTGCCCGGGGCTCCAACCCTGTAGAAAGCGATAAAAGTCCGTCCAAGCGAGCGGGTACAGTGAACGCCAGCTGCTCTCGAGGTCATCAAGCTCAGCATCGGAAAGCCCCCGTTGATAGCGTTTAACAGCCTGACGCAGCAGTGTGAAATAGCGATCTAGAAGCGCTGGCGCCAAACGCTGGCATTCGTTCTCATCAAAACAGCTGCTAAAAAAGTAGGCGACATCGACCATGCCACAGCCTGCGCCCACATACTGGAAATCAACGGCGGCAACCGGCGCCGATTGCAGATTGTTTGACGACGAAAAACAGAAGTTGGCGAGTTTAGCATCGCCATGTACCAAGGTCTGCCACCGGCACGTGCGGAGTTTGGCATCGATGGAAGCGGCGTATCGTTTGAGATCTCCCTCGGGGAGCGCAGCAAATTCATCGGGGCGCGTGGCAAGGTGCCAGTAACTCCCCTGTGGCCAAAGACCACTCGAGAATTCGGGTTGAGGCATCTTCTGCAAAAACCTGGCGTGGAAGTGCGCGAGCCAATTGAGGCATTGATCGACGCTGTTCTCGAAACGCTCGTCACTCAGCTCACCGACAAGATCCAGTCGCCCCGAGAAACCAGCCGCATCGAGGTCTTCGAGCACCATTACGAATTGTTCGGCATCTTCAAGCACACCGTAACAGTGAGGAACCCGGCAGGATTCATCACATTGTGCTGCATACGCGGCGTACCAATGTGACTCTACCTGATAGGAGCGTATTTTTCGTTGATGCGAAACATCGGTATTCCAGCCGCGTGGATGCCTGATGGTTTCCGGCAGCGAGACAACTTTTGCAACGACCGTGTTTAATCTTCTGTCGCTGTCTGCTTCAGTATCTGCTTCCGCGTTTGCTTGAGGATCTTCTTCAAGCGGCGAGTAAAATAAGCGCAGTCGAACAATTTCGCCGTAGCCACTCCACAGACTTTGTATCACGTCGAGTCGCTCAAAACGCTTGGCACCCGTAAACTTTAGAATCGCCCTGCGTATGTTTTCGTTCATTCTATTTATATAAAACTTTGAGTGCGGCTAAACGTTACCCAGGTGAGCGCGAATGGCAGTGAGGGATAGAACGTTACATAAAAACACGTTCAACCGCATTGGAGGACGCCTCGCTAATGCGCGCCAACAGGATCATGTTACTCGAAACACTGCTTATTACTGGCGCGCCGCATTCGCAGCCACGAATAGACTGACATTGGCCGGTAAACGATAGCGATGGACGTCGACAAAACCGTTCCTTACTAACATCTGCTTATGCAGTTGGTCACTCCTTAGATTAATATCGGATGCGCTAAACTGTTTCTGGTAAGGCCCCGGCAACCAGCCGAGCAAACCATTGTTCAGGCAGGCCATCGCCAGCGTGCCGCCGGGTTTCAGCACCCGGGAAAACTCCCCCAAGACTACGTCCAGATCTGGATAAAAATGCGAAGAGATCGTATTGGTCAGTAGACCTATTGAGTTATCAGCAAGCTCAATGTCTTCTGCACTACCCTCCAAAAAACTGACTCTGGCATTGCCACGATATTTTTCTTCGCCGACGGCGAGCATTTCTGCAGACAGATCGAGCCCAACGTAGTCGGCATTGGGCCATCGCTTCGATGTCTTATCAAATAACTCGCCGGTGCCACAGCCCACGTCGAGGATTGTCTCTGGAGAAATTGCGCCTACTCTCTTTAACAGCCTCGCATGCACGCGACGGTAGAAAAGATTCTGTGCGACCGGGTTGTCGTAAAACTGGCTCCAGACCTTGAAGATTCGCTTTACACGACCGCTTTGTTCGCTGTTGGTGACTGATGCGCTTGTCATGTAACGACCCTAACAATGGTTTTCAATACCCAAATACGCTATCGCTAGTCTCAATTTTACTGCAAGCAAGCCAGATTCGGTTACGTTGTATCGACCAGCGAATAGCGCCGCTGCTCTGTTCGCCGGTTGAGACCGGCTGGGTTATGTCAGGATGAAGCAACTGTTATTTAGGGTAGACGGTAGCTCAGCTACGTCAGTCTGGATAAGTAAGCGATGACAGCACAGGCGTGAATCAATGATAATATGATTAAACAATAAACACCTAAAAAAATATGAATTTTCAAAGATTTAGGGTTAATCCTTTAGAGCAACTGTCGGCAGTTAATGCTCCTTCCACATCAGGCCTGACCACCCCATTAAGCCAGGCAGTCATACCAGCGGCTACTGCGATTCGGCCAGAGCGGGATTGCGCAGGAACGCTGAAAGCGTTTGCGCTTGGAATGTCGCTCGCCCTGCTCGTTGGCTGCGGTGGCGGCTCATCATCAGGGTCAGACGATGAAGATACGCCGCCTAAAGTACCGATCACGAGTAATAAGCCGATTGCGAACGCGGACACTGCATCGGTTAAAGAAGGCAGCAACGTCGCTGGCAACGTTAGCAGCAACGACGAGGACCTTATCGATTCGCCAATCACCTATAGTGTTGCCACCGGACCCAGCAATGGCCAACTGCAGTTAGATACCGACGGGCAGTTTACCTATACCCCCAACGCCGGCTTTTTTGGCGCCGACAACTTTGCCTACACCGTTACTGACGGTGACGGCGATGCCAGCACTACGCAGGTCAGCATCACGGTTAACAGGAACATCCTCCCCTCTGGCAGCAACGATAATTTTACGGTCGAAGAAAACGATGAATTGATTGGAGACGTTAGCCTAAACGATAGCGGGCTGGACGACACGCCAGTCACATTTGCCGCTCAGGTTGATCCATCCAACGGTGTTCTGGATTTTGACAGTGATGGTTCTTTTTCCTATACCCCCAACGCCGACTTTTTTGGCAGCGATGGGTTTATTTACTCGATCATTGATGTGGATGGTGACGTTTCCTCTGCGCAGGTTTTTATCACTGTAGAAGAGGCCGTCGATACGATTAGTGGACTGGTCACTGACAGCGACTTTTTCTCTGGCGCTATCGAGAGCGCTGAAGTCAGGCTATTACACACCAACGAAACCAGCACAACTGACGAAAACGGCGAATTCAGCTTTGAAATCACCCAGCCTCTCACCATTGCAGAAGAGTTTCTGGCGGTAGCCGTATCGGCTGATGGCTATCGACCACGAGAGTTCAATGTTGCAGTCAATGACAATGCGACCCTTCAGCTCGATGCCATCAATAGCTACAGTTACAGCGAGCCCGTGCAGTTAGACGACGGTCTGCAAACCGGATCGATCGATGATGCAGGGATTGACGCTGCACTGATTAGTCAGCTCATGAACAAGTTTGTACAGGACAATGAGGCGCAGGGTTATCGCGAAGCTCATAGCATACTTGTCTATAAGGACGGCGCGCTGGTTCTGGAAGAATATAATATTGGTAACGACGATTTTATTCGCTTCGAAGACAATATCGCACGCGATGGTTCACGACCTGATAAAAAATGGAGTCGCACCGACAAGCACTACATTGCCTCGGTCAATAAAGCGTTAACGGCTACCGTAGCGGGGATTGCAATGGACGCGAGCAATCTGGTCGTCGACGATAAGATTTCAACACTCGTTCCCGAAAAGGCCGCTTTTTTCAACGATCCAAATAAGGCAGCTGTATCAATCCACCATATCCTAACAATGCAGTTGGGCTTTACCTGGGATGAGTGGAGCAGCAACGATCTGGCGCTGCTGTGGAAGTCTCGGGATTTTGCCAATTTTCTTTTAGTTCGCGCTAACGCCGGCCCCGAGTCTGCCTGGGTCTATAACAGTGCAGGGGCAAATCTCCTGATGCGTGGACTGAATAATACGGTTCCCGGTGGCATTCGCACTTGGGCGCACGACAATTTCTACGCCAAACTGGGCATTGTTGACTACGACTGGATTGATCAGCCTGGCGGAATTCCCGAAGGCGCAGCCCGGATGCATATGCGTCCGCGCGATATGCTCAAAGTTGGCGTGACTTACTTAAATGGTGGTGTCTGGAACAACGAGCAAGTGATTCCTGCTGCGTGGGTTGACGAAGTTTCGAAGGTACAGGTTAATGGCTTTGCCGGTGACTACAGCTACTATTTCTGGCACCGCGATCTTGCCGGTAAGTCCTATATTTCGGCAGACGGCGATGGCGGCCAGTACATCAACATATTCCCCGACGAGAATATGGTTATTGTCATCACTCAAGGCAACTATCTGGAATTCCCGCTCTACGTGAATCAGGCAAATGACATGATGAGCAACTATATTTTCCCAGCCTTGCAATAATCGGGTGGCATTACCCGTCAGTTCTGACCGGATTCAACGGCTCGTGCGACATAAAGCCCGCGGCCTGACAGCCCCTCCTCATCGTAGGCTGCCGCCAGTCCCGCGGCAGCAAAACAGTCGAGGATCTCATCGCGATTGAATAGAGCCACGTGATGTTCCTCGCGAAATCGCTCTACCCTGCTTTCACCGCGCTCGCCTTGCTCGAGATGTTCAACGGTGAACTCAAACTGTAAGCACGTAGTAAGGCCGATTTCTACTGTTAAATGGTCGCGCGTGATTTTTTTGTCGGCAGTCTCAACAACGGTGGTACCGCTCGAGCTGGCTTTCCATACATCGCGCTCAATAAACGGCTCGATGACAATGATTCCACCATCGCGCAAATGCTCTCGAAAGCAACGCAATGCCGCAGTCAGCTCTTCAAAACTGGTTAGATACGCAATCGCACTGAACAGGCATTGGACTACATCGTAACGCTTTCCCAGAGAAAAACTTTTCATATCAGCTTCGGTAAAGTTGCACTGAGGGAGCTTTTTTGAGGCAATCTCGACGAAGCGCTTCTCCTTATCAATACCGTCGATCTCAAATTCGGTATGGAGATAGCGTGCATGCTCACCGGTGCCACAGGCAACATCCAAGATCGTCTTCGCTTCCGGGTTCAGCGAGCGGATGATTGCCTTGATCGTCTCGGCATCTTTTTCATAGTCCTTGCCGATGCCATCGATATACAGTGCATCGTAAATTTCTGCGGATTGGTTGTACATATTTATCGAGCATATAACAGAGCCTGAACTTTACCTAATTGTAAGTGCAAAGAGCGATGCCTCTTTTCAAGGGGTCAGACCCCGTAGAAATAATTGGCCTATATACCCATCTTGCTACCGACTGGCCAGCGCCGTTCTTACCTATCGTAAAAGTCGCATGTAAATTCTGCCGTTATATTCCCAATATATCCACAACTGACCATTATCACTCCATTTAGATCAAAAGGGGTCTGACCCCTTGATGCACTATGATAGGATAGCGGCAAATAAACGATCGATAAGGACATCGAACTTTGCCAAGAAGACCTCGGCTAATTGTTGAAGACTGGCCACTTCACGTAGTTCATCGCGGCCATAACAAGCAATCGATTTTCAGAAGCGACGATGATCGTTGGAAATACTTGCATGATCTCAGGAAAAGCAAAGTAGCGTCCCATACCGAGATTCATGCCTATGTTCTCATGGGAAACCACGTACATTTACTTGTAACACCCAGAAATACCGATTCAATTGCTCAATTATTTCAAAGTATGGGGCGCAGGTATGCGCGCTTCTTCAACGACAAATATCAACGTAAGGGCGCACTCTGGGAAAGCCGATATAAGAGTTGTTTGATTGAGAGCGATCGGTACTTACTTGCCTGTTATCGCTATATTGAGATGAATCCAGTAAGAGCCGGCATAGTTAATCACCCCGGCGCATACCCTTGGTCTAGCTATCACCACAATGCACGTGGAAGACTCAACAATATCATTTCAGAACATAAGAACTACGATGCGCTGGGGAGCGATCCGGAACGGCGACAATTCGCCTATCAGCGACTATTCACCCTCCCAAGCGGTCACACAGAGTTGGCAAGCCTCAGAGACGGCATCAACCATACGGGCTACTGTGGTAGTGATGGATTCGTAAGGAAAATACTGCAGCGGCGTTAAGAATAACAACTAACAAATTGACTCAAACAAAAAGTTTGATCTGGTATTGGATTGATATTTCAAAGGTGCCTTGATACTGAGCTTTTCGCATTTGAAACGCCCGAAAATTTACGCATTCGCTGCAAACCAAATAATCCTTAATCCGTCCACATCGAATTCAGTGACTATGATCAGCATGATACTCGTCGTCACTAACCGGCTCTAACCAATTAACATGACCTGCGTATACGGTAAGCTGTAATACTGACTCGTCGGGCAATGCGCCATGCCAGTGTTCAACGCCAGGGTCAGTCCACCAGGGCTCTCCGGGGGTTATGTCTCGTGCGGGCTCTCCTCTCACTTGAGCTCTGGCAACGCCGGTCTCTACCATCAAAAGCTGACCATCACTGTGGCTATGCCAGTTAGTCCGTGTGCCGGCTGGAAAGTAAAGCTGAATCGCACGGTAGCTTTTTTCATTCTCCATTGAGGGATACCCTCCCGCGAAATACTCCTTCTTCGCTATGAATGGCATTAGCAATGCCGGCAAGTAGCTACCGCCAACCAAAATGATTATCGCGGTCAGCACTATCGTTAGTATTGTTTTCATAGAGATCCCCTACTTACTTGCTGCCCGCTTACTTGCTGCCCGCGTCAATTTGAGCGGCTTTCGATTCTTACTCATGGTATCGCTATTTAGCGATAAACCGGCAGCACTGTCAGGACGTAGTATATGCGATGCGAGTCGAAACTAAATCAGAAAATCACAAGCTTGTTATTGGGCTAGGCGTTGCCGGTCTCATACCTTTTCTGGCCTCGGCCAGCTGGGCGATATCTGAACGCTTAAACTATATACCTATCATCGGCTTCTGTTATTACTCAGCAGGGATACTGTGCTTCCTGGCTGGCACCCTTTGGCGCCATCAAGGCCAGAAAACGTCGCTGATGCTGCAAAGTAACGCGATTACTCTGCTCGCTGTACTGGCATTAATTTTATTTCATGTCAGCTACTACCACACCCTGTATCTGTTACTCATAGGGTTTTTCTGGATCTTATACCTCGACTACTTCAAAACCGATTATGATGCGTGGTACAAGCAATTTCGTTTTGCCATTAGCGCTGTTGTTCTTCTATTACACAGCCTGTTGCTAGCGTTGGTTTGAGCGCCGTTCATCGCCAAGCTCACGATTAAACAGACCAATCAAATTATCTAAAACATAGGGTTAATACTATGAAACGTTTTACCGCACTACTCTTCGGCATTTGCGCGCTGCAGGCATCTCTGCTGTCGTTCGCAGAGAGCATCCAACAGAAAGCCGTTCTGGTGACCGGAGCCAACTCCGGTATTGGTCTGCGTATGACGGAACAACTGACGGCTAAGGGGTTTTTTGTCTATGCCGGTGTGCGTCGTGAAGAGGCCATGGCCGAGCTCAACGAGCTAGAGAACGTGATGGCTGTGCAATTCGATGTGCGAGATCAAAAACAGATAGACGCCGCAGCCAAACTCATTGAAGAGCAAGGCAAGGGACTGTATGGGCTAATCAACAATGCCGGGGTGTCTGTGTTCGGCCCTATTATCGAAATGCCGGTCGATCAGCTTGAGTATCAAATGGATGTCAATGTCTATGGCGTCGTCAGGGTAACTCAGGCCTTTGCTCCGATGATCATTGAAAGTCAGGGGCGGATAGCAACCACGGGCTCAGTAGCGGGGGTACGTTCTCCAGCCTTCATGGGCGCTTACAGCATGAGCAAACATGCGATTGAAGCCTATACAGAATCATTGGCTCAGGAGATGGCCCGTTTTAAGGTAAGTGTTCACGTGATCGAGCCTGCGGCGTACGGCACTAACATCGGTAATGCCGCGAGAAAGCGCTTTTCCGAACTGAACTACTGGCCCGAAACCACGCGTTATCAGCAGGAGCGTGAATTCGTAATTAAGCGCCTATCAGGATTCGACCAGGGACCAGATCCCATTGATGTTGCACAAGCAGCAGTAGATCTAATGACATCGGAGCATCCGAAGTTTCGCTATATGGTGACCTCTAAGCCGGAAGAAGCACATGGCATTGTGCGCAGCCAAATTCGCAAGGCCGTGCAGCTGAACGGTGGTCAGCGCCATGAACTGAGCAAAGAAGAGCTAACGGCTATGCTTGAGGAAGAGCTGGGTGGCTAGAACACGTTTTATCGCGAGTTAATTTACCACGGGTGCACTTGCAAGGGGTCAGACCCCCGGATAAATTATTTTAAAAACAATGACTTAGAAATAGACTTTTGTCGAGAGTAGCTTTCAGGGGGGCTGACCCCCTGAAAATAGGACCCCAGAAGGTAGCGGTTCTCGAGGCGATCTACGACACTTTCATTTGCGGAGCTGCGAAATCTTCGACGCCAATAAACGGTAGCAGCTCTTCCCGGCCAACCTGTTTAACGAGGCTGGCGACGTCAAGATAAACCCGTTCGTTGGTGACTAGCTCACCTTCAAATTGAAACACGGCGACAACCGGCACCCTGAATGCCTTGCCAGTCGGTGCCATGCCCATGAACTCGCCGGTATTGGTGCCCAGAAGGTCGAACTCGGCAACAATCGCATCGGTGCTCGGGTGCATGCGCACGTTCTCGTGGCGCTGGTCAGGAAATGCCGTTCGCTGGGCGCGGTGGTATTCCGTGACCGCTTCGACGCCTTCATGAATTTGGCCCAACGGGACAATCTCATAGCGCGGCTCGCCGTGAAAAGTGTCAATGCACGCCTGCCAGTCGTGATCGATTTCTGATTGAAAGTGTATTTCCAGCGTTTTTAAACGCTTTGCAACGAGCTCTTCATCTATCATATTCGGAACTACCTCTTTTTATCTAATAAAGCATCAACCTGAATAACTTCATCGCGCCAAACTCACTATTCGTAAGTGCACAAATAGGCGGTTTCAACTTCAACGCGCAAATCAAACGACGCGCCGGCTTCGACAATAAACGACTGCTGTGCCTCAAAAGTCTGCCATTCCGCACTACCCGGCAGATTGACGGTAAGCGCTCCGCTGACTACCGTCATTGTCTCTTTCTTCGACGTTGAAAAGGTGTACTCGCCAATAGCCATAACCCCGACCGTTGAATCCAGATCGCTATTTTTGAAAGCGATGGACTTCACCTTTCCTTCAAAGTATTCGTTTGTATCAAGCATTGATAATCTCTCTTGCTGAGTCTTTATATGTTGGTTTCTTGAAGCCAGCGCCAACCCGCCAAGGGTTAGACATAACGGACCGCGCCACCATCAACGCGAATATTTTCACCATTTATAAATCCCGCGCGCGGACTGCAGAGAAAGGCAACAAGATCGGCAACTTCCTCTCGCGTGGCCAGGCGCGCACTGGGATTCGGGTAATCGTATTTGACAATGTTCTTTAAAATCGAATCCCAGTCATCACCCCAGCCTTTCTTTGCAGCGCGCTTTCTGTAGCCCGCTTCTACTTCTTCCGTGTGGATAAGCCCTGGTGATACGGTGTTGACTGTAATTCCAGTACCCGATAGCTCTTTAGCCAGACTAACTCCAGCCGTGGCCAGTGCACCTTTCGACGCATAGTAGTGAGGCATGATAGAGTTGGGCTGGTGTGAGCCGATGGTACCAAGATTAACGATGCGCCCCCATCGTTTTTCCTTCATGGCGCCGCAAAACGCCTGGGTAAGCCTGACACCCGAGAGAACGTTTCGCTGATACATCTCTAGCCAGTCTTCGCTGTTGGATTGAGTCCAACTACCCGCTCCTGCAGTACCATAGTTATTCACCAGTATGTCGACGCATAAACCCTGTGCCTCAATTGCGTCAACCACCTGTCGAGTACCGGCTTCGGTACTGATATCACCTGACACCGCAAGCGCGCTATCACTGAGCTTGCTCGCTTCGCTCGCGAGCGTTTGATGCGCCGCGCTGTCATTGCCATGCAAAATAACTCTGGCGCCCTCACGGGCAAGCGTCGCGGCAATGACCTGACCGGTTCCTCGATCACTGCCTGTTACCAGTGCGGTCTTTTCGTTAAGTTGCAGATCCATAGGGGTATCGAGAAACGCCTCCGTGGTTATCGCCAAAAAACCCTTGTGTTCGCCTATTTTTTTTGAATGCATGGCGCCAACGGTCGGGCGAGACTGAGGGAGCCTCTGATTTATTCGCTGATGGCCGAGTTGCGTCCCAATGGCGGTGATCGTACCCTCAGCACTCGCTACGCTCGCGGGGCAAGCTTCAAGGCGCGTCGCGAAGGTCGCATGCCGTAGCACTCT
>CAZDEW010000094.1:0-12219 GCA_964504585.1 uncultured Pseudomonadales bacterium | reverse complement strand
ACAACTGGCCAGGTGACAATGACGGCGTGCAGGGGCCAGATTTAATGATCCGCATGCAAAAACACGCAGAGCGCTTCGATACCGACGTGATCTTCGATCACATCGAGAGCGTCAATCTGCAGCAACGCCCCTTTCAACTCGACGGCAATAGCAAGAACTACAGCTGCGACAGCTTGATCATTGCGACAGGCGCATCAGCGCAGTATCTGGGGCTACCCTCTGAAGAAGCCTATATGGGTCGAGGCGTAAGCGCCTGCGCAACCTGTGACGGCTTTTTTTACCGCGGCCAGAAAGTAGCAGTTATCGGTGGCGGCAATACAGCGGTTGAGGAAGCGCTGTATCTTTCCAACATCGCAGAAGAGGTTACGCTAGTACACCGACGCGATGAGTTAAGAGCAGAGAAAATATTGCAACAAAAGTTATTCGATAAAGCGGAGAACGGTAACGTCAAACTACTGTGGGACCATACGCTGCAGGAGGTTCTCGGCGACGAAGCCGGCGTGAACGGGATCAATGTTGCGCACACCAAAACCGGGGAAGTCACCAAACTCGATCTGGCAGGTGTTTTCATCGCAATTGGGCACAAACCCAATACCGATTTGTTCGATGGCCAGCTCGACATGAAAGATGGCTACCTGACAATCCAGAGCGGTCTTAATGGTAACGCCACCCAAACAACTGTCGATGGTGTTTTTGCGGCGGGCGACGTGGCAGACCACATTTACCGACAGGCTGTGACATCCGCGGGTGCTGGTTGTATGGCCGCGCTTGACGCCGAAAAGTATCTCGACGATCTAGCGGGCTGAATACAATCTGCTAGTGCATCATCTTTGCCGATTTGCGTAAGCGATTTGCTTAGCGAGGATGTTTAGTCGAACCGTTTAGTCGAACCGTTTAGTCGAACCGTTTAGTCGAACTGTGCAGACGGCACACTGATCAGCAGGCCCTGACGCCCGCTACATTGATAGCTGTTTCGAAAAATTTTTTGTGATCGAGCACAACAATACAAGCATTTTCCCCTCGATCGAGCTGGCAGCTTGCGAACCCAACGGTCTGCTTGCCCAGGGAGGCACACTCGATACCGAGATGCTGGTCGATGCCTATGCACACGGTATCTTTCCCTGGCCAACCGAGATGGAAGACGGCAATTTTCGCCTTTTATGGTGGTCGCCCGACCCGAGAACGGTATTGAGGCCGGAGGGATTTCACTGCAGCAGAAGCCTTGGCAAATCCCTGCGCAACGGCGGCTTTCGTCTTTCGATGAACCGATGCTTTGAGCGCGTCATTGCAAATTGTGCCGCAGTGAATCGCGAGCAAAGCACCGTGCAAAACCGGGCGCTGGTCGAGACGCTCAGCACATCGGATATGACGACGCCCTCTGGCGGGAGTCATTCCTGGATCACCGACTCAATGCGCTCGGCATACTGCGAGCTACACCGGCTCGGCTTCGCGCACTCCATTGAAGTGTGGCGTGAACAAGAACTTGTCGGTGGGCTATATGGGCTCACCGTTGGACGTCTCTTTTGCGGGGAGTCCATGTTTCATTTGGCGAGCGATGCCTCAAAAGTCGCTTTCTACGCGCTCAGCGAGCATATGCGGGCAATCGATTGGCCGCTGATAGATTGCCAGGTGGAGAATCCGCACCTGAGTTCGCTCGGCGCTATTGAGCTTAGCCGAGACGAGTTCAAAACCTATTTGCCGCGTTTGTATCCCGGATGGCAGAATGACATGTCCGGGCTGTTACCCGCGGGAAACTTTGACGACTTGAGAACGAGCCTCGCTCTCCTTTAACAAAATCGAATCACTCACTCGCTTATTACTCTCTGACTTACTACTCTCTGAATAATTGCATGTCTGACGATCAGCAAGTGAAACTTTTTCTCACTGAGGAGCATCAATGCAGCTACCTCAAGGACCGGCAGGCGCAGACCCTCTTTGTTGATCCTTCGTTTAACGTAGACGAGCTCGTCTATGGCGAATTAAACGCGCTCGGCTTCAGGCGTTCAGGCGCTCACTTTTATCGCCCTCATTGCAAGGCATGCCGATCCTGCCTTGCTACGCGCGTTTTGACCGGAGAATTCAAGCCCAATCGCTCGCAAAGACGAACAAGCCAGAAAAATAGCGATTTGTCCCTTGCCTTCATGCATCGCATCGAAAACGTCGGCGAGCACTACCAGTTGTACGCCCGCTATATCAACGAGCGCCATGCCAACGGCGACATGTATCCACCCAGTGAGGATCAGTTCAGGCAATTTAT
The DNA here is from genome assembly GCA_964504585.1 of uncultured Pseudomonadales bacterium. GTDB lineage: Bacteria > Pseudomonadota > Gammaproteobacteria > Pseudomonadales > UBA7434 > UBA7434. The sequence goes on along the minus strand of CAZDEW010000094.1, from coordinate 9,962 downwards.
TGTCGAGGGTTGTTTCGCAACGAGGTTTTTGGAGTTTCGTCTGGGAGAGCGGCTTATAGCGGTTCTCGTCATGGACCAACTCGCGGATGGCCTCTCCGCAATCTACACCTACTTTGAGCCATCCGAGTCAGAGCGCAGCCTGGGGGTTTTTGCAATCCTCTCTGCGATCCAAATTGCTGGCGAAAAAAACCTGCCGTTCGTTTACCTCGGTTATTTCATCGCCGGTTGTGAGAAGATGGAGTACAAGGCTAATTATCGGCCTCTACAGATGTTCGTTGACCAGCGCTGGACTATGGTCGGCTGAACCAAGACAAGCATTTTGCCAATGGGCGTAACAAAACGCTACCTGACCAGGATTCATTGCGCGACGCGCCGCTGGAACTGGCTGATCCCAAGGGACAATTTGCTGCATTAATTGTGCACGATTGACTTTCCAGCACCGGATCGCTGGGGCAAAATGCGCCAACTTCGTCGTTTCTTGCGGTGACCCTGTACCTTATTGCGCTTAGCTAGGCTAAACAAATCTGGGACAGCGTGAGCGGGAACGCTAGTAAGCGCTGATCCGACTTCGGGAAACACCTACAGCAAATAGATTATGGCTAAAGAAGAAAGCATTGAGTTTGAAGGGGAAGTTATCGACACTCTCCCCAACACAACGTTTCGCGTGAAGCTTGAGAACGGGCATGTGATTACCGCGCATATCTCAGGCAAAATGCGCAAGAACTACATCAAGATTTTGACCGGCGATAAGGTCAAGGTTGAAATGACTCCCTATGACCTGAGTAAAGGAAGGATCACTTTTAGAGAGCGCTAGGCATTTTATACAACTTGGGCGCATCAACCGTTCAAGACCCTCACCGCCTCGATCCATACTCAAGATCTAAGATTTAGATCGATAAGCAACAAGCCTGAAAATCGAAGAAGCCACCTAGATCGGGTGGCTTTTTTTATTCCCGTTTACTATCGAGTCGATTTCCAGCCTGCTAGCTGTTAGACACGCTTAAGTTCAAGCCTATTCATAACTGCCACCGCGGATTTACCGGGTACGGACTGGAGCCCTTCGCCACTACAGCTCAGGGCACTTGATCCCGCTAGCTCTAGGTTCTTGATCCCGCTAGCTCAGGGCTGTTCATCCCGCTAGCTCAGGGCTTGTTTGCGCCCCAAACCCGCAGTATCCGGCACAACGCCGCTACTTTTTCCCGAACAGGCCTTTCGCCATATCGAGTGCACCACCGACCCCGCCGACGCTCTCTAGCAGATTGCCGCCACTACTACATTTATCGATGAGGGCGGGAATGACTTCGGACAAACCACTGGCAGCAGAACCGCTATCGACGCCGATCTGGCTGGCAAACTGACTCACTGAGTCCTGACCAAAGGCATCCATGATGCTATCGGCCGACACGCTCTGGTTCGCACCGTCACCCAACCAGCTTTGCAACTGTGTTGCCAGCCCGCCATTCGCCGAGAACTTTTCTATTAGTGAGCCAATATCGAAGTTACCACCGAGTAACCCCTGTATTGCACCACTCATTTCTGTCTCGCTTGCCGAGCTTTGTGACTTAAACTGATTCATAATCAATTCAGTCGCCATTGCCTTTATATCCATTTTTCGTATACCTCTAAAATTTAAACTCTATAGCCAAAAAATTCGGCGATTCAATCGCGGAAGCCCTTAGCTGCCTTTATAAAAAGCCGTTAGCTGCCTTTAAGTGAAGCCATTAGCGTTTTTCAGAATAAGCCATTAGCGCCTTATATAAAAAACCATTAGCGTCCTTTAAATAGCGATCCCATTAGTCCACGAACCAGGCTACGTCCCGCTTTCGAACCCAGACTTCTCGCCATACTCTTAACGAAGGCCTCCCCAACGGATTGCCGCTTTCGACCCGACGCTCGTGACTTTGGTTTCTTAAGCTGACGTGAGGTTTTGTTTTTCAGTTTCTCCGCCTCTTTCGCTGCCTGTTCAGAGCGTTTGGTCAACGCTTCAAAGGCCGACTCCCGGTCTATGGTTTCTTCATACTTACCCTTGAAAGGACTGGACTCAAGAACGGCCTTTCGCTCTGCAGGTTTGGCAGCACCTATTCGTGAAACCGGGGGCTTCATCATGGTACGTTGAACAACGGAGGGCGTACCCTTCGAAATCAGGGTAGAAACCAGCGCCTCCCCAATTCCCAGCTCCGAAATCACCTGACGAGTATCGAAAGCCGGATTCGCTCTAAAGGTCTCCGCTGCGACCTTAACCGCCTTTTGCTCCTTGGGCGTGAATGCCCGCAGTGCATGCTGAAAACGGTTCTGCAGCTGCCGTGCAACCTGGTCGGGAATATCACTGGGGCTCTGAGTAATGAAATAGACGCCCACGCCTTTTGAACGTATCAATCTCACGACCTGCTCAACTTTGTCCAGCAGCGCCTTGGGGGCCTCTTTGAACATGAGATGGGCCTCATCAAAGAACAGCGCGAGTATCGGTTTATCGGGATCCCCGATCTCTGGTAGATTTTCGAACAGCTCTGACAAAATCCAGAGCAACACCACGGCATAGACCTTCGGCTCCATATAAAGCTTGTCGGCGACGAGCACATTGACCTGCCCGCAGCCGTTTTTATCGACACGCATAAGGTCGTCTAGCTCTAGCATCGGCTCGCCAAAAAATGCTTTGGCGCCGCCCCGCTGCAATCCGAGTAACCTACGCTGAATAGCGCCCACCGAGGCGCTTGAGATATTGCCATAAATCGTGCGCAACTCAGCTGCGTTATCCGCGAGGTGCGCAAGCAGGGATCTCAGATCCTTGAGATCGAGCAACAGCAAGCCCTGCTCGTCGGCCACCGCAAATGCAATTTCAAGGATGCCCTCCTGCGTCTCGTTCAGCCCCAATAAACGCGCGAGTAGCGTTGGACCCAGATCTGATATTGTCGCTCGGACTGGATGCCCTTTCTTACCGTAGACATCCCAGAAAACTGTGGGGCAGCCGCGCCAGTTTTTTTCGATACCGAGAAGATCCAGTCGCTCGTTAATCTTGGGATGATCTTTACCCGCCTGACTAATACCTGAAACGTCGCCTTTGATATCTGCGAGCAAAACCGGCACACCCGATTTCGAAAAACTCTCGGCAAGCGCCTGCAGCGTAACCGTTTTCCCGGTGCCGGTCGCTCCCGCAATCAAGCCGTGTCGGTTTGCCCGCTTGAGATCGAAGAGAACCGTCTGCTCGCCTTTATCTGGCGATTGATAGCCGACAACAATAGAGTTTTCCGACACCGAGTGTCACCTCACTAAGATACGTGTTTATGTTCAAGGACCAACATAAAAAAGCCCGTCTCCAGACGGGCTTTTTTATGGGTGTTACTTCTTTAATAACGAGCGCTGTTAATGCGTAATCACTGGATTCAGTGTCTTGGCCTGCTCGACCCACTTCGCCACAGATTTTGCGCTTGGGACCGCACGCGTCAGCTTCTTCTGCTCATTGCAGGCTTTCATCGCCTCTGCAAGATTGTCCGCGTTTCTGTTGCGCAGTTCTTTAACCGTATCGACACCGGCCGCTTCCAGCAGCTCTGAAAACTCGCTACCGACACCAGAGATCCGCATCAAGTCCGCCATATTTGCCCACTTCAGCAGCTGTGACTCGGAACAGCCGCTTGTTTCTGAAACCGCCGCGCGACCTTTCTTGTCGCAGCAGAGCTTCAATAGCTTACCGGTTGTATCAATACCCGCTTTGGCGAGCTTCTTCGCCATGGCAGGTCCAATGCCTTCGATCTCTTCAATTTTGTACGACATGCTTTATACCTTTTCTTGGTTTGGAAACAATTTAAAACTGGTTTAACAATACAGTTACAGCGCCGGGCTAATCCATCGTGAAAAGCGAGCCATCACGAATAAGCTTTCACTCGCCAGCGAAACCTCGCTCGCCAAGAGCCAGAACTTAAGTCTTCTTCCGGCTCCGGAAAAAACCGCGCTCGCGCTTTTTAAGCCACTTTTCTTCTAGAGCTATAACAACAGCTAGAACTATAACAACAGCACGGTGCCCGTATCAAATAAAATCATCAGCCCCAACGTGCGTTGGCGGTTTGTAGACTCGGCGCACCGCGACAACTTACTTCGCGCGTTTATGGTGCAAACCTGCGATGGTTCAGGCTCACTACCGATGCATTTTTACAATCAATAAGAGTGCCTGCAAGCACTCGACTGTAAAGCTTTGTATGAGATCCAGTCTGATTATTTTTTCGCCGATCTAATAGCCAACTATGCGCTAGCCAACGCAATAAAATGAATGGGAAGAAGAGGCGCTTCAGCCGCTGGTCCCGCTCGCCCGGGCAAGGGTTACGCTTAGTTGAACAGCGAGTTGACCATCCTCAAGGTTGCCAGAATCGCTGCGTAAACCTGATTGGCATTGGTACTGCGCGTTGTCATTGTTTTGCCATTGGCCAGTTGCCAGGTAATGCTCGCTTCGGTCAGCGCGCTCGACTGCCCGCCTTTGGGGATATGAACGCGATAGTCGACTAGCTCGGGAAGCACCACGCCCAGGTCGATTTCCAACTTGCGAAGCGCGTCCATAAAAGCGTCAAAACCGCCATTCCCCTCTCCGCTTGCCTTCAACTCGCGCTCGCCGTGCTGGAGCACTATATCAGCCGTCGCTAGCTGGCCCCAGTGACTGCTCAGGTCGCAGTGACTCAGGCTAACGTGCTGATGCTCGGTATTCTCCAACACGTCGGCAATAATAAAGGGAAGATCATCCATCGTGATCTTTTGCTTGGAGTCCCCGAGTTGAACCACTCGCTCCAGCACGAGCTGTTGATCCTCTTCGGATAGCGTAATGCCCAGCTCATCCAGATTATTAGCCAGAGATGCTTTACCGCTCATTTTACCCAGCGCATAGGTATGTTTACGAGCAAAGCGCTCAGGGTGCAGTTTGCTGACATAGAGGTTGCCCTTCTTGTCACCATCAGCATGGATACCAGCCGTCTGGGTAAAGACGTCGGTTCCAAGAATGGGTGCGTTAGCGGCAACATACTTACCCGAGAAGCTTTCGACCATCTGGCTCACACTGACGATATGACGCTCGTCGACACCCAGCTCCATTGACATTTTGTCGCGCAGCACGACAGCGACTTCTGCCAGCGATGCATTGCCCGCACGCTCCCCGAGGCAATTTACTGTGCAGTGGATGCTGTCTATACCCGCGCTAACCGCTGCCATGACGTTCGCTGTCGCGAGGCCGTAGTCATTATGCGGATGAAAATTAAAACGGTGATCGGGAAATCTCGTACGCATATCCCGCAGTGAATCATAAACCTCGGTGGGCGACATCACGCCAAGCGTATCGGGCAGCATGATGTTGGCAACGCCACGCTCCAGCAGCGCCTCGGCAAGCCCATACACATAATCAACGCTATCTGCATAGCCGTTTGACCAATCTTCGAAATACACATTGACCTTGAGCCCACGCGCCTGCGCATAGTCGATGGTCCTGTAAATATCGACGATATGTTCTTCGAGCGTTTTGCCGAGCTGACGCTGGCAGTGCTTCAGGCTACCTTTGGTGAGCAGGTTGATAACCTGGCCTTGCGCTGCTTCAATCCAGTCGACACTCTTCTTGTGATCAACGAAACCCAATACTTCGACGCGGCCTGCGTAATCGTTCTCGTTGGCCCACTCGTTGATACGCGCAAGCGCCCGTTGTTCGCCACTGGACACGCGAGCCGAAGCGACTTCTATCCTGTCGACATTTAGCCTCGAGAGCAAGGCAACTGCCAGATTGACCTTTTCATCTGGCGCAAAAGAAACACCCTGCGTTTGCTCGCCATCGCGCAGCGTGGTGTCCATGATTTCAATATATCGAGAATCACTCATAACAGAAAGTAACCCGGACTACGCCTGCAGCTGCGAAAGCAAATCACTTTTCGCCTGCTCCAGAGAATCACCAAGCGCCCCCACGTCACTACCCCCGCCCTGCGCAAACTGTGGTTTACCGCCACCCTTTCCGCCCAACGCGGCAGAGAGCGATTTTATGATGTCGCCTGCTTTGCACTTGCCAACTAAATCATCGCTCACGCCGGCCACGATAGAAATTTTGTCAGCGTTCACCGCCGCTAGCACGATAACCGCGGAGCCCAGCTTCTGCTTGAGGTCATCGACCATATTTCTCAGACCCTTGGCTTCACTGTCGACTTTAGCGACCAGCAACTTTACGCCACCCGCGTCAACAGCCTGACCAAGCAAATCGCTACCAGCCGCACTGGCCATTTTCTGTTGCAGCTGCTCGATCTTTTTCTCGAGCTGTTTCTGTTGGGAAAGCGTTTGGCGAATCTTTTCAAGCACCGAGTCAGGACTCGCCTTCAGGCCAGCGGCAACTGCATCGAGTGTCGCAAGCCTTTGCTGAATGGCTGCGTCTGCGGCCTCTCCCACGAAAGCCTCAATTCTTCTGACGCCCGAGGCAATGCCCGACTCAGAGTGAATCAGGAAGCTGCCAATATCGCCGGTGCGCTCAACGTGAGTGCCGCCGCATAGCTCAACCGAGAAGCGCTCAACACCCATGCTGAGCACACGAACCTCATCATCGTACTTTTCTCCGAACAGCGCCATCGCACCAGCGTTTTTTGCCGACTCCATATCCATCAACTCGGTCGAAACCGACGTGTTGGCCCTGATCTGCTCGTTAACCATCGTTGAAATAGCCTTGAGCTCATCACCACTCACTGCCGCATCATGAGAAAAATCGAAACGCAATCGCTCAGAATCAACGTAGCTACCTTTTTGCGTCACGTGCTCGCCGAGCACAATTCGCAGCGCAGCGTGCAGTAAGTGCGTTGCCGAGTGATGTCTCGCAGTTGCTGATCGCTCTGCCACCGCAACTTCTACATTGGCGACTTCGTCGGTCTTCAAACCACCCTCAACCACGCGCCCGAAATGGATGATCGTATTACCCTGCTTCTGGGTATCTTCAACCTCGAACACGCCGGAAGGCGTATTAATTCTTCCGCGATCGCCGACCTGACCACCCGACTCGGCATAAAAAGGTGTGTCTGACAAAACCAGCGCGCCCTTATCGCCACTACTGAGGGCAGCAACTGACTCGCCGGCGGCGTACAAGGCTTCAATTGACGCTTCTGCACGCGTGTTATCGTAGCCGCTGAAAGGTGTATTGAGCGTTTTCACAGCGGTGAGATCGAGCTTGCTGGCGCCGCCCGCTTTAAACTGACTCGCAGCTTTTGCTTTCTCGCGCTGCTGTTGCATGCAGGTCTCATAGCCTTTCTCGTCGACTGTGAGACTCCGCTCGCGCGCTATATCCTGCGTCAGATCGAGCGGAAAACCATAGGTATCGTAAAGTTTGAAAGCCAGCTCACCCGCAATTGACTTGCCGTCGCCGCTAGCAATTCCCTGCTCAAGAATCTTCAAGCCCTGCTCAAGTGTTTCCGCAAACTGCGCCTCCTCCTTTTGCAAGGCCTTCTCAATCAGCGTCTGCTTGTCGCGAAGCTCGCGATAGGCATCACCCATTAACTCGGCAAGTGGTGTCACCAGATCAGCGAAAAACGTATTCCCGGAGTGGCTGTTCGCGCCCAGCTTGTTACCGTGCCTAATTGCCCTGCGAATAATGCGGCGCAGCACATAGCCACGCCCCTCATTGGAAGGCATCACTCCGTCACTAATCAGGAATGCGCAAGATCTAATGTGGTCTGCAATAACCCGCAGCGAACTCTGGGCCAAATCCTCAACGCCTATGCGTTTCGCGACCGCTGCAATAAGCTTCTGAAAAAGATCGATCTCGTAGTTGCTATTGACATGCTGCATCACTGCGGCAATTCGTTCGAGACCCATACCCGTATCGACGGATGGCTTGGGCAGCGGTGCCATCGTCCCGTCTGCACTTCGATTAAACTGCATAAAGACGATGTTCCAGACTTCAATAAAGCGATCACCGTCCTCTTCTGGCGTACCCGGCAAGCCACCTTCAATATGATCACCATGATCATAGAATATTTCCGTACAGGGGCCGCAAGGGCCAGTGTCGCCCATTGCCCAGAAATTGTCTGAGGCGTAGCGCTTACCTTTGTTATCGCCTATTCGAATAATTTTTTCTGCCGGCAGACCAATATCGTGGTGCCAGATATTGTAGGCCTCATCATCTTCGGCATAGACAGTGACATAGAGCCGCTCAATGGGTAAGCGCAAAACTTCGGTCAGGAAGTTCCAGCCAAAGGGTATCGCCTCTTTTTTGAAATAGTCGCCAAAACTAAAATTACCCAACATCTCAAAAAAAGTATGGTGCCGCGCGGTGTAGCCAACATTTTCCAGATCATTGTGTTTGCCACCGGCGCGCACACAGCGCTGTGAACTGGTGGCACGCACATAGTCTCGCTGCTCATCGCCGAGAAATACATCCTTAAACTGGACCATGCCTGCATTGGTAAACAGTAACGTAGGATCATTACCTGGCACTAAGGAGCTGCTTGCAACGCGCTTGTGGCCGTGCTTCTCAAAATAATCGAGAAAGGACTCCCTGACCTCATCCGTCGTTGTGGGTACTTTTATTTCATTTGTGTTCATTCAATCTACGCTTTCTAAATATCTTGCTTCAAACTTTTTCTGACTAAAACCGCGCTCTACGTCGAGTACGGTGCTACAGCATGCCTTCACTCAAGGCAAAGCCACCCACGAGGTGCACGTGGAGATGAAAAACTGTCTGGCCGCCCTTCTCTCCGTTATTAATAATGATTCGAAATCCGGCGCCAATACCTGAATCATGGGCCAATTTTCTTGCGACGAGGAGTAAGTGCCCCAGCATCGACTGATCCTCTGGCTCCGCCTCGCTGAGCATAGCAACCGGTTTCTTCGGAATCACGAGTATATGGACCGGTGCCTGAGGGTTAATGTCGTTGATAGCGATACAGATATCGTCTTCGTACAACTTCTCGGCAGGTATCTCTCCCGCAATGATCTTCGCAAACACAGTATCCAAAATTGTCTATCCTGCCCCGCTCCGGGCAACGCCAAACCAGAAGGAAATTTTAGCCGCAAGTGAGGCTGCTGGAATCAAACTGGCGACTCAAAGAGATAAAATACCAGCGTTAATCCGCTGCAGAGAGCACGAAGCTATCCCAGACAAGAGATTGAGCCAGCAATAGCGCTGTAGCGACCGCGGTAGACTTAAGTGGAGATAGGCCCCTTGCGGGAACACCTTTTTCCAAGCGCGGCAAAAAGTGGGCTATAGCGCCTCGATTTCCTCCGCCTGCATGGCTCGAGCTTCGCTCTCCATCATGACGGGGATACCATCGCGCACGGGGTAAGCCAGACCGCTCTGCTTGCAGCGCAACTCCTCGACTCGGGAGTCCCCTTCCTGTGCCACGTGGTGCACGAGAGCGCCTTTACTGACCGGACAAACCAGAATGCTTAGCAGCTTTTTATCAATCATATTTCTTATCAACAATACGTCATATCAATAACAGTTTTTAGCAGCAGCTCCTAAAACCATTACCATCTTGGGTTATCGAGTCTACCCAACATTTAAGAGCGCCACGGCATGTCTTCAAAAAGGCCGCGCTCAGGTCCTTATGTCGCGCATCAACTGTGCTGCGCACAGATCTACTGATCGCTCCCCGGCATTGGCGGCACCAATAACGCAGGATCAATACGGACATTACCGCTGCCACCGGTCCAGTTCATGCGCCAGTCCAGATGCGGCCCGGTCACGCGGCCAGTGGCTCCAACTTCACCGAGCGTCTCGCCCTTCTCAACCACATCACCAACCTCTACGGCCATGCTGCTCAAATGCAGAAACGACGATGACAGACCGTGCCCGTGATCAAGAATGATGGTCAAGCCTGAGTAGTACAAATCCTCCGCCATGGTGACGACTCCGGCGGCTGGTGCGATCACCGGAGTGCCGGTTTCCCGCGCTATGTCGACGCCGTAGTGCGGCCGCTTGGGAACGCCATTATAGACCCGCTGCGAACCGAAGACACCCGAGATAGGCC
>CAZDEW010000093.1:0-12238 GCA_964504585.1 uncultured Pseudomonadales bacterium | reverse complement strand
GCGCTGAGGCCCAATCCAAGGACTTTGGCATTATCGCCACCGAGAATGGCTGGAACCTGTATACCTGTGGTAACGGTGGGATGAAACCGCGCCATGCCGATCTGTTCGCAACGGACCTCGATGATGAGACCCTGATCAAATATATCGATCGCTTCCTGATGTTCTATGTGCGCACGGCCGATCGTCTGCAGCGCACCTCGGTGTGGATGGATAACATGGAAGGCGGTCTGGATTATCTCAAGTCGGTCATCATTGACGACAAGCTTGGTATCTGTGACGAACTGGAAGCGCAAATGCAAAACGTCGTAGATACCTATCAGTGCGAATGGAAAACCGCAGTGGAAGATGAGTCCAAGCGCAAACAGTTCAGGCATTTTGTTAACTCTGAATCGAAAGACGAGGCAGTCAAGTTCGTGCTGGAACGTGAGCAGATTCGCCCTGCTACCGAGGAAGAGCTTGCGGATGACCTAATCGCCAAGGTTGGTTGAGTCACACAAAACTTTAGACAGGAGATTCAAACACAATGCTGCGAGATGTTACCGATATGAAAACGCTTTGCTCGGTAGAGGATTTGATTGCGAACTCAGGTATATGTGCTTTGCACGAAGGGGAGCAGGTCGCACTGTTTTATCTTCCTGAGGATGAGAAAAAGGTCTACGCCATAGGTAACCACGACCCTTTCTCGGGAGCGAACGTTATTTCACGAGGCATTATTGGAAGTATCACGGGCAAAAAAGTGGTTGCTTCCCCTATTTATAAACAGCATTTTGAGCTCGGCTCCGGGCAGTGCATCGAAGATGAGAATGTTAGCCTTAAAACCTATGACGTCGATCTTGTCGATGATCAGGTGATGATTAGAACCTGATATGTCCTGTAACCGTGCATTAATTTCCGGGGGGCTCTACTTGCATGCTGTTTCGTCGTAAGAACAGAAATCCTGTCAAGATTCCTGCGAAACCCGTGAGTGAGTGGAAGTATTCCGTCTGCAACTACTGCTCGACCGGCTGTGCGATTGAGTTAGGGCTAGATGACGCTGGCAAGGTCGTCACGAGCCGGGGCGTTGCTGACGCCGACGTAAATCGCGGCAAGCTGTGTATCAAAGGCATTCTCGAGCAGGATCTCTTTGAATCGCCGGGTCGCGGCAGTGTGCCGCTATTGCGCGACACGCCGCACGACGCCTACGCGCCGGTAAGCTGGGATGCTGCTCTCGATAAAAGTGCCGAAAAAATCAGGGAGATTCAAGCCAAGTACGGCCGCGATTCATTTGCGGTGGTCTCGACCGGCCAGCTACTGACGGAAGAGTTCTATACCCTGGGCAAACTGGTCAGAGGCTGCATCGGTACGAACAATTACGACGGCAACACGACGCTGTGCATGGCTTCTGCTGTCTCCGGCTACAAACGCTCATTCGGTTCCGATGGACCCCCGGGGTGTTACGAAGATTTTGAGCACACGGAGTGCCTAATGGCGTTTGGGTCGAACCTGCCTGAGCAGCACCCGATCATCTACTGGCGTCTAAAAGAAGCGCGCGAAAAACGCCATTTCCCGATGATTGTTATCGACCCTCGTGTAACGATGTTGGCGCAGTGGGCCGATATTCATTTGCCGATTACTCCGGGCACAGATTGCGTGCTGATCAACGCCATGCTGTATGTGATTTTCGATGAGGGTCTCGAAGACTCCGCGTATATCGATGCACACACCAGCGGTATAGAGGAGCTGCGGGAAGTTGTCAGGGACTACAATCCGAAAACCGCACAAAAGATTTGCGGGATCGATGAAGATACCATTCGCAACGTTGCACGCATCTATGCCAAGTCGAAAGCCTCAATGTCGATCTGGACGATGGGTATCAACCAGAGTACGCATGGCTCAGACGGCGTTTGTAATATCAACAACCTGAATCTTGTGACCGGCAACATTGGCAAGCCAGGCGGTACGAGCCTATCAATCACCGGTCAATGTAATGCAATGGGTACCCGAGAGTGGTCGTCCTGTTCCGGTTTGCCCGGTTATCGACTGCTGGAGAAGCCTGAGCATCGAGAGCAGGTGGGTGAGTTCTGGAATGTTGATCCGGAGTTTTTCCCTAAAAAGGTTGGATTGAAGCAAACCGATATTTTCCCCGCCATCGAGACCGGTCAAATTAAGGGTATGTGGCTGGTTGCAACTAACCCGCTCACATCGATGGCGAATCAGCCTCGTATCCGCAAGATGATGGAAAAACTCGAGTGGCTGATTGTGCAAGACGTCTATCAGGACGTTGAAACCGTCGACTATGCCAACGCCTACTTTCCCGCTGCGGTTTGGGCTGAAAAGCAGGGCTGTCACACGAATACGGAGCGGCGCGTCAATCTCACTCGCAATGCACTGCAACCCTACGCGGACTCGAAATCCGACTTCTGGATTTTTAACCAGATGGCGAAGCGATTTGAGAACGCGCAATCCATGGTATTTCCCGAGGATACCGAATCTGTGTTCGAGGAAATGAAAGCCCTCTCGAAACCAGAGCCCGGAGAGCGCCGGACCCTGGATATATCGGGTATGACCTACGACAAAATTGAGACGGCGCGAGGCTTGCAGTGGCCCTATACGGAGGAGCAGGCGGCGCAAGATAACGATCAACCCAAAGGCCAACCGCGGCTTTACATCGATGGAATTTTCCAGACCCCCGATGGCCGGGCAAACTTGATTCCCGTCAGGTTTGTCAACAACAACGAGTGTCCCGACGAGGAATATCCATTCTGGATGAACAGCGGCAGGGTGGTTGAGCATTTTCACACGCGAACGCGCACCGGGAAGATTGGAAATATCAATAAGTTCAGCCCAACCCCTTATATGGAAATTAACCCTGATGCGGCGGCGGAGTTGGGTGTGAGCAGTGGCGATTACGTGAGGGCGGTATCGCGCCGTGGCGATGCGGTCGTTATGGTGCAGCTCACGCAACGCGTACCGCCGAACATGGTTTTCATTCCTTTTCACTATCACGACTGTGTCAATCGATTAACACTCGGCCTTCTGGATCCTTACTCACGTCAGCCCGCATTTAAGCAGTGTTCCGTTAAGCTGGAACACATTGATCAGTCACATGCAGCGGAACTCAACAAGGCGAGAAGGGCGTTTTAATGAATTCGATCGTTAAATTTGTCGATGAAGCGGTTAAGGAATTTATTCCGGAGAAGACCGGGTTCAAGCGCTCAGCATCATCCATTCTGCAGGAGGAAGCTGTCGAGATATGGGATGCGCGAGATAATGAACCGGCCTACGCACGACTGCGTGATCAGGAGCCACAGAGCGCAGCTGACAAGGCCAAATCGTTGAATGTCTATGATCAGCCGATCGATCTGATCGCGCTGGTCGAGGAGAGTGATCAGCACGACCGCAGTGGGCAGGGGCAGTCGCTGTACATCAATGGCAACCCGGCTGTTGGCAGTAATCCCAATCGCAATAAGCAGCATGGCTTTTACTTTACGGCTGACAATTGCATTGGCTGTCACGCCTGCGAGAGCGCTTGCGCAGAAAAGAATGAAACTCCCGCTCATCTGGCGTTTCGTTCAGTGGGTTACGTAGAAGGCGGCAGCTACCCCGACTTTCAGCGCATGAACATCTCGATGGCCTGCAACCACTGCGACGACCCAGTGTGTCTCAAGGGTTGCCCGACGCTTGCCTACACCAAGCACACGGAATACGGTGCGGTATTGCAGGATCCGGATACCTGTTTTGGCTGTGGTTACTGTACCTGGGTTTGCCCTTATAACGCCCCGCAGCTTGATCCGGTCAAGGGGCAGGTTTCCAAGTGTAATATGTGCGTCGATCGACTAGAGGTGGGCCTGAAGCCAGCCTGCGTTTCTGCATGCGTGGGTAACGCACTGGATTTTGGCGTTATCGAGGACATTCCAGAAAATCGAGATCAAGCAAAAACGTCTATACCGGGTTTCCCTGATCCCTCCATCAGCCAGCCCAATATCCGCTTTCAACAGAAGGCTGGTCTCCCGGAGGAAATGACGCGTACCGATAGTGCGCCGATCAAGTATCGCTACGATGCGGAAAGCAAGCGCTATGCTCCCATCGTTGATCCAAAGCACGGCAAAAACCGCAGCTGGAATATCGCAAAGCTTAGTTCAAGAGAGAATCCGCTCGTGTTGTTCACCCTGCTCGTGCAGGCTGGTATCGGTGTGTTCCTCCTGTTTTTCTGGTCGACTTTGATTTCCGGTAATTCGCTGAGCTCCTCCCACGGTAGTTGGGTGGCCTTCTCGGCAATCGTCATGACCGGGCTTGGCTTGATATTTTCCACGACACATCTAGGCAAGCCGCATCGTTTTTATCGCGGTTTCAATAATCTTCGACACTCGCCTGTTGCTCGCGAAGCGCTGGGTGTCGCGAGCTTTCAGGCCTTCGCCGGTTTGTTCTGGCTGGTATCGGTGTTGCCCGACAATAGCGTGACTGATTTTCTCTTGCTGCCTATTGGCTTGCTGGCCAGCTTGGCGGCGTCGCTAGGTTTGTTCTATATGGTCAAGTGCTATCGCATTCCGGCCAGGCCGTTCTGGAATCACTGGCAGACCGGCAGTGCCTTTGTCGGCGCGGTACTCGGCCTGGGTGCGCTCGCACTGAGTATTGTGGGTCTGGCCAATGGTGTTAGCTATGGTGCTATGACACCTGCGTTGATATTCGTGGCGGCTGCGTTACAAATCGTCGGGCTCTACTGTCATGCGCGGGATAATCATGGGGCGAGTCATGAGGGAGCGGCCTCGCACTACGTGCAAACCACCGAGTATGGTAAAACTTATTTGCTTCGCAATACCGTGTTGTGCGGTGTTGCTCTGTCAGCGTTGCTGCTCTCGGTCTTTGAGTTGCCGGTTCTACTTCAGGGTGCAATATGGCTTGTTCTGGCGCTCGGCATTGTGCTCAGTGAGCTGGTGAGTCGAGCGCTGTTCTACATTCTCGTGATCCCGACAACCATGCCTGGGGCGTTTTTCTGGCGCAACGCCGGTTTTGCCGAGCACGCCAAGGAAATTGGCCTCAACGAGGTGGTCGACATGGGGGTCGTCTCCGGGGGGCATTAAGACCCCGTCTTTGAGCGACTGACCGTCTGGCCTGGACCGCTGCGGGACGTGCCGCCATTCAACTCCCCAATTCGATGCATTGCTCTGCTCCTGAGTGATGTTATTTCCACCCCTCCTGCGTATACTAGTCAATGCGCGACGATAATCTCTAAGTGCTCTTCGCAAATCTGAGTGCTGTTGCAGTGTTTTCTCCGCCATAAATCGAGTTATACGCTGAAGAAGCGAGAGCATCAGCAAGAGCTGGCGTGCGACTTTTGCTTAAACCGTTGAACGATATTAATTCCAGCAAGGCCTATAGTTTGTCCATTACCCCATTTGCCCAGACCTTTGCCGAGCTTCCCGAGACGCTAGCCGTATTTCCCTTGAGTGGAGCTGTGGTCATGCCTGGAAGCTATCTGCCGCTGAATATCTTTGAGCCGCGCTATCTCACTATGGTGGGTGACGCGATGCGCAATAACCAGTTAATCGGAATGATCCAGCCCTCCTCGTCGGAGAAAGGCGGTGATCAACCGTCGGTGTTGCATCAGATTGGAAGCTGTGGGCGAATCGTGCAGTACGAGGAAACGCTCGATGGTCGGCTCAATATTGTACTCAACGGGCTTTGTCGATTTCGCATGGTTTCAGAGATTTCATCGACACGTGGTTATCGCGTGGCACAGATTAATTTCACAGATTTTGAATCCGATTTTGACGAGCAGGTACCCACCCATACAGGCGAGTATGATCAGCTCAAGATTTTGTTGAAGAACTTTATTGATAAGAATAACTACGATCCGAAGTGGAAAGATATTATCGATACGGTTGAAGCGAGGCAGATTGTTAGCAATGCTGTCAGCTATTTGCCCTTCTCTCCGCAGGACAAGCAGTTTCTGCTTGAGCGTGTTTCGCTTGACGAATTGATATCAGCCACGATCGCGATCATGCAAACCGCTGAAGCAGGCTCCACACAGCATTAGGCTCGCTCCTGTTCGTTCAATGGCACTCGCCAGTTCGCTGTATCGGTGTTAACTGATTCCTCAGTAACAGTGAACTCTTGCAGGCCTTGAGCGGCATAAGCCCGCATAAGACAGTTCCTAAAGATCATTGGCAAGCCGACTGTGAACGGATTCAATACTCTCTCGCTTAGCAAGGCGTAAGATGCGAGCTCCTTTCTTGCAGTTTCTCGGTGTTAAAACGTAAAGCATGTCTCCTCCATCAAGCACGCCTGCTCCGTTATCAGTAGAAGAACCCGTTTATCCGATAGGCATTGCCGAAGATGCCTTATCGACGGCATTAACTGACGCAAACTGCTCCGGCCGAAAATTGCGCATTGGCAGAGAGTATCGTAGTTTTCTGCGCGAAGTTAGACTGGCACCTTTTCAGGCGGCTGTGTCTTCGCAAGCTGTGAAGAAGGAGGGCTTCTGGCCAATCATCCTTGGTGGAAGAACCAAAAATGTTTCGTCCAGAGTTAGAGGGAAAAAAGGTTCAGGAACTTCGCTTACCCTTGATATGGGGGGCTGGATTAACTTGCCCTACGGCGTTGAGACGACTGTTGTCCTGGCGGTTGAGTATGTCGAGGAGGGTGTGCCGGTATCGTTTAAGGTAGATTCTGCACGCTCGCGCGGCGCCACGCAGCTGTTACTTTCAGGGACTGTCGATATTTTTTCGCATGAGCAAATACCGTCGATCAAAATATACTGCTACGGCATTGACGATAAAAGTGTATGGATCGAAAACTTCCAGTTTAAAATTTTGAAGGACGATAAAAAGAGTGGATAGAGGAAATAGGGAATAGCGCCTCAAGAACCCCACAATTGAAAGGAGCGAAAACCGCATGATCTTAGTCGCTCCATGGGTCTAACTTTGCAATCAGTTTTGGTTGATCGAGTAGGCCGAAAAATCAAAATCTTTTTCTACAGCTTGTCGCTTTTCTTCAGGCTTTAGCAAATCTTCGCCGGCGGCACCGACCGCGAAATCACCGGATAGTTGCTCAATGAGCTTTCCGCAACTCTCGAGTAAGCGAGCTTCGGTAGCAGCGCTTTCCTCATCGATCTGTGCTCTCGTCTTAACTTCTAGATCCGGCGCGGATTCGATTTCCGGTATTGGATAACAGGGGAGATACGCTCCCTGGTCCTGAGGTAGTCGGTCGAGGTGGTCTAGAAAAGGATTCGCTGACGCTGAATCGGCCAGCGATAAGTGGGAAGTGTCGATCTCAGTAGGCTTGTCTGCTACGGTTTTAACCGGTTCCAGCAGGCTTCCCGCTGCCGCGAGTGTCCATTCATTCTCGCTGGCCCCCCCTGTGGCTTGCCCAGCCTGTGTATTCCAGGGTTCGTTCTGGCTGGCAAGGGGCGGATTCTGGGGGCGCCCACTGTTAGCGCTCTCGGGAGCTGATTGTCCGTCGCCCGTGGTAGCAGCATCCTTGTGCAGTACCATCTGTATTCTGGCGCCAGCCTTGGACATTGCCTGTTGATATTGAGTTGCAGTTTTCCGGTCAACATTTTTTTTGATCACGATGGGTGATCCGGAAAAAAGTTTTTCCGCAGCGGCATCGTCAAGCTTGAACAGCTGCTTTACCCGCTCCTTGACTGCTAACGGGTCCGAGCCGTTGATCACGCTGCCATCAAAAACTATGTCAAATCGTCGTTCACTCACAGTTGATCCCTTATAATCCAGCTGGCCTGTTTTGATTATAGCGACTTTGGCGAATCAGAAAGATAAAGTTTTTGTTCGCGAAGAGTGGTTCACATTAGCAGAAAGGCTTTATATTCAGCAGTTTACAAGAAATTTGTGCCGCATGACCAAGCCCTGGGGTGGGTTTGTGTGCACTTTGGTACTATCATGCGCGCCGCAGAAACCCGGCTATTACCCGGCAAAGTATGAGCCTAGTCAAAACGGTAATCCGACAAACGCTATTCACTATGAACACGATTCAATCACGCATTCAGGAAAAGCTGGAGGAAGCTTACGAGCCGTCTCATCTGGCAGTAGAAAACGAGAGCCATATGCACTCGGTACCCGCAAATTCAGAAACACATTTTAAGGTGGTATTGGTTAGCGGGCAGTTCGACGGCCTCGGTAAAGTTAAGCGCCATCAGCAGGTTTATGCGACTCTGGCGGAAGAGCTGCAGGGGCCGGTCCATGCACTTGCACTCCATCTTTACACTGCCGCCGAGTGGGCAGAACGTAACGGGGCACCTCAATCGCCACTGTGCCAAAGTCGTCGTGGGGGATAAGCCGATAATGCGAGACTTATCAGAACAGTCGTTAGAGGATGAGCACAATCGGCCTCTCACCGTTGCGGCGCTCTACAAGTTTGTTTATCTGCCGGACTTTCATAGCCTCAGGGAACCTTTGCTAGACGAGTGTAATCGACTAGCGATCAAAGGGACCTTGCTGCTGGCTGAAGAGGGGATTAATGGAACCATCGCGGGCGCCAGCGAAGCGATTGCCAAGCTCTTGGATTTTCTGCGCCAGAACCCTATTTTCGAAGGTCGATTTCAGGACCTTGAGGTAAAAGAGTCGCTTGATCAGGGCGAACCGTTTTATCGAATGAAGGTAAAGCTGAAAAAAGAAATTGTGACAATGGGGGTGGATGGTATTGACCCAAGGCGGTTAGTGGGTCGATACGTTGAGCCTGCAGACTGGAATGCGCTCATCACTGATCCGGATGTTACGGTTGTCGATACGCGTAACGACTATGAATGCAGCATCGGCAGTTTCAAGGGTGCGATCAACCCCGAGACAGAGACCTTCCGCGATTTTCCCAACTACGTTGAGGAGAATCTGGATAGCAGTAAGAATAAAAAAGTAGCCATGTTTTGTACGGGTGGCATTCGCTGTGAGAAGTCCACGGCCTACTTGCTGGAGCAGGGATTCGAGGAGGTTTATCACCTGAAGGGCGGAATACTCAAGTACTTTGAGGAAGTTCCGGAAGCCGAAAGCCTTTGGGAGGGCGAGTGTTTTGTCTTTGACAATCGCGTTGCCGTTAAGCAGGATCTGAGTGTTGGCTCCTATGACCAATGTCACGGTTGTCGCCACCCCATCACAGAAGCGCAAAAAGCAAGTCCGCTGTACCAACGCGGCGTTTGCTGTCCGCTTTGCTATGACAAGCTGTCGGAAGACCAGAAAACCCGCTTCGCCGAACGACAGAAACAGATCGATCTTGCCAGGGCGCGGGGTGAGAAGCATCTAGGGAAACTCTGATCTAGACCGGAGTAGATCAGAGGTTCCCTGGGGTCAGAGCCGCCTGAGCGCCAGGCGTAAGTTACTGCTTCGGCTTATTGATTACGCTGGCTGTCCACACGCGTTTCTGCCAGCGTGCGAAAGTCAATCTGAGCGGTGGCCTGCAAGGCATGGATCCACCTGAGTGTTTTAAACGCATCAAACCAGCAGAATAGGTGAAAAGCGGCCTTTTCCTTATCCAGGTGCTGCGATCTTAGATGCGAGATTGCCTCATCAAACTTGATGATCTCGGTGGCGCTGACAATATCGTCTGCGCTTATACCTCTTAGCACGAAGCCAGAATGAGTCCTTTCGCAATACTTTGCAAGTGAGTAGCGCCAATCATCGACCTGGTTTACCGCGTTCTGTGCCAGCTCCGCTTGCCACAGAAGAAAGATGCCTAGTGCTTCAAATACTTCGGAAGGATAATAAATCTTGGCGGCTAATAGTGTCTTACTAGTGGCCGACTCGCCATGGGCTAGTGAGTCTTTATAGCCTGATGGCTTTTTACTGGCTGAAGGCTCTTTCTCCGCTGAAGGCTCCTCATTCGCTGAGGGCTCTTTACACGCTGAGGGCTCTTTACACGCTGAGGGCTCTTTACACGCTGAAGGCTCTTTACACGCTGAAGGCTCTACAAAAGCATCGCGCCCGATGTTGGCGAGCATGTCGGCTACGGCGCTGCCAGTTCCAAATGGTGCGCGCTGCGAGACTCTGGCGGTAATCTTTATCGGAGAGCAGCTTCCGGTCTCAATGCTTCCAAGCTTTCTGAGCTTGTTGAGGATATAAAAATCCTCACCTGCGCTGCGGCGGGGGAATCCCCTCACTTTTGCATAGGCGCGCATATTGATGC
The DNA here is from genome assembly GCA_964504585.1 of uncultured Pseudomonadales bacterium. GTDB lineage: Bacteria > Pseudomonadota > Gammaproteobacteria > Pseudomonadales > UBA7434 > UBA7434. The sequence continues at coordinate 2,128 of CAZDEW010000093.1, read as the reverse complement.
AGAGGCAGCTGCCCATGCTGTGGTAAGCATAGGGAGAGCCCGCTCTGGCTAGACCTTGGCAATAGCCTTTTAATCGCTCTTCATAGAGCGCAGTTGCCGCGCTGATTGCATCGGGGCTTGCCATTGAAACCGCTTTGCCACATTGATCGACGTGCTGGAACGGCAGCACTTTTGCCGCTGCTGGAACATCGCTGCGCTGTTTTTCTGAGGCACTAAAGTAATCGTCGGGAAGCGTGCAATCGGCATCAGTACTATAGATGTAATCAGTTGCGACAATGCCATTGTGCGCAAGTGAAAGCGCAATGTCTGCGGCGATTTTTCTTGCCAGGCCGACCCCTTGTTTGCGGGGGATTGGCTTGTCGCGAAAGCGATCGAGGCAGAGAACAAAGCTTTGATCGATTTGGTAACAATAAAAGTGGTTTTGTGCAAAAAACGCCAGTCCCTGTGACGATAGATAGTCTAGCCAGGACTGGTTGCGTTCTCGAGCAATGTCGGTTTCTTCTGGCGCCAGGGATTCCGGCTGGTTGAGCACGCGAATGAGAAGGGTATTTTGCTGAGCGCGCAAAAAGCTGGTGAATCTATGCAGATTCTCGATATCCTCGGCATAGCATGGCAGCGCCAATATATTTTGAACAGTACCCAGCCTGTGCAGCATGGGCCTATTTTCTGTAATTTGCCTGTGTTCGGGTTCGGCATAGCGCTCAAGGTAGCGCGCGATACTTTTGTCTTTCGCAGCGCTATTATCTTTGGTGCCGGTTGAGCGGGTTAGTTGCACTGGATTGACTTACCGAAATGATCGTGCTGGTTTGGTCGTGCTAGCTGGGGCAGAGAGGAAAACTAAGGCTGTGCCACGACCCTGGCTCTAGTGGAGAGCAGCCCTGATAGGCAGGGAAGCCACAATGTCAGCTTCTACATCCAACAGTTCATCGGCGCGGGCGGTAACCAGAGACTCGTCAAAATAGAGTTTGGCGAGCGAGAGCAACTGTTCGTAGTGTCGTTGTTCGGAGCGGGCGATCGCGCGATAAAAGTTTTTCAGCGGTTTCTCTGTCAGCGCTTCGGATACAAGTGCAAAGCGTTCGCAGCCCCGCGCTTCAATGATACCACTTGTGATGAGTCGGTCGAGAAAGTAAGCATCTTTGCCCTGTCTAATCTGGTCTCGCATTGCATGCACGTAGGGGTCTTTAGTATCGGGCCCCAATTGCAGCCCTCGCCGGTGTATCCAGCGAATGACTTCTTTGAAGTGGCTGAGTTCTTCGACCGCTAGCTCGGACATGGCATCGACAAGCTCTCGGCGGTCCGGGTAATGCGAGATCATGGACAGCGCCATGCCGGCGGCTTTTTTTTCCGCAGCGGCGTGATCGAGCAAGAAGGTATCGAAGTCCTGCATGACCGCATCAACCCAGCTTGTCGGTGTGGCTAGCCGGAGCGGCTGCTTTATGCTCAGTATTGCCTCGTTGGCCGAGCCGTTGTCCTTGCAAGCGGTGTTTAGACCAGACGCGGACTTATTTGCTTCTATCGCCATAGCTGTGGGGCCCCTCGCGGCTAATTGTGACTTTGTCTTGCCAGGTTCCCAATAGCGCGACCTTGCAGCACGCAGGTATTATAATTGCGATTTAGCGAATTTCGATCAAATTTACTACGGATTTTATTATGGTGATTAAGCCTCGCGTACGTGGATTCATGTGCGTCACGACTCATCCTGAGGGTTGTGCGGAAAACGTTCGTCAACAAATTCAGTTTGCCAAGTCGCAGGGCGCCATCGATGGCATACCCAAGCGAGTACTCGTCATTGGGTCATCGACGGGTTACGGTCTGGCTTCTCGCATTACCGCTGCATTTGCTGGTGGTGCAAGTACGCTGGGAGTATTTTTCGAGAAAGCAGGTACCGAGAGAAAACCAGGGACAGCAGGGTGGTACAACTCAGCGGCGTTTCATGAAGAGGCGGAGCGCGCGGGTCTCTATGCTAAAAGTGTAAACGGGGATGCATTCTCGGATGAGGTCAAGCAGCAGGTTATTGAGCTGATCAAGCAGGATTTTGGTGAGGTTGATCTGGTCGTTTACAGTCTCGCCTCACCGCGCAGGCAGCACCCCAAAACTGGCGTTGTCCACTCCTCAACCCTCAAGCCTA
>CAZDEW010000092.1:0-12255 GCA_964504585.1 uncultured Pseudomonadales bacterium | reverse complement strand
AGCAAGAGAGGCTACCCTGGGGTACAAAAGTCTCTGTCTCGGCCATCATGGAATACATCAGAGGTTCCCTAGGTTAACAGTAAACACCACAGAAGACAGCGTTTCGGGGAAAGCGACGGAACAGTCACTGCACGTCGGGCAAGCAAGCCAGCGCATTAGCGGGCAGTGCGAGAGTATCGCGCTGCTATAAATAAAGATGTTGGAGAATCAGCGAGGCTGGCCCGGATCGACCGTGCGATGGCTGACGCCGAGCTGGGTGATAAGCAGCGCAGCGCCAATCAGTGCAAACCCTTTTAAAAAATGCGCTTGCTGTACCAGGCGCCATGCCTCATCTTCGGCGTGGGTCATTTCATAGCCGTAGACAACGACGGTTACTGGCAACAAAAAAACGATAAGCAACCAGGCACCGAGCCGCGGGCGACGATTGAACAGAATCATTAGCGCACCAAGCAGCTCCACCACCCCCGAAAGCAGCACAAGAAACGTTGCCATAGGGAATCCCTCCGGCATCAGGCTAGTAGTTTTAGATGCTTACTTAGTCTCATCGTTGTTTCTGAATGAATCGCGATAGAGGTGTGAGAGATGTACTGGCCACTCCAGATCTAACGGATAGCGGTAATGACTCTCACGCTTGCCGATTAAGCGTGAGCAAGCAAAGGCTGAGGAAAAACGTCGCTAACACGCCAGAACCGCCTGCGACTGGTGATGGTAAAAACCCTTCACGACCGAACATAATCAGTATGGTGTTCGCAACCATCGCGAGCACAGCAACCCCTACCGTCAATCGACCGAGACCGCTGCTGCCTTCTTTAAGTGCGGCCATTCCAAACACCAGCGCGGCAAAACCCAGCAAAACCTTGGCAGCGTAATAAATCAAAAACGATACGGCAACGATGGACTCAGCTGCGGGCGCAAAGGTTTCGAGCTGCGCAGCAACCTCACGGAATGGCCCAAACAGCGCAAGACCAATGCTCACTTGCACCACGTTCAAAACGGCACTAAATGCAATGGCAGACCAACCCAGGTGAAAGGTTTTGGCTTGCACCAGCGCCGCGCCAGCCAACGCTGCCAACATAGTGAATAAAACGGTCTCAAGCCCCCAGAGTAATTGTCGAGGCACCGGTAACTGCGCAACATAAAGCGCGGTATACAGCGCCTGCGTGACGGCGAGCACCATCAATAAACAAGCACTAATCTGGACAGTTCTTTTAAAATCAAATTCCACGTTTATTTCTCCGCGCTTTGAGTGTTCAGCTTGTAGTCGATTGTTTCTAGCCAGCTTTCGATTATACCGAGAGATAAAGGTTCCCATTTTTCGTCTGGCTTACAGCGATGTAATCTATGCGGCACTTTCGCGCATTCAAACCATCATGTCCGCCCCCTACATTGCCCGAAAAATTCCACAGCGCCTCTCTGAGAGCGCCCCCATGTCCTGCAAAGCAACGTGAGAATAAGTGAGCGCGTGATGAAACCCGCCGGCACAGCGATACGTTCACCAGACTCGTAAGGTTAGCGTGAATCACGCAAGAACCATCGCGCGGATTTATAGGCTGATGAAGAATAAATGAATGCCGAACAACACAGAGAGAACCACCATAACTGGCGCTAGAAATACCCAGCAAGCAATAAAGGCTGCAATACCCACAAAACCTTGAGCCGATGCCATCGCAAAGAAACCAATGGCGCCGTAAACAAAAGCGCCCAGCAAAGCCAGTCCGATTGAGATTGCACCAATTGCTAAGAGCAGATCCATTTAAAGCTACAGGTAGTCTTGTGGCGCCATTTGCATGGGCGAGCACGGCGTGCACACCCAGCGAAGGCGATCTTTCCAATCGTGTTAACTGCGCACCTATTCATAGAAGAACACGTAACCTACAAAGCTGAATAAGAACGGAGCTAACCACAGTGCGAAGAATCCTGCCACCCAGAAAAGACCGCTCATCCCTCGCGTTTTTATCAGATAGGCAGGCAAAGCAAGGGGCAAAAAGATATACAGATGGAAACCAAAATCCAGATGCCTGGCGATGCTCTTTTCTTCAGCATCGCCCCAAACCCACCAAATCGTCATAAAACAAAATAACAAGGCCCATATCACTTGCGTTTGCTCCGTAAGGAACACACCCTGACTACTCAGGACAAACTCTGCAATAGAAACTAGCGCAGATAACAGCACAATAGAAATAATTAAGATGCGCGGGCTGATCATATTTAGTTAACGCCATGAGCGGCGTCTGGCGATGACCCCTCTTACCTTTCGACAGGATATGCTATTCAGCAAGCTGTTGCTGTTACCCCATTATTAAATAAGTTGACAACACAGCTACACATAACAACTTTGTTTTACTGGCCAAACCGTTCGGGCGCTGGCGGCTTGTTATCCAAAATCGTTTCAATAGCTGCCAGCATATCAGGCGTGATTTGATCAACAGCGTCTAGCGCCATTAAGTTGTTTTCCAACTGGGACAGGCGAGATGCACCTAAGATAATCGAACTCACATTCGGGTTTCGCAGGCACCACGCCAACGCCAAATGCGTGATGCTCATACCATTGCCCTCGGCCAGCTTGGTTAGCGCCCGAATCTTCTCCAGTTTTATCATGCCCTCTTCGCTGGTCCACAGTTCTTTCAACCATTTATAGTCTGGCAAAGCCAGTCGGCTGTCATCTGGAATTCCAGCGTTATATTTTCCGGTAAGCATACCGCTGGCCAGCGGCGACCAAATGGTAGTACCCATACCGTAGTTTTCATACAGGGGGAGATATTCGGCTTCCACGCGATCGCGATGCAACATATTGTATTGCGGTTGCTCCATGCTTGGCGGGGTCAGATTATGCGCAAGTGCAACGGCATGGGCTTCGGTGATCTGCTGTGCTGACCATTCGCTAGTTCCCCAGTAGAGAACTTTCCCCTGCTGAATCAGATTGTGCATCGCGCGTACCGTCTCAATGATGGGTGTATCAACATCCGGGCGGTGGCAATAGAAAAAATCGAGGTAATCGACTTTTAAACGGATCAGTGCGGCATCACAGGCATCCCGAATGTGCTTGGCGCTGAGCCCAAGCTGCATGGGTTTGTCCCCACCCCAAAATACTTTTGAAGAGACAGCAAAGGTATCGCGCTGCAGACCCAGACCAGCGATAGCCTCGCCCATAATTTTTTCAGACTCACCGGCTTCGTAGCCTTCTGCGTTATCAAAAAAATTAATGCCCGCGTCGTAGGCCACTCGCAACAGTGCCTGCGCATCACCTACGTCTACTTGCTTACCAAAAGTGACCCAGGACCCTAGTGAGAATGCTGAGAGCTTAAGCCCTGATCTGCCAAGTCGACGGTATTCCATAATGTACTCTGTGTATTAAAGGCTGATTCAAGCTAAGGTAATGAAAAGTGACGCCCGGCCCATCGGCAGGACTTGTGTGCTGAAGCTTGCGCCACACTGGCGAAGCCGGGCGCAGGCGAGGCACAAAAAGACTGCCCAGCGCCGTAGGCGCGACCGCTTGTTAGGCACTTTTTTTGAAAACGAACAAGCTGCAAAAAGACGCCATATACAACCAGACAGCAGCTGGAATCGGCACAGCTGTGGATTGCAGATTCAGGTTGTCAATTCCAGCGTCATCTGTAACGTCAAACTCTACACTGATTAAATCCGACCAGCCGATGGCCACATTGGTTGCGGACGTTAAATTAAAGACATCCATAGTCAATATACCTCCATTAGAGGTAGTAGCAGTAAAAGAGACATCGATCGCTCCCCCCCCGTAACTACTCGGACCAACTAACACACTTAAAAAATTGAAGGTACCCGGCCCATCGCTTCGCGAAATCGTAATCAAATTACCTTCTTCAAACGCGAACCAATCTGAATCATTACCGGGCATTACCACTTCGTCGAGCGCAGCTGAGTCAACGACGGCCGAAGCGCTATTAAATGTCGCAATCGAAAATCCAGCCTCTATGTAAGGGTTGGTTTCAGAAACATTGATAATGTCTCCCGTCGGGGCGAAATCCTCAAAACCTACGACCGCAGCTTGAGCAACTCCGTAAAACGAGAGCGTTAATATAGAAACTATTAATCTCATAATCTTTATCCCAAAATCGAGTAACAAATCATACACGACCAAAAAAGTCCTAACGCCGCGAGCAGGAACGCAGTTTACTGCGTCCATGCCTGACTTGTCTTGTTATGACCCCAACGCGACCGAATATTAGTAGCAGCAAGCCAGTAAAATAGAGCGCTGCCGCAGGGGGAATTGGTACTGGTGTATACGTGGGAAACACATTTTCAATATATGCTAAAGCGGCGCCCTCGTGATGAAAATTGATAGAACCAACCTTTGTTTGATTGCACAAAGACAATGCTGTACAAACAATTAGATCTATTGTGTTAAATTCAAATACGGTAGTATCGACAGCCGGAAAATAGGTGTACTCAACAAATATATTTCCATCGATAAATAGATCAAGCTGAGTACCAACATCAATTGAACCGGTTTACCTTATGCTGCCGTCACTATTCGGAGACAAAGACGAATTGTAAATGCTGATAAGGTTGTCGCCGGACCCAGACTTTATGTCAGCCGTAAAGATATTCTCAGGTGCACCATACCAAAGAAACGAACCATCAAAAAAGCTATTGGTATTTGCTATCGATAGCTGATCATTAATATCGAAGAATTCTAGTCCTGGACCAGTAAATCTGAACATTCTAGCTTCAGCCGCTAGTGAAAATAGCAATAAGAATGCGACCAAAAGGTTATGAGGGGAAATCATGCTGACACTCCTAATTCCATTAGGAGCCAAGGGGGTCCATCATTCAATCAAATATTTTGAAATTTGTCTAGTGACGCGAGGCGATATTCTCAGCTATAACGCCTTGCGCACGGGCTCGCGATAGCACGTCCATGCGTGTGCTGCGCCTTGTTAACCGCTTTTACTTCCATTGCATTTTCAAATCGCGATGCTCTTGAGCGCAATCGCGAAGATATAGGTTAATCAAACTTTGATAGGGAATCCCTTTCTCCTCTGCCATACCTTTGAAGTAAGCAATCGTATCCTCATCCAGACGTATCGTGATTTGCTTCTTCAGTTTCTGGGCGTAAGGGTTCGGAATCGATTTGGAAAAATCGTAGCTTTTACGCATCGCGGTAACCTTCGTATATCTTTCTCTCTGGTTTTTCTGCCTTGCGAGCAGAGATGATTCGAATTGAATCGTCTTGCCTGATGCAATGGCAAACAACCAAAAGTCTTGAATGGATGCTGGTCCCTAGCAAAATGAATCGATCTTCGTCCTCTGAATGATCTGGATCTGCGATCAAGCGAGCATATAAGTCAGTGAAAGCCGATTTTGCTTCATCAAAAGAAACACCATGCTTCTTTTGATTGGCTAAATCTTTCCGCGGATCCCACTCAAACTTAATGTCGCTCATAACTACATTATAATTATATTGTAGTGGTAATCAAGCTAGACCCGATGGGCGGTTAACGCCGCTAACAGGGGCTCGCGTCAGCGAGTCCGTGCTTGCTTAGCCTTGTTAACTTACGTTGTTGCAAAAGGATTGCCCCCTTCCAGCCTTGCGCCGCACCAATAACAAGTTGATCGTCTCTTAGATATCTTCTTGCCGCAATCATGACAGTCCGTCGCCGTTGCTCGGGTCACTTCCAGCTTTCCATCAAGTTTTCCATCACGCAAATCAATCTCGTTCATCTTCTTGATTAGATCGTTGTCCGTCACACCGCACTTTTCGGAAAGCAATTCCCACATCGCTTGGTTGGCCAAGACCAATGTCTCTACCTGGGTCAACGTAGCACCGGTCGATACGGCGTTTGCCTTGGATAGCCCATCAGCTGCTATCGCCTTTTGCTTCGCCTCCATCAGCTGCCCAGTTTGAAAAATCTCCCAAATAGTCTCGAGCATATGTTCGATCCCTCAATAAGTTAACGCCGCTAACAGGGGCTCGCGTCAGCGAGTCCATGCTTGCTTAGCCTTGTTATACGCCCACCCTCTTAAACATCACTACTGCCGTATCTGGGCAAAGTGAAGAAAATTGTTGGCTCTTCCTAATTGATACAGGGACATCCGAGCGCTCTACTGTGATGTAGCCCTTTGACTCAAAATAACTTTGGGCAGATTCAGTTAGGAGATACAAGTTGTCAAACCCCTCAGTCGCTGCGAGTTGCTCTAATTTTCGAATAATGTTGCCAGCCAAGCCGCTACCTCTCATAGACTGCTTCGTTGCAACGGAGCGAAGCAGAGCAGAATTGTCACACCGTTCAAGCCCTCCTACCGCATCCAAACCATCTGACGAGACTTCAATTCGAAAAAGCGACAGATCTTGGTGATTAAGGTCATCGGTTGGCAATCCACTATCCGCAAGTAAAGTTTCAATGGCGGATATATGCTCCGATGTTGGTTCTCTCATAGCGTATAACGCCGCGCATACGGGCGTGCGAAAGCACGTCCTTGCGTGTACTGCGCCTTGTTAAGCGCCATTTTTGATTTTGGTGACTTCATGGTCAATAACCGTGATATAGATGTTGCTATAACAAACACCACCGCCTAGATGATAGGTAGCTAATAGCAATGCAGGCTCATGGTTTTTACCCAAGTTGATATATACATCGTATCCTTCCTTGATCTCGCTCAATTCTAAATTTGTAAAGACCTCGTGATCTCCCAAATATTCGATATTGCCGTAACGAAGCTGTACCCGGTATAAAATTCCTTCTTTTGGTTTCGGGAAATGGAGATTGAGAGAAACATCGTCGTCACCCCATTCCTGCCTCTCGACCTTAACATCGCTGTCTTTCAACTCGCAATAGGTCTCATCTGCATAGCTATTGATACAGATTACCGCGAGCAAGAACAAAACGAAGAGTGGTCTCATGGGTTCTAGCGCTTAACGCTTTTAGCTCCGGGCGCGCGTTAGCGCGTCCGAGTGCCTAAACTTGTTAAATTTACGTTGTCTAGTCATGCTTTGAATTTCCAGCTTTCATGTAGTCTGATATTTCTGTAAGCCGTTTAGCAATAACTTCTAGCTGGTTAGCAGTTTTCTTAGGCCAATTCGAATCCGATGCATCGGTACCTTCGAATGAGCGTATATCTATGCTCGAAGTTGTTTTATGTCTTTGACGAAATATTTTAAGGGGCGGGTAGCTATGGTAAATGGCGGTTATATTTATAGGCTTGTCGTCCAGCCCCTTATTTAGACCAGCGTACTGCCCCCAAGTTATAACTCGCTTTTCACCTGGCGAAAATGAGGGGATTCCATTGATTAGTGGGCCGCCTCTCATGATCTCAGGTTGTTCGGCGGTTTCGATGCCGTAGGCTCTTTCTGGAATATCACGATCCGAACTAAACTTTACATCGTGTGCTATCCCTCGGCCTTTATTTTCGATGATTAGATTGATAATGCTAGGCCTTTGAATATCTGGAATAGCGAATACCGTTACTTCTGGATCTTTCTGCAAGCGAAGCAAAACATAGTTTATGACTGCCGATGAAAGTGCAATTATCAGAGCAAGTAAGCTTAAAAGTTCTGACGACATTGCGGGTTATCCCTAAGTAAATTTAACGCCTTTGGCACGGGCGTGCGACAGCACGTCCACCAAAGTGCCCAAACTTGTTATGCGCCTGCGCCATAGGCTCGAACTCGCTCAAAAATCTTTGTTACGAAACCACAGCCAACTATTAAGAAAACGGAAAGCCCGAATACAGCGAGTTGACCATAATTAACACTGCCTCGAGCAGATAACTCTCCCAGCAAAAAGCCCGTTGATCGTACCGCCCAAAATATACCTATGAGAAAGCTACTAGCTCTTACTAGATCTTGCTCAGTTGGTGAGCCGTTGAGGCTTTCAACTTCACAAGCCTTGCTTGCAACAGAAGGAGCAAAGTGCCACAACCCAATGCCAACTAACATTGGGAAAACGAAATAGCCGAAAACAACCATAAAACGCAAATCAGACAACGAATTCGTAGACTCTGTCATGAAAAATATCGGGAAGGCGTTATTCATGCTACTTGCAACCAAGTAGACAGCCAGAATTCTAATTGCGACGATGAAAAGTGGCTTCATATTAAATGCGCATAACGCCTTTGGCACGGGCGCGCGATAGCGCGTCCACCAAAGTGCCCAAACTTGTTAGGTGCCATTATTCCAACGGAGCTGCCCGAGAAACGACAGGGCAAGGACCGCACCATGTAAACCGCAACCGATCTGTAAAACCAAATGTGGGGCTGGCTCATAACCGCTATAACCTTGCGAATATACGCAGAACAATGCTAGAACAATACCAAATGCATACAGGAAACGAAACTGCGGCTTTAAGAAAAATAGACCTAGAAGCGAGGCTGCTAGCAATGCGATGACAGTATAGAAAAGCCCGTAAAACCAACCGGGAACAGTTTCATATCCGATATGAACGCCCTGACTGAAAAATACAAACCAGACGTGAGTTGCAAGCAAAAAGACAATCAAAAGTCGAAATATGGCTTGCTGACTCACGAGAGCACCTAACGCCTTGCGCACGGGCTCGCGATAGCGAGTCCGAACGTGTGCCGCAACTTGTTAAATGCTTGCCTATAATTCGAAGTTAACAATTTGTCTACGCCCGTTACACAAAAAGTATGCATGACCTATGCAGGGCATAGTTTCTTTTTGTGCTGTGCCTAACTCTGAATGCGATACGGTAATAATAAATGCCTCTGCTAGGGAATCGCAAGCGATGCAAAAGGAGCTAAACCACTCAAAATCCTTTACAGCACCGAGCTCAAAGAAACCTTCACGGTCTGTTAGCACGCCTTTTTCCTCGTATCCTTCAAGATAAACCATCGCGTTAACGACTGGCTGCCCGCTTTCGGCGTAAACCACCTGACCCTCGAAAATGGGAGATTTCCAATTATTATGTGGATGGGGGTACGGGATAACGCAGCCAGCCAACATGAATATAATCGCTACTGCTACGATAGGCTTCATCAGGTGCATTTAACGCCGCGCATACGGGCGTGCGATAGCACGTCCTTGCGTGTACTGCGCCTTGTTATAACTGATTAGTTGCATACTATCGTGATTTCAAGCCGCTGGTAGGACTGGTAGCTCCCGGTAACATAGTTGGGTTCTTGGCCGATAGTTCCCGTACCTTTATCTAAATATTGAAAGCCCTTACCATCGCAGAGACTTGCTGCCTTCTTATCAAGTTTGGATTTCATATCTTCTTTTTTGGCAAACATGTTCCCGGTAGTGCTCAAAGTTATTGAGCCGTCGTCATTTTTCCCTACCGCTGGCGGTATCCATGACGCGCAACTGCTGGCCAAGAGTAACAGTGATAATAAAATGTATCTCATATAGATTTCCCAGATTAGTGAAAGTTATAACGCCGCGCATACGGGCGTGCGGTAGCACGTCCATGCGTGTACTGCGCCTGGTTATGAGTCTCATAGGTCAAAGTCATCACTCGGCGCTCCATTATTGTCTTTGAGCATAAAGCTTGCCCAAAACGGTAGCTGATATGCCGCTTCGGCGTAAACGGCGTCATCGAGCTTCAATCCAAGATTTCTGTTTGCGATAAGCGCGCCGACGATCGGCAATGCGAGCACAAGCAGAATCTGAGCAAACTTTTGCTTCGTATCATATGCAGGAAACTTGACGATTCCAAGACATGTAACGGCGCTGTAGAACAGCCAAAATCCGAGTAGCGCCGTAATACCCCAGTTCATTTAGAGCATCGACTCATAACGCCGCCAACAGGAGCGCACGCTAGTGTGTCCCGGCCTGCTTGGCCTGGTTATGAGTCGCCCCCAACTCGAATTCGTGTTCAATGGCTATGCTATCAGGTGTAAAGGAAGCATATCCTGGAATTACGTAGTTGCCACCAGTTTCATCGAGCTGAGCGAACACATGATAAGTCGAGTTTTTCACCTGAAACATCCTGGAGCATGTATTTGTCATCAGATTAATTAGAGTAACAATTTTCGACTCTGGCCCTTTATAGGTCTCCAGAATTTCAAAGGTAACGGTTTGCTTGCCTGCTTGATAGTCATTGAACTCTACCAGCTTCCCAAAAAAGGCGTAGTCAGACCGCTCAAGAAATCGCTCTGGATCTTGCGCCACGACCGTCCAAGGATCAGCAATACAACCCCAAACGTTGCAGCTAGTGATAAGCGTTGCTGATAACAATAGATGCCTAATCATCTTTAGACTCATAACGCCTCAAGAAGGGAAGCGGTTTACCGCGTCCCGCTTACTTGACTTGTTAGCTGTATTTAGCACATTGGTTAAATATAGGTCGGCGACGGAGTCCATTACTGACGGACGTTTAACGTCCTCAAGTTTTGGCTCAGGCCTACCCTCTGTTTTTGCCTGATCTACTTCTTTTTCCCAGATTAGATGCCAGAGATATAGCTCTGCCACAAACATTTGTTCAAGAAAAAGCGAGAAACTCCATGCGAACGCGCAGTAGATCATAGTGCCAAACCAAACCGGATCTGGGAAGCTGACATCAAACTTACTAGATATGTAAAACAAAATCGCGGGAGGGATAAAAACAATCGTGGCTGCGAGCTCCGTTAAAACAAAACCGGTGGCAAACTCCGCTTTGTGGGATTTGGCTACGCCTAGCCCTTTCTTAACGGAGCTAGAAGTACCGAGTTTTTCCCAGGCTATTGCAGGATAAATAAGAAAGGCCGCCATACGGACACCCTTCTTGAGAGCCTCAAAGAATGCACCGGATAATGAGAACTCCTCAAAACCTGCTACAGTTTTGGCCACATTTTCAGCGTTATACTCATCATCAGAGTCATCTGACCCCCTGCGGAAAATGGCCTCTAATAGAAATAGAAGAAACCAAATAGCAGCCCAAACTATTGCGATAGGTAGAGCAACAATGGTGTTGGTTATGCTTTTCCCGATAGCTTTAGACATGCTCCAATTTTCATCGGTTTCAATCTGCCGTATGAGCTCTAGCAGCATGAAGGCAGACCAAGAGAAAATAATGGAGAGCAATAGGATCGCAGAAAAGACAATAAGAGCTTGCAAAGGAAAGTCAAAACTATCCCAAGGTATATGAAACTTAAATATTACGAGCAAAGGTGCGTAAACAAGCCAGCAGAGTAAAAGAGGGATCAGCATTCTCGGGTACCTACCGAGAGCACGAATAGCTTCCTTTATCAGTCCAGTACCGTTTTTGATTCCTTGGAACATTCTCTATCCATACAGCTAACGCCGCCAGCATGGGCAAGCACGCAGTGCTTGTCCAGCGAATGCGACGTGCCTGGCCTTGTTATAAGACGTCACTCAGCCTCCAAAAAGTTCAGCATGCTTTTCGATCATCATTTCATATGCCGAATCTGCTTGCCCCTCGGCATCTCCTACAAACACGCCTTGGTCCATATACGACTTAAAGGCTTTCGCCAACATCTTGGTAACTGGGTTTATCATGGCTTTAATCATGTTGAACATCTCATTCATATCCTCGTCGCCAGTCTCAAAATCCACATGTTCCATTGCTTTCCCGACAAGTAAGCCGTAATAGTAAGCAAACTCATAGATATCTATGAATTCCTCTTGGTAGGCTCCTCCGCTTGTTGCCGCTAGCTGGCCATAAGGTTTTAAAAAAGGCTTCATGGCTTCAGCCAGAACGCCCAGCTGCTCATAATCTTTTTCATTAAACTCGGTAGACTCATAGACGCTCAAAACCCTTTCAGTAGATAAAAAACGCCTTAAAAGATCACCTTTTTTGTCTGAATAGGACAACCACTCCCCATCCTCGTTCTTAGAGTTTCCCTTAAATTCATAATAATCCGCGATTGTTTGATGAATTGCTCTTGATGTTTCTGAAGCCAATGAAACGCTCGCATATAAGATACAAGCTGCCCAAGCGATTGTGTTGCAAAGTTTCATGAAAATGATTTTCCTCTCAGTCTTATAACGCCTTTGGCACGGGCGCGCGATAGCGCGTCCACCAAAGTGCCCAAACTTGTTATGAGTAAAACCTTGAGAAACCGTCCTGACCATTAGTATCTCGCACCTCGAAAAAACACTGGACCTCTACCAATCTCCCCTGACGTTGCTAGTAGCCCAAGAATAACAGCGAGAACAAGAAATAATGAAATCGCGTACCAATTCGTTCTTTCTTTATGCCAAGGTCTCTCGCGCATCTTAGCTTGAAGCCTTTTAGTTCTAGCGCGTCTGACCTTTCTCCTACTCATAACGCCTCGCGCACGGGCTCGCGATAGCGAGTCCGACCGCGTGCCGCGACTTGT
>CAZDEW010000091.1:0-12853 GCA_964504585.1 uncultured Pseudomonadales bacterium | reverse complement strand
CCGAAGCTTACGCGTCAGATTTACAGTCTGATCCCTTTGGCCACTCGGGAACCCCACCGAAAAGAGCGCGCCATTCTCTTCACCTAAGATATTGATGTCAACAGGTATTTGAGTGAATTTCGGGTAGATTTCAGGCACAAAAAAACCCCTCGCTTTCACGAGGGGTTTTCGGAGTACTGCTGTACCGACTATTTACCGGATGAGGCTCGTCTGGCCACGAAAAGTCCGGCCGCGCCAAGCGCTAAAAGCGCCCAGGATCCGGGCTCCGCCAGTGTCACAGGAATCAGATTTGAACGAGCACGAGACTCGCGCGCACTCGCCTCGGAAACTGCGCCCAAATTCGAACCGCCATCAGCGAGTGAACTGACGCGAACCGCCAACTCGCTAGCGCTCACATGCGCTATCAGCGGCGCACTGCTACGCTCCGCCTCTGGCTCAGCAGAGACAGCTAAAGCCGTGACCAATAACGATAACCCTACAAATTTTTGAATAGTTGCTTTCATGCTTTGTGTAACCTTCCCAGGTAACCCTTTTTGAATGATTTGTCCTCAGGTGCATTTCCGTTCGTACCGCTCATTTACACCCGGAATATGCCCCTTAAACGACTCAATACAAAAACCGTGCCCATTATTCATCTTGTTGTTTTATATAGAATTTTACGATTGCGGGGCTCTGCAGTTGTAAACTTTATCGACACCTGCGCGGGGCGAATGAATAGCCGCGCATTGCTAACACGGCTATCCAGAGCTGTCGCAAACCAGAAAGGTAGGGACGATCTAGTCCTGCAGCTTGCGCTCGAGTGTAATCTCGGCGCCTGAGACCTCGGGCAGACCATTGTCGCCGACCGTAAAGTCGGGGGAGACAGAGAGCTTATTCTTGCTTTTCTTATTAAAATCAGCTGGCTGGCTTGACCGACCCACGCTCTGCGAATCAGATTCTGCCGGAATTCGGGGCCCTGAAGCCGCGGACAGCTCTTCGTAATCAAAGCCGGGTTCGGGGAGGGACAAATCAAAACCCTCTAAATTTTTTGCAGCATCTTTGGCCGGCACGCTTTCTGAACCGGGCGCAAATTCAGTCGGCTCAGACTCAATCTGTTTATTTTCCGTGCAACCAAGGCCCGCCATCACGAAAAACAGCACAGGAAACACGCAAAATGTGCGGCTCGTCACAAAACGACGGTCGAGTGTCGATTTTTTTGACAGCTGGAGCAGGCTGATCCTTAAGCAAAATTGCAGGCACATCATTTTTTTGGCTGTTTATCGATCAAATGCAGCTTGTCGCCGCGGCAAACACGAGATCTACTACCCGTTGAAAGTACACCGAATGCCCCCATGTTTTTGTAGACTTAGTAGCTCCTGCCCAATCAAACGCTTAGCCACTGGAGGAAAACCACTGTGACTGACCAGGCACCCACCACTGAGAAGCCATCAAACGCCGTTTCTACAACAGACGAGTCTCCGTCGCTTTGGCAAAGACTTCTTTATATGCTGGCGTTTACCTTGATCTGGAGCATCAGCCGATTTGTTATTGGCGCGCTTGTGGTGATTCAGTTCTTCGTTGTGTTGCTGACCAGCGAAGCCAACGACGCTTTAAAGTCACTCGGCAACCAGCTCGCGACCTACACCATGGAGATCATTCGCTTTCTCACTTTCAATACAGAGGAAAAACCCTTCCCCTTTGGTAGAGACTGGCCCGAAGACAGCGACGAAGAAGCTGGGCGCTAATCTACTCGCTGATCTTCTGCTGATATTCCATGAGATCGCGCTTGATCGAGGGAGCTAGCAGGTAAAGCGCGATCAAATTGGGAAGCGCTATGAGAAAGACCATCGAGTCGGAAAATGCCAGCACCGAATCCAACTGCACGACACAGCCAAGCACCGCCATTAGGCAAAAGACCACGCGGAACGATAGCCGGGCGAGAGCCGACTCTCCCACCAGATAGGTCCACCCCTTGAGCCCATAGTAGGACCAGGCAATCAGAGTCGAGAAGGCGAACAATACCGCGATCAGCGACAGCGGGACGGTGAACCAGCCTATGGTACTGGCAAAAGCCTGAGACGTGAGCTCAACGCCTTGTATCTTGGCGCCTGCCAGTTCAGGCGTGTATATCGTGGTTAAGATCACCAGCGCGGTAAGCGTACAAATGACGACGGTATCGATGAACGGCTCCATGAGACCCACATAACCTTCGGTCACACCGTTGTTTGTTTTAACCGCCGAGTGGGCGATCGCCGCAGACCCTATTCCAGCCTCGTTGGAGAAAACCGCGCGCTGAAAACCGAGGATGAGCACACCCAGCGTTCCACCACCGACAGCCTGCGGGTTGAAAGCTTCGGTTACGATCAAAGCCATAGCTCCGGGCACTTTATCAAGGTTTAGGATGATCACAGCAAGCGCCCCCAGAATGTAAGCCAGCGCCATAAATGGGACGAGCTTGCTGGTGACTCGGGCAATCCCCTTGATACCTCCGATAATGACCGACGCGACCGTTAGCGCCAGCAACAGACCAAACGCCCAACCATACTGCTTGAATGCGCTGTCCTCTCCCCCCGTGATAAAAACGAACTGCTGGAAGGCCTGATTGGACTGGAACATATTGCCAATACCAAAACAGCCGATCACGATGGCCGCCGCGTAAAACGCTCCGGCCGGCTTCGCGATAGCGGCCAGATTGCGCTCCCGGAACGCGTGCTCGATATAATACATAGGCCCACCGGATACCGAACCGTCATCATTAATTTGGCGATATTTAACGCCGGCAACACACTCGATGAACTTGGTCGACATACCGAGAAACCCCGCCAGTATCATCCAGAACACTGCACCGGGACCGCCAATCGAAATCACGATTGCGACACCTCCAATGTTGCCAATGCCAACCGTGCCGGAAACCGCTGTCGTCAGGGCCTGAAAATGACTAACTTCGCCCTTGTGCCCGGAATCGGCGAAATCCCCCTTGATCAACCTGAAAGCATGCGCAAACCCTGTGAGATTGAGAAAGCGAAAGTAGACGGTAAAAAAAACAGCCGCGATTACGAGCCAGAAAACAATTAGCGGCAGTTCGGCGCCCAGCAAACTCACTTTAAAAAAAACAATGCTAGACAAAACATCCGCCACCGGCTTAATCAGAGCATCAACTCGCTCACCAATGCTCTGCTCTCCCGCCCAGGCAAAACCGGGCGCGAGCAAGACAGACAACACGAGCAGATAGTCTAAATATGGATTGCGGGAAACTTTCCTGAAGTTAAAATGCATCTCTCGTTCACTGTTTTAAATGGGCCATGACGAATTCTATTATCCAGACTCTAACACCGATTGACGGCTCAGTCATTTTTGAAACGGGGAGCGCAAGTCATCAGGCGATTGAACAAGCCCTGCACGCTGGACGGGCCGCGCGCTCAGAACTGTGCGCGCTCTCTATTGCCCAGCGTAAGAGCATCTGCAGCAAAGCGCTTGCCATCCTTGCAGAGCAAGGTGAGGACATCGCAAACGAGATCACCCGCCAAATGGGCCGGCCGATCTCGCACAGTGCGTCCGAAATCGGCGGCGTTGTGGAGAGAGCGAATTATATGATCAGCATTGCCGAACCGGCACTAGCCGATCATATTCCCGATAGCATTGATGGGAGCAAACGCTTTATTCGCTTTGCACCACAGGGTACCGTGCTGCTGGTTGCCCCCTGGAACTACCCGATGCTTACGATCGCCAACGCGCTGTTTCCCGCTTTGCTCGCAGGCAACAATGTCATCGTCAAGCCGTCATCGCAAACCCCTCTGAGCACTCAGCGCTATGTCGACGCATTTGATGCAGCCGGTCTGCCTGCCGGCGCCCTGCAGTGCCTGCATATGGACCACGCCAGCACCGAGCAACTGCTCAAAAGCAAAAGCGTCGATTTTCTCTGCTTCACAGGGTCAGTTAATGCAGGCAGAAAGCTGGGCACGCTGGCGGCGGAACGATTTATTGGCGCCGGTCTCGAACTCGGCGGCAAAGACCCCGCCTACGTGCTCAGTGACGCCGACATCGACCACAGCGTGGCGCAGCTTGTCGACGGCGCCTTTTACAACGCCGGCCAGAGCTGTTGCGGTATAGAGCGGATTTACGTGCACGAATCCAGGTTTGAACAATTCGTCGAGCAATATGCGGATCTGGTGGGGCAATACCAGCTGGGCAATCCACTCGAAGCGAATACCAACCTTGGCCCCGTCGTAAAGCGTGCAGCTGCGGACTTCGTACGCCAACAAACTGCTGAGGCCTGCAAGCAAGGCGCGCGAACGTTAATCGACCCGGCGCGCTATCCGATAGATACGGGAGATTCGGCCTACTTAATGCCGCAGGTCCTCATCGATGTCGATCACAGTATGGGTATTATGCGCGAGGAGAGCTTTGGCCCAGTCGTTGGCATCATGGCCGTAAAAAGCGATGATGAGGCAGTCGCAATGATGAACGACAGCAATCTGGGACTAACGGCTTCACTATGGACGAGCGATTTAGGCTTGGCCGAGACTCTGGGGGATCGCCTGCAGACGGGTACCGTTTTCATGAATCGCTGCGATTATCTGGACCCGGCGCTGGCCTGGACCGGCGTCAAAGATACCGGTGTTGGCGTTTCACTATCGCCCCTTGGGTTCAAGCAGCTCACTCGTGCAAAGTCCTTTAACCTTAAGGTCTCACTCTGAAACATCCACTAACCGAGAATCAAACACTGAAAGATTGATCATCATGCGTATTGGCATACTGAAAACTGACGCGCTTAGAAAAGAATTTGTCGACAAGTACGGCGAGTATCCCGCCATGTTCGAGCGACTGCTGCGGCAAATCGACCCCGATCTAAATTACGCAACCTATGACGTTCAGCTCAACCAGTACCCCGATCATATCGACGACAATGAGATCTACCTGATAACCGGAAGCAAAAACAGTGTCTACGACCGCGAGGACTGGATCGACAACCTTTGCAATTTCGTTAGACTATTGCACAGCAGGAAAAAACCGCTGATTGGCGTATGCTTTGGCCACCAACTTGTCGCCCATGCACTAGGGGGCAAGGCTCAGAAGGCCGCGCAAGGTTGGCAGGTCGGCCTGAAGGACGTGCAGCTACTGCCCGGCGCGGAGTCTGCGGGCATCGAGGGAGATACGTTTAAACTTATCTCCAGCCACCAGGATCAGGTGACTGAAGCCGCACCCGGCTCGGTTATTCTGGCTTCCCACGAACAGTGCCCAGTCGCCATGACGAGACTCGATGACCATATTTTTACTGTGCAGGGTCACCCGGAGTTTGCTGCGGATTTTGCGCGCGATCTGTTTACCTACCGCGAGCCAATACTTGGTGAGGCCCTAAGCAAGCAAGCTATCGCATCCCTTGCTGAGCAGAGCGATGGCGCAAAAGTTCTGGGCTGGGCGCTTAATTTTTTATGTGCACGTGAAGTCGCTTAAGCGGCAAACGACTGCTTAACGCTATAGCAGCTGGTGTACTGAATAAATAACGCCGCATTTGGTTTGTCGACCGCTGGCAACACACACCCGGCGATTCAGCCAAGAGAGCTCTTCAGACGAAGTCTCGAACCTAACGCTAGTCCTTAAATAATACTCAGACTCATCCAGTAGCTCACCCGCATAGTAGCGAGCCAGCACATCAGTCGAAGCTGAGAACAGGCCCTGGTAATTCATGTAAATGTTTTGCTGCGCGCTAGTCTGCAGATTCAGCCTGACGTCGATCCGAAAACTGCCATCCGGCTCGACCAGCACCCAATCGGCACCACCGGGCAACACAACCCCCTCCATGGCAGGCCCCGAAAATTGACCCCCACTCACTGGCACCACCACCCGTGAGCCAAGAGCCAGCTGACCGACATCAAATTTATCGGCTGTGTTTACGTTTAGCTCAAGGTCAAACAAGTGCTCTGTTTTTACTGTCATAACAATTTATCGATAATTCGATGTTGCAAGCACGCTTCAATAAGGCCGATTAAAGCCTTACAAAATCATCGCAAGCCCGGTGGCAGACAGGGCTGCGATCACAGGGATCACTACGGTCACAATAGCAACGTCTTTGTAGGCCTGTTTATGCGTTAGCTGCGTAATGGTCAGCATCGCGATAACCGCGCCGCAATGGGGAAGCGAGTCGAAACCACCAGCGGCCATTGCCACGAGGCGATGCAAGACCTCGGGCGCAACTCCCAGTGCAAGGTAATGCTCAGCCATCGTCGACATAAATATCTGTAAACCACCTGATGCTGAGCCGGTAATACCGGAAACAGTACTGATTGCGGCGAACATCGAGAGCAATGGCGAGACATCGGCCCCGGTTACCAGCTCGGTAAACGTTGCAAAGCCGCCGGTTTGCACGACGACCCCGCCAAAACCAATCACCGCCGCAGTAGCCATGAGCGGCGCGATCGAATCCTGGGTACCCTCGCCCAGCACATTCAGGGCACGACTGCGAACAGCCGGGAAAAGCAATAGCGAAACCACACTGCCAAACATAAGTGCCATGGATGGCCACAGTACTGGCTGGCTATTGGCGAACTGCACCAGCGCCGTGTCAGTCGCAAGCCCTGTCATAGCCAGCAATCTGGGCGCGAGAATCGTGCCGATGACAAGCGCGAGCGGCGCAAGCGCCAACGCCCAGTGTGGTCGCAAGCTTTCGATTTCGTCCAGATCAGGGATCTGATCAGCCGGCCCCGGCACAAACCCCTCACCACTGGCTCGTGCCAGTACTCGCTCGCGCTCGAGGTACCAAATGCCGAGCACAAACATGATCGCGCCGCCAAAAATACCCAGCACCGCACCGGCAAATAGGTCCGTACCCAGTGTGAAGGAGGGAATAACATTTTGAATCGAAGGCGTGCCGGGCAATGCGGTTAGGGTAAAAGTCCCCGAACCAAGCGCGAGCGCACCGCAAAAAAGCCGCTTGGGAATGTCAGCCTCTTTCAAAAGCCTTAGACCCAGCGGATACATGGCAAAGATCACCACGAAGACCACCACGCCACCGTAGGTTAGCAGTGCGCAGGCAAACACCGTAATCCACAGCGCCCGATCAGCCCCCAAACGCTCAACCAGCGCCATTGCGATACTCGTTGCGGCATGACTTTCACCCATAATTCGCCCGAATATCGCCCCTGCCGCAAACAGCGGAAAAAATCTTCCCGCAAAGGTAAAGGCCCCAAGGTCACCAAACAAAAATGCCTGATTGATACTGTCGGCAAATGGCAAAGCATTACTGGCAATAACTACCAGCGAGCAAGCCGCCGCCGCAAAGATAATATTGACCCCACGCAGCGCCATGGTAATCAACAAACCGAGACCGAGGAACAAGCCGATCAATCCAATCATTATGACTATACCCGTTTTATTATCGTATTCAGATGGCAGCGAGCCCGCTTCAATAGCGCCGGAAATACCGTTGACGACCGACGCATATCGCACCGCTGGTAAGAGCGTTAGCCGATGCTAGAGTATTGTTAGCAGTAAGTCGAGCGAATAAACCTGTCCTTCATGATTCCGATGCTTGCAAAGCCCCTCGCACCCAATCATGACCAGAGCGTCATCCTAATGTGATAAAACTTTACGCGCAAAGGCGTATACTAGCGCCAGCAGTTGACCATCAAACGATATGAGAGCGGCCATGAAACAACCCCCTTTAGACCGACGAAAGTTTATTCAGATTCTTGGCAGCAGCGCGCTGATACCACTCGCGGGCTGCGCTACGACGGGCAAACCGTCTGGCAAGCTTGATCTTGCCATGATCGATGGCATGGCTACGGCAGCCGCAATAAAAAACGGCGATGTCAGCGCTGTTGAGGTTGTACAGGCAGCGATTGAACGCATTGAGCTGCTTAACCCCGCAATCAACGCAGTAGTAGCGACAAACTATGAACGCGCACTCGCGACCGCTGCTGGCAAACCTGTGGGCAAACTTTGGGGGGTTCCTATCCTGATCAAGGATCTGAGCGCGATCAAAGGCATCCCCTATACCTATGGCTCAAAAATGTTTGCCGACAATATCGCCAGCGAAGAAACTGTTTATACACAGGGCATCAGAGATGCGGGCATGCTTTTGCTGGGCAAATCCAACACGCCGGAATTCGGCCTGCTGCCGACCACCGAATCATTATTACTCGGCCCCTGTCACAATCCATGGAAGCTTGGCTACAGCAGCGGCGGCTCTTCTGGAGGTGCGGCAGCAGCCGTCGCTTCGCGCATGGTACCCATTGCACAATCCAGTGACGGAGGCGGATCCATTCGCATCCCCGGCGCCATGAATGGTGTGTTAGGTTTAAAACCAAGCCGTGGACGATTCCCGGATCAGGGTGTCCCTGTCCGATTCTGGGACATTTCCATACGCAACATGAATACCATGACGGTCAGAGATACAGCCATGACGCTGGCATTAACCGAGAGCCAGTCGGGCGACTTAAGCCCCACCGGTTTCGTGGGCGGCGCCAGTGACAAAAACTATCGCATCGCGCTCTCGCTGAGCGGCGCTGATGGTATCCAACCTTCAGCAGAGATCGCCGAGGCCTGTCAACGCACTGCACGCCTGCTAGAAAGCCTTGGGCATAGCGTAGATATTGTTGACAACACGCCCATGCACGACGCAGAACTCAACGAAGCGTTCCTGACCAACTGGGC
Source organism: uncultured Pseudomonadales bacterium (assembly GCA_964504585.1). Lineage (GTDB taxonomy): Bacteria > Pseudomonadota > Gammaproteobacteria > Pseudomonadales > UBA7434 > UBA7434. Next base: position 4,222 of record CAZDEW010000091.1, on the reverse strand, counting down.
CGTAGCCGCAGCAGGGCTGGTGAATACTGTTGAACAGCGAACCGGAAAGCGCGCCGAGGAGACCGGCCTACTGGAACCCGCTACTACCGGTATTGCTCGCCTGGTATCGGGCGATCTGGAACAGTACCGGGAAGGTGTTGTGACAACCCTGGCACGCATCCAGTCCGATACCTATCGCTTTATGGACGACTATGACCTTTGGTTAACGCCAGTGACTACAACCGTTGCCCCGGAACATGGGTATTTGGCGCCAACTATTGAGCACGACACTTTGATAGAAAGGGTTTTTAATTTTGTGCCCTATACACTGCTACACAACGTGGCCGGCACGCCCGCCATTAGTATACCCGCCGGTTACAGTGAACAGTCAGGTCTTCCGCTGGCAGTCCAGGTGGCAGCATCTCTGGGCGATGAAGACAAACTCCTGGATATCGCCTATCAACTGGAGAGCGAAGCGCCCTGGGCGCAGCGAATACCAGCGCTGAGCAAACAAACCCTGGGGCTGGGTTAATGTGCAGCTGTGGCTTGGAGTATTGCAGGTGAAGCCCAACGTAAAAGCAATCCTCTAGCAATAGTTTGCGAGGCGAGGCCGCGCGCAGAGTCAAAGCGCATTACTTTTTCTATACAAAAGAACTGCTATGTATACAGCGGTATTTGCAATATGTCTTATTTCGAAATAGGCTGGTGTTGCGGTTGATTCAACGGGCTATCCAGCTTTCCATTTAATCATCAGTGTCAGGGCAACCTCTCATGAAAAACGGGCTACTTATCTTCTTCTTCGCCAGCATACTTGGCTGTGCAGATTCAACGACATCCAATGAATTATCAGATACCCAGACGGCTGAAACCACAGAGACCGACGCCAGCGCAGCTGCGCAAAGCACTGCGGAGATCGCGCAGTCAAACATTGTCACGCAGGAACTCAGCTATGAAGTCAACGGCGAACAACACACAGGCTTTCTCGCATTCGACGGCGCATCAGACACAAAGCGACCCGGCGTGCTCGTTGTTCACGAATGGTGGGGCCACAATGACTATGTTCGCGATAGAGCCGTGCAGCTTGCCGAGATGGGTTACGTTGCGCTCGCGCTCGACATGTACGGCTCGGGCAAGCTAGCCGAGCACCCCGACGATGCGATGGCATTTATGCAGGCGGCTACAGCTGACCCCGCCGCGTTACAGGCCCGCTTTCTCGCCGCGAAACAACTGCTGACAGAACACAGCGCAACACAGGCGGATCAAGTCGCAGCCATCGGTTACTGCTTTGGTGGTGCGGTAGTTCTGAACATGGCGCGCTCCGGGCTCGATATTGACGGCGTTGCCAGCTTCCACGGTTCACTGGCAACGCCTGCTCCTGCAGAAGCTGGTGCAGTCACCGCAAAAGTTCTTGTTTTACACGGCGAAGCTGACCCGTTAGTACCACCCGATCAGGTCGCAGCATTCAAGGCGGAAATGGATGCCGCGGGTGTCGACTACGAATTTATCAACTACCCGGAAGTGCTGCACGGATTCACTAACCCCGGCGCGACAGCCAAAGGCGAACAGTTCGGCCTGCCACTTGCCTACGATGAAGCCGCGGATAGCGACAGCTGGGCAAGACTTGAAATGTTCTTCGATGAAATCTGGAGTGACAGCTAGCCGTTGTAGCGTCTAGCTGTCTAAGAAAACTGGTGAAGTCCCATCACCAAAATTGCGTCCGCCGACTCGTGAGCGTTTTAGCTCTGTGGCTTTGTGCGCAAACGCAGGCTGGGTTTATACCCTCACCTCTCGATCTGCCCATTGAGCAATGGAGCGACGCTAACCACAAGCGCGCGGAAGACCCTTCGCAGAATAAGAGCGTGTCGTCAGACACGTTCTCAATAAACTTCCGCGACTTTCCAGCGATAGCGCCATTTCCGCTACCTGGAGGTCCGTCATCTCCGCCAGTTTTCTGTCCGGCAGGAAGCTGTGCGTTACCAGAACGGCCCGATCTTTTCCCTGTTGAACCATGCCATCGTTCAGTAGCCTGCGGTCTTATTCCTATCGCCTATCCCGGAGATGAGCAAGTTACGCCAGTAAGCGAGCCCGCCCAATGGCCGCTCAGTTTCTTGGGTTTATTTTTATTGCGGGTCAGGCAATCAAAACCCAGTTAACATCACATGGTTTGTGCGGGGCCAGCCCGCGCTGCGAGCGCTCCTCACAACGGGGTAGTTTTGGGCTTCTGCCGCCATCAATCGATAGGGGCTCGAATGAGCATGTGTTGGTAACCGGAATCAGCCAACGTCTCATGCGCATCCATCTTTTTCAGGCCATCATTGTGCCGGCATCCACGCGCGCGCCCTGTCCGTTCTACCGCATATAACGCCCCTTGCACGGTCTATATCACCGCTTAAACGCATTACTGTTGGTTGATGAGGGATTAATCGATAGCATTTCACGTTGGAAATAATATAAATCAACAACTTGGATAGCCGACCTTCATGCGAGGCAGCTACAATTAGTGGTTACAAACCAAACTAATCGCTGGTTCTCACATGGGCTGACAGGCAGATGTCTAATTCATCGAAAAGTTGATCAGCGAACAATAAGCAAGGCGCGTAGAGGCGTGAATCAACCTGCCAAACAAGCGCGCCACACCGCCCAAAGCAATAAACACAAGTCAAGAGACGCTCTAATGACAAACGCCCCCCTACTCCGCCTCAATCTGATGCTCTCCTGCGTGCTCGCAGCGCTGCTAGTTGCTTTGCTAACTCCATTACAGGCACAGGCTTATGATGTCGAAGCCGATAGCGTGGACAACACGGTGTACCTGCTGCTGCACAACTTGAATAGCGGGGACAGCTACGACTCTGTGGCGATAGTCAATAACGCGCCCGCTATTGTTACCAGCACAAGCGCCAGCATAGTGCCAGCATCGGTTGCAGCGGACGGCAGTGCTCTTGCCGCGGTTAATTTCACGGTATCGGCCGGCGCCACTCTGGGCTCGACGGGCAATCTCATCGTCACAATCTCAGGTACCGTTGGCGGTCAGGCGGTTGAAGTAGACGAGATCGTACCGCTAACCGTGGTTGCGTCGGCCGCAGCAGCGCAAGGTGCAGTTGGCGTTGGTGTGCCCGCGCCAGACCCTGGTGGCAGCGATGGCGACGGCGATGGCTTTAGCGATAGCCATGAAACGAGTTTTGGCTCTGATCCGGCTGACAGTCAGTCGGTACCCGGCGACGGCAACCTCATCGTGCCCGCGTTCAATGTCCCGGCGATTGGCCTGGCGGGGCTAACCATGCTTGCCTTGCTACTGGTGAAAGCCAGAGCGCAGCGCGTGGCGATTGCAGGCTTTGGCGCCGTGCTCATTCTGGGCGCCCTCACCCAATCTCAAGAAGCACTGGCGGGTAACGCTACCCGCATTCAAGTGGTCGTTGATATCCCGGCCCCACCGCCGCCACCTTCTGTGCTCTCGGGTTCAGCATCTGCCAGTAGCACGCTTGGGCCCGCCTCATACGCAGTCGACAATAACATCAACACGCGCTGGGAATCGGCGCACGGCATTGACCCCCAGTGGATCACTGTCGACCTTGGGTCGAGCTACGCTCTCGCCGAAATCATTATTCAGTGGGAAGCTGCAAACGCGGCAAGCTACCGGATTGATGGATCTGTGGACGGTACCAACTGGACCACCGGCATCGCCAACTTCTCAGGCGGCACCTGGGATCCAGGCCCCGGCGTTCGGCGAACCGATACGCTCGCGCTCGATGGCAGCTATCGCTATGTGCGCATGTACGGGATGACGCGACCAGCCGGCAACGTCTACGGCTACTCGATTTGGGAAATGGATATTTACGGTTGGCCGCCATCGGATAGCGACGGTGACGGCGTTGATGACAGCATCGACGAGTGTGCAAACACAGCACCCGGCGCGACGGTAGCCGTCAATGGCTGCCCTGACTCGGACGCCGATGGTGTTGACGACACCGCCGACCTTTGCCCGGGAACTGCGCCTGGAACAACGGTGGACGCCAACGGCTGTGAAACGATGATTGTGCAGCTTAGCGCAACCGGGACTGCAAGCTCGACCGGAGCCGCCGGTGGGGCCGCCCTCGCAGTTGATGGCAACCTTGCAACACGTTGGGAATCGGCACATAACATCGATCCCAGCTGGCTCACGCTCGACCTGAGCGCCAGTTACGACCTCTCTGAAGTGATTATTTACTGGGAGGCCGCTAACGCCGCCACCTACGAGATTCAGGGA
>CAZDEW010000090.1:1954-12892 GCA_964504585.1 uncultured Pseudomonadales bacterium | reverse complement strand
GGCGGTTTCAGTCCTCCCCCGCTGCCGGATGCTGCTGCAGATCCACGACGAGCTGGTCTTCGAGTGCCCGGAAGAACACGCCGAGGCTGCAACCGCGGCGATCCGCGAGCGCGAATGCTGGTAGAACAGCAGGTCGAGGCTGGCGCCTTGCTCGACGCGGTGGAGGCAGCCCTGCAACAAGACGGCGACCTGCTTGATGTGGATGAGCTGCAGCGAATACAGCTGGCGCTAGACGCGCTGTCAGAGCTCAGACAAGGCAGCGACAGGGCGCAGATCAAAGCCGGTGTAGAGGAACTGAGTCGGGTCACAGACAGCTTTGCGGCCCGCCGTATGGACCAGAGCATCAAGCGGGCTTTGACCGGTCGCCAGCTTGAGGACTTTGCTGATGTTTAACGACAACTTGCCGTGCGCATGGATCAACCTGGACTGAAACTGTTATGCCCCAAATAATTGTTCTTCCCCACCATGAGTTGTCGCCAGAGGGTGAGGCATTTAATGTCGATCCCGGTGTGAGCGTCTGCGATGCCCTGTTAAAGAATGGTGTCGATATTGATCATGCCTGCGAAAAGTCCTGTGCCTGTACCACCTGCCACGTCATCATTCGAGAAGGCTTTGATTCGCTGGCAGAGGCAGACGATCTTGAAGAGGATTATCTGGATAAAGCATGGGGGCTGGAGCCCGAAAGCCGGTTAAGCTGCCAGGCGATCGTTGCGGATCAGGATCTGGTCGTAGAGATCCCCAAATATACAATCAATCACGCCAGAGAATAGAGGCATAGTTTTTTATGCGCTGGACCGACATTACCGATATAGCTATTGAGCTGCTGGAAGCCCATCCGGACGTTGACCCGCAGTATGTCAACTTTGTTGATTTAAGGAACTGGGTGATGGCGCTCGAGGGTTTCGACGATGATCCCGAGCGTTGCGGTGAGAAAATTCTCGAAGGAATCCAGATGGCCTGGATTGAAGAGGCTTCCTGATACCTGAGCCTCCAGGATCGACGGGATGCAGAAAACACTGATCGTTATTGGCGTTGCAATCCTTGTCATCGGTTTGCTCTGGCCCTATTTGAGCAAGCTACCCCTCGGGCGCTTGCCCGGCGATATCGCTGTAAAGACTGAAAACTCACGCTTCTATTTCCCAATCACCTCCATGATTCTGGTCAGCCTTGTGCTGTCTTTGCTCCTTAATTTTTTTCGCCGCTGATCGTCCTAGTGTTAATGGATGCGCGTTAACATAAGGTGGATTTTCTCAACTATATTCTATGCTTGATCAGCCGCTATGCACGGTCAACTACCATGCCAGTAGCGAAATCTGCGTGAGATTACTGCCGCCTTTTTAAAGTAATTCTCTGCAAGTGTTCTTCAGAGAAGTTTTTCGATGGTGCTCGGCGTGGGTAATTTGCCGCTGCCCATATGGGTAATTGATTCTCTGTCCTTGCTAATAAGAAACTTATTGAAATTCCATTTGGGCTCGCTGGATTTTAGAGCGAGATGCTTGAATAGTGGGTGTGCCTCAGCACCTTTGACCGCGATCGGCGACATCATGGTGAAGCTGACGCCGTAGTTGATATAACAAACCTCCGCAATGTCTTCTTCTGCACCTGCTTCCTGATTGAATGAGTCGGACGGAAATCCAACGACGACCAGCCCCTGATCTTTATAGGTCTGGTGTATGACTTCAAGCGTCTTGAATTGACGAGTAAATCCGCAATGACTGGCAGTGTTGATGACGAGGACGGGCTTATCCTTTGTAAGCTCACACAAATTGATCGTGTTATCCTTGTGCAGTTGTTTGAAGTCGTGATCGAACCATTCGGGGCAGCTGCTTGTTGCAGCACCAGATGCGTCGCTGGCGAGAGTCTGGCCGGCCGTTGCCAAAACAATAGAAAGCGCAACAGTAAGGTTTTTCAGCATGGGAACCTCTGATCTATTCGCTGATGGCCGAGTTTGCGTCCCAATGGCGACGATCGCGAGACGCGTCGCGAAGGTCGCATGCCGTAGCTATACGACGAGCGGCGCAACGAAGCGAGCGCGCTATTGGGTGCAAACCCTTCCAGGGACAGGCTTTTGCGGTCCATCCGCTGCGTTGATCCGCTTGGAAAGGACTAGCCAGGGCCTGCCCCGCGAGCGCAGCGAGTGCTTTGGGTATTCCCTGCGCGAATCGTCTTGCGGAGTGAACCGCAAAGTCTCTGTCTCGGCCATCATGGAATAGATCAGAGGTTCCTAAAGTGAGTAAAGTACGCATAAGACGTGTCCGTCGTGAATTGGAGGCCACCTTCGGGAGAAGGCTGAAAGCCGGATGTAAAGGATAAGGTTGTGCGCAATATTCGATTGCTCAAAGTGCCCAAGTTCTACCTGTTAATCGGCTTCTTTCTGCTGTTAACGGCCTGCAGCAAAAAGCCTGAATTTCTGCAAGAGCTCTCTTCCTATAATCTACGTCTCTCAGGCGCGTTGGAGATCAACATTGAGCCTGATAACGCTGCAGAGCTAAAAAGGCCTCCCGAAATCCGACTGTCGGTAGCGAGCGCCAAACTCTCAGTGATCGATTTTTTGCGACTTTACGGCTGTGAACTGCAGCTTGTACTCGGCGAGCGCAATAGCCTGCTAGGGCAGGTAGCCGGGTCTTCTCAAAGCTTACTTCATCTACTCGCCTTTCTGGAAACTGCACCGGCGTGTATCGAGCAGCTGAATCTTGAGCAAAAGTTTGAACTTTCCTCCCAGCTTGAGCAGGCGTTTCAGCTGAAAAGGCGAGAACTGCCAAAAATGATATTTAACGCCATTTTTGCCGGACCCGAGTATCGACAGTTTTGGTCGACCGCTGTGCCGGCTAATTACCCGGACGCTACCAATGCGGATGTGCTGGTCGCGCTTTCCTGGCTTGAGGTTGCAGCGCAGCGCTGGATGAATGGTGAGTACTACTGGGGCACCGAAGAATTAGAGCATCATCTCTCCATCCTTCGCGCCGGTGATGGCGGCGCATTGCTCAAATCGCTAGTGTTATCTGCAGAGCAGCTGCGCCTGGCCGATCGAATCATGCAGCGGCGGCTTGAAGGCGGGAAACTTTGTCTTTCAGGTGTTCCTACCCGGCGGTATCGCAACTTCGAAGGGGTCATCCGCCGGTTTTTCCTGATGGGCGTGCAGCCTCGACAAGCCGCGCTGGGGCGTCGGTACTATGAGTTAATGGCTCAAGTGAGGGGGCTTGAACGCACGCTCGAGGCAGTGTTGCCCCAAGGCTATCGCGACTGGATTGCATGGCGTGATCAGGCTCTAGATAAGGCTGTCACGCTCCCCGCAGCCAATGTTGCGACGATCAAGCTGATTGCCGAGCAGTGTGGAGCAAATTTTGGTGGGCGATGAGTGCTGATGCGCGTGGATACGATGATCTAGACCGAGCATTCGGACGGGCCGCGCGAAAATATCATCATGATGTTGTTAGCGGGCATTGCGGCTAGCTCGTCTAGTTGCAATCCGATTTCAGCGGCCAGTTCTATGATCCACTCCCGGTCTCGGATACCGCTACCGACACCACGGCTGCGCAGCGAGGCATCGAATTGCCGGTTAGATTCGCTCGTGAATTCGCCGTTGCAATTAAACGGGCCGTAAATGAATAATTGCGCGCTGCGAGCAAGTGCCTTATTTGTATAGTGAAAGAATTGCTCCACCGAACCTTCACTCATAATATGAAGCGTGTTAGCTGTGTAGATTGCGGGAAAGTCGTGCTGGACGGGCGGGTCGTTTACATCAATCATCCATGGCGACGGTAAATTCGCTAGCTTACTTTGCCGCAATGCCAGCGCCAGCTGGTCTAAGTTGGCCGGAAGATCGCTCGTCTGCCATAGGACGCCCGGATACTGGCCTGCAAAATATACAGCGTGTTGACCAGTGCCGCTGCCAATCTCAAGCAGTCGGTCCAATTTTTCGAGGTGCGGTTGAAGGAGTCTTAGTATGGGTTCTTTGTTGCGCTCAGCCGCGGGTGAAAAGAAATTTGACATGGTGTTGATCGGGTTGCGGGTTTTTTTTTGAAAAATAAATGATGAATTCGCGCTTATTATCGGGTTTCGCTTTTGCATTTGCCAGTGCGTTACTCTTTGCCACGCGTCCCATTCTGGTCAAGCTGGCCTATATCGAGGGCCTGGATCCGACGACCTTAATGTTGCTTCGAATGGGGTTTTCGGCGCCTGTTTATCTTGCTACGTTGTTGTTCTTTTTATATCGGCGAAAACAAACGCCTGACGCGGACCTTGTGCCGATCGGTTTGCGCGATTACCTTGCGATCGCCGGTGTAGGGTTACTCGGTTACTACGCTGCAAGCTATCTTGATCTGCTGGGTTTGCAGTATGTGACTGCCCAGCTTGGCCGCGTGATACTGTACGTCTATCCGACTCTGGTGGTCATTGCCACCATGCTAATCACTCGCAAGGTGCCTTCGCGAACAACGCTGCTGGCGCTGACGCTTGCCTACCTTGGGGTGCTGCTAATTTTCGGGCATGATCTGATTGAATTTGGCGACCAAACTCTCAAGGGCAGCGTTTTCATCGTGCTTTGCTCGGCTTGCTTCGCGGCATATCTTGTTTTAAGTGACGCACCGATAGCGAAATTTGGCTCGGGTTTTTTTACCAGCGTTGCGCTGCTTGCTGCCTGTCTGGGTATCTCCCTGCACTATTTGATCACTACCTTATCGGGCGAGCAAAATCTGACGCCGTTTGCCGATATTACGCATCGGGCGTACTGGATTTGTCTGGCTATCGCGATTTTTAGCACGGTGCTGCCAACATTTTTTACCGCGGCGGCAATTGGTCGCATAGGCGCTATTAAAATGAGTGTCGTGTCGATGGTGGGACCTGCGGTGACGAGCTTGCTAGCGGTAGCATTCTTGTCCGAGGCTTACACGCTTTTTCATTTTCTCGGTACCGTGATGATCGTTTTCGGTATCGCGATCTTGCAGCGGAGCAAAAGTAATTGAGTTAGGCGGAAATAAAAAAGCCGCAGTGAATGCGGCTTAAACTTCCTGGAGTTAAAAGGAAAAATTTTAGAGAGAAAACGCTATTACTATTGCTCGCGGAAAGAGACGATCTCGCGAGAGTCAAGAGGCCAGTCGAACGCGACAAGCCTGGTTGATTCGCCGATGTTGGCTCGCAGCGGGTACTGGCTGATTTGCGGGTATTTTTGTGCAATAGCGAATGCAGGGTTGCGTGCATCGCTTATCGAGAGATCACTGTTCTCTTCGTCGCTTGAGAAGGCCCACGAGCCTGCAAAGTTGACCGTTTGTGGTAACAAAGTGAGGTCTGCGCCAGCCGGCAGTTCAATACCGGCACCGCCGGTGTTTGTAAGGCCATACACCCTTTGGTTAAGGCGGTTGATGTCAGCGCGGTATACACCGGCGTCGACCTTAAGCAGGTGTGTACCAGAGCGCATTTTGACGCGATAAGTTTGTCCGGTAAAAACGTTCTCGAAGTGCAGGTAGTCGGCTTTGGCCATCAGCTCGCCCTGAACATCGAGATTAATCAACAGAATGCTCTCGCCCCTGCTTAGCGTGTAACGCTCGTCGGCGCTATTGGCCTGCGCGAGAGCTGCTTCGGTGCTGGCGCTTTGTCCAGATTTATCGCTGGCAGCCTGGGCGTTTCCTGTGAAAAGCGCTGCAATTGCGATTGAGGTAAGCGCACCGCGTGTAAATCCATGAATTGACTGTTTAAATCCCATAACTCTGCCTGATCGAACCACTCAAAAGTATCGCCTTCTCTTTCAAAGGCTAGCTCAAAAAAATTGTAAATGTGCCCTGGGGCGAAAGAATTGCCGCTGACAGACCGACGGGGGTCTAGCAGGGCCGACAATGAAGTGCTGTCGCTGACCCTAATCCCGTGGTTAACAAGGAATTTAGCCGGCTTCTTTCCAGTGTAGAGGATCTCTGCAATGTGTTTGGAAATTGGTCAGATAAGCGACGCAGTTCCGTTTTTCCAATCGGCCAGCGTCGAGCAATATCGGGAGGTATCAGAATCTTTCGTAATTTTGGATGAGGACGCTATCTGCGACGGCATATTGGTACTCACGATGCTGTTCGGGTAGCTGTGTGTAGTGCTTATGTGCTGCTGCTTATTTAGTGTTTAGAGGCCGCCGATGTAAGGCGTACACAGGTGTTCGCAAGTTGCCGGCAGTAGAGCTCGAGTGGCCGTGTGCGCAACCAATGCGGCGAAAATAGAGGGGGGGTTAGCGTGAGGCCTAGCGAAGGCTGGTGCTTCTTTGGCGCTTTAACGCTGCTGGGTCGCGATTTACTGCCTTACGAAATAGTGCTCCAAAGCACGCTTACAAAAGTCAGGCTAGGCAGCGTAGAAGAGGTCGGGCCGATCGTTCAGTAGTGCATCGAGACGCCCGTTGAGTAGGGATTTGGCGGTTTCCAGACAGCCACCGCAGCCTGTACCAAGGCCGGTTTTTTGGCTTAGCTGATTGATCGACTGGGCGCCGTTGGCGACGGCAGCATCGATATCGCTTTCGGAAACATTGTTGCAAACGCAAATGATCATCGAGAGTACAGTGGTTTTGTCGAACGTTAGGCCATAGTATAGCACTGTAATGAGAATCATTGTCAACTAAAATCACTTCTCATTTGCGATATTGTTCTCAATAGGGGTTGGAAGCTGTGCAATTTACAGCCTGCTGCTACCGCGGGGCCTTGCAGCTCACTGTGTTGCGATGCGCGTGGTTTTGCAACGGGTGTTGCCAAGGGCTATGCCGACTGCATGCGGGCGCGCAATGCGAAGTCAGGTATGGGAAGGGGTAGAGCGGGGTAAAACCGGCCGTGCTCAGGCCTAAACGCTTATGCGGGTGGGGGAGGCCAACCGCCGAGATCTTTCCATCGATTGACGATGTGGCAAAACAGTTCGGCGGTCTTTTCTGCGTCGTATATCGCAGAATGTGCTGACTCGTTACTGAATTCGAGCCCAGATGCGAGACAGGCTTTGGCTAGCACTGTCTGCCCGCAAGACAGACCCGCCAGAGAGGCGGTGTCGAAACAGGAAAAGGGATGAAAGGGGCTGCGCTTAATGTCGCAACGGGCAATGGCTGCATTCAAAAAACCGAGATCAAAAGAAGCGTTGTGCCCAGTCAGGATAGCCCTTTTACAGCCAGCTTCTTTCAGCGCCGCGCGGATGTGCTTAAACAAATCTCTGAGTGCAAGCGCTTCATCCTGCGCCGGTCGCAGCGGATGATCGAGTTTGATGCCTGTAAATTGCAGCGCGGAGTCCTCAATATTTGCGCCTTCGAACGGTTTCAGGTGATAGGAGTAGGTTTCACCACACTGCAGCAGCCCTTGATCATCCATTGTGGTGACCGTCGCCGCGATCTCGAGCATTGCGTCAGTTGCGGCGTTGAAACCGCCAGTTTCAATATCCACCACGACGGGTAGATAGCCGCGAAACCGCTGCGCAATCGGGCTGGCCTCGACTTCCGAAGCGGTCTGTGTCTCCGCTTCATCGCCGCCCGGCGTTGGAGATTTGGATGTCAGTGTCATCGTATCAGCTCTAAAACTATTCTCTTAAGCATAGAGCGCCGGAGCGCATTAGACCAGCTTCCACAGCAGTTTTTCTCCTGCTGCGATAGGCACTAATTCTCCATTCGCCATGTTGATTGTTGCAGGCACTAGCCACGGCTCACGTCTCAGTTCCCTTACTTTTTCGTTCAGCGGTAGGCCATAGAAGACAGAGCCGTATTCGCTGCTGAATGCCTCTAGTTTGTCGAGCGCGCCTAGCTGCTCAAATAGTTCGGCATACAGTTCAATGGCCGCGTGCGCAGTGTAGCTGCCCGCGCATCCGCAGGATGATTCTTTATCCGTTCTGAGATGCGGTGCAGAGTCAGTTCCAAGGAAAAATTTAGGGCTGCCACTGGTCGCCGCGCGCTGCAGAGCGTGTTGGTGTCTGTCTCTCTTCAATATAGGCAGGCAGTAGTAATGCGGGCGTATCCCACCTGCAAGCATGTGGTTGCGATTGAAAAGTAAATGGTGTGCCGTGATCGTTGCAGCGACGCAATCATTTGCGGCAAAGACAAAATCGACGGCTTCGGTCGTGGTTATATGCTCGAAAACAATTTTCAGCGAGGGGAAATCGCTCACTATTCTCGATAGCGTGCGCTCAATGAATGTCGCCTCGCGGTCAAAAATATCGATATCGCTATCAGTTACCTCACCGTGAACACAGAGGATTACGCCGAGCTTTTGCATCGCCTCCAATGCCGGGTAGATCTTCTTCGCATCGGTAACGCCGGATTCCGAGTTCGTCGTCGCGCCGGCGGGATACCATTTGAAGGCTACGATATCTGGATCATCTGCTGCCGCTTGCACCATATCTGCGGTGGTTTGATCGGTCAGGTAAAGCGTCATTTTGGGGTCAAAGGAAAGCTCATCGTCTAGTGCCGACATAATCCTTTGTCGGTAGGCCTGTGCCAACTCAGCATTGGTCACCGGCGGTGTGAGATTGGGCATGACCAGCACGCGCTCGAATTGCCTTGCTGCGTCGTTGACGGTCAGCGCCAGTGCATGCTCATCTCGCAGATGAATATGCCAGTCATCGGGCTGTCGAATAAAGATGGATTCTGTTTTTGTCACGTTAACCGTCACGTTATCTGTCAGGTCGTTTGGATCATCGTCGGCTCAGCTGCAATTGGTGGCAGATCAAACCGACTACGCAATAAAAAAGGCGGGCTAAGATAGCACAAAGCGAGGCTATCGTCTGAGCGGGCGACAAAAATCCCGTTTCTGATTATTGCTTTGCGGAGTGTGGCTTATGTCGGCGAGCTGCGCTCAAGAAATGGGGCGACTCGCCGATAATTAGGTGTCACTTGCATGCCCTGCATCACGGCGGGGCGTGGTCTATTTGAACTGAGCCGTGGGTGCATGGAATTGCCGTTAGCGGGATTGAAGAAGGATTCGCCGTATCTCATGAAGTCGTTAAAGCCAATCATAATTTTTTTTGCCCTTCAGCTGTCTGGCTTGCAAGCGCTTGCACTGGAGCCCAGGGACGAAGTGTTTCACCCCAGAATGGATGTTGCGCGCTGGGATTGGGACGCGAGTTTGTTGGTCTGTCGGCTGCGCCAGGACATTCCTTTTCTCGGTCGCGCAGAGTTTGAGACCTGGTCGGGCGGCAGCCTGCAGTTTCAATTGAATAGCCCAAGGCCTCCTGCTGCCGGTCAGGGCATGGTTGAGCTTTGGTCGCAGGCCCCGGTGTGGCGTCCGGGCAGTCCCGATCGACCGCTTGGCAAGGTTAAGCTCTCAGAGGGGGGGGTTCCGCTGACCATCGAGAAAAACCTGTCACAGCGACTGTTGGCAGAGCTCTATCGCGGTGAGAGCGTGCGCATGGCTAGTAGCGACTGGTATGCCGCAGAGCAGGAGTCTACTGAGGTGGGGCTGTCGTCCGTGAATTTTCGAGCGGCCTATGCTTCTTATATCCAGTGTTTGAGTAATTTAATGCCGGTCGATTTTGCCAGCCTGGAGCGCTCCCGAATTCACTTTGAATCGGATAAGGATGAACTCAACGACGAGGCAATGGACTGGTTGAAAACGCTGGGAAATTTTGTCGCAAGATCCCCCGATGTTGAAAAGGTATTCATCGATGGGCATACCGATAACACCAATACGACGACCTATAACATCGATCTCTCCCGGCGCCGCGCCGAAGCGGTTCAGGAAAATCTTCTCCGGCTTGGGGTCAATCCCGAACAGGTCGTGCTCAGGTACCATGGCGAGCGCTACCCGGTAAAGCCGAACTCCTCGTCGGCGGGTAAACAGGCAAATCGCCGGGTCACCGTCAGGCTGCAAATGCAGCCAGAGGCAGATTTACCCAGCTAGCTCCCCCAGCGATCAATAATTACGCGTATTTCTGCCGCGAATTTCGCGATTTTTAGTCTTACAATGCCCGCCCGGATGACGCACTGCCTGCGTGTACACTCCGACCTTATTTGCAAGCCTCTGCCTCGCGCCGGTGATTTTCTGTCAATGTGCGAGTGCCACGCCAGAAAATTCTGAAGAGAAACATTATGTCGAACGTAAACAAAGTTGTTTTGGCCTATTCGGGAGGGTTGGATACCTCTGTGATCGTCAAATGGCTGCAGCAGACTTACGAATGCGAGGTGGTCACCTTCACTGCTGATATTGGGCAGGGGGAAGAGGTGGAGCCAGCCCGAGCAAAGGCAAAAGCGCTGGGCGTCGAAGAAATTTATATTGACGATTTGCGGGAAGAGTTCGTAAGAGATTATGTTTTCCCCATGTTTCGCAGCAACGCGATATACGAAGGCGAGTATTTGCTGGGCACGTCAATCGCACGCCCTCTCATCGCCAAGCGATTGGTGGAAATTGCAAGGGAAACGAACGCCGATGCGATTTCACATGGCGCGACCGGCAAGGGTAATGACCAGGTTCGTTTTGAGCTCGGCGCTTACGCGCTAATGCCCGGCGTTCAGGTCATCGCGCCCTGGCGTGAGTGGGATCTCAATTCGCGTGAGAAGCTCATGGCATATTGTGAGACTCACCAGATTCCCGTCGAAATGAAGCGAGGCAAGAAGTCGCCGTACTCAATGGATGCAAATCTGCTGCATATTTCTTACGAAGGCGGTAATCTCGAGGACCCTTGGTGGGAAGCCGAAGAGGACATGTGGCGCTGGTCTGTAGCGCCGGAAGCCGCCCCTGATCAAGCTCGTTATATCGAATTAAGCTTTAGAGCTGGCGATATCGTTGCTATAGATGGCGAGGCAATGTCGCCTGCAACGGTACTGGAGACGCTTAACCGTATCGGTGGTGAGCATGGCATTGGCAGGCTCGATATTGTTGAAAATCGTTACGTCGGTATGAAATCGCGCGGCTGTTACGAGACGCCCGGCGGCACGATAATGCTCAGGGCACACAGAGCCATCGAATCGATCACTCTCGACCGGGAGGTCGCGCACCTTAAAGACGA
>CAZDEW010000090.1:0-1944 GCA_964504585.1 uncultured Pseudomonadales bacterium | reverse complement strand
GCAAAACTTATCTACAACGGTTACTGGTGGTCAGCGGAGCGTAAAATGCTGCAGGCTGCGATCGATGATTCACAGCGATTCGTCAACGGCGACGTTCGTCTAAAGTTGTACAAGGGTAATGTGATTGTGGTTGGTCGTCGTTCTGACGATTCTTTGTTCGATGCTTCGATCGCAACCTTTGAGGATGATGCGGGTGCCTACGATCAGCGCGATGCAGAGGGGTTTATCAAGCTCAACGCCCTGCGCATGCGTATCGCTGCTGGCAAAGGTCGGGATCTCTAGGCGACTCGTTCGGGCAATTGTCTATACTGTTTAGTCAGGCTCTGCGTATTAATCGTTCGATTCTCTGTTGTTCAGTTATCGGGATCAATCATAAAACGCAGTAATCCCTTTAGACAATAGGGGGGCTGACCGTCATTGGCCACCAGAGAAAACAAATAGGCACGCCCTTACCGCCAGCTAATTCACTGGCGCCACCGGCATTGACGCCCCCGTTAAAGCTATTGCTATTTGCCGTGGCTTTGCTGGGTATTTCCAGTGCGCTCGCAACACCCGCCGTCGGTGATGCTGAGCTTCCTGCGACAAAATCCGATGATGCGGAAGTCCATGAACTGCAACCGCCAGAACCCGCGTCTGAGGAGGCTGTGCAAGCCGACGAGAGCTCTGAGCCCTCCACCTCCGCGATTAACCGTACTCTCGATGTATCCCATCTTTATGTGTCTCGCAGCGTTGATCAGCTGGCCATATGGATGGATCGCTTTCTCGGTGGTCAGTCCGTCGACTATGCTGCCAACGAGACTGTCGGCAGGCTGAGGTACAGCAATTTCTGGGAAGAGCGAGATAATCATACGGATTCGGTACGTTTTAGACTGCGGCTTAATCTGCCCAATACAGAAGAAAGGCTCAATCTTATTATCAACTCTGAGCTCGATGAAGAAGACGTCCTCAATGAGGACGGTATTCGGGAAGGGCGAGATGATGAATCCGCTTCAGGTGAGGTTGGCTTACAACTCGAGGCCATAGAAAGGTCGCGCTTTAAACTCCGGTATCGTGTTGGACTCAAGTCTGGCGCGCGGCTACGAACGGGAGTAGCAGCCTATTATAAAAAACCAATTCGCAGTGATTACCTGCTACAGGTACGAAAAGAGATCTACTGGATCGATCAGTTTGGTTTTGGCAGCAGGCTTTCGACAGAATTTGACAAGCGATTGACCGATACGCGCATTCTCCGACTCGACTCCCGTTTTGACTTTAACGAGGTCGATCCTGGCGTGCCGTGGTCTCAGCGACTCTCGGTAAATCGAGCCCTGAGTAATTCGAGGATTATCTCAACCTATCTATTGGCTTTTGGCGAGACTCGGCCCGATCACTACGTTGAAGCTTATGGACCAGGCTTGTTGTATCGCCAAACATTGGGTCGCCCTTGGTTCTTTATTGAAATCGAGCCACGCTTCTTGTTCCAGAAAGATGACTTCGAGGCATCGCGCAAAAAAACGGCTTCCATCGCCTTGCGCTTCGAGCTGGTGCTGGACGAACAGCGCAGCGTTTATTGGCATTGATCGAACGCTAGAAGAGTTAACCCTTTGCAACGACTTCCGCGTCGACCATCTGCTTTTTGCCTGTCGCATAGACAACGCTGAAGTAAAGCACACTAATCGTTCCCCAGCTCAGACCTATAACGACGCCAAAGTCGAGAATGCCTCTCACGGGTTGCGGCAGCAGTCGAAAAAGAGTGACGAGCACAATCACCATCACCAGTATGCTGTACGAGACGATCACGCGTCTTCTCGGTGCGTCAAAAAAACTCATACAAAAGGCGGGTGCGAGCAGCAGTTGTCGAGCGGTGCCGTATTGCCGCAGGTATAAAGCCCGCGAAGCGAGGCGAGGGGAGTAAGCTTTCTGGAAGCCTTTGTATCCCTCGAAGTAAGCCATAAAAATCGTATT